>JAHQVK010000197.1 GCA_019634385.1 Myxococcales bacterium | reverse complement strand
GAGTGCATGGGCACGCTCTCTGGCTGAGTAGCCTGCGCACCTGGCGTTCGATGCAAGAGGCCGATGTGTGACCGGCGTCATCGACGCCTTTTCACGCTACGCAGCCGGTTGATTTGGCCATGTGTGTAGCTGTCGAGCCCGGCTTTTCGTGAAACGCTCTGACGACGAGGCGAGAGCACCCCGCGGTACCTGACCGAGGAGAGACTTTTCGTGGTCAGGACGTTTCACGGAAAGACCGGCCGATAGATGCGCGCAGGGCTAGATCAACAGGCTGTACGGTGCTTGGTGCTTAGGAATTTCGCTTATGCATGTTCCTACTCATACATAAACCGAAATTCGTTTCAACTAAGTCCACCTGTGGCATAGCTTTCAAACTATTAGTAAAATCCCATGCCCAAGATAATAATCGCAACTTTGCTCAGGGAGAAAGGTACTACAGGTGTGCAAACTCACTTTGCAGAATGCATGCGTTATTTCGCGAAACACGGGCAAGCCTATCAGCTCTGCACATCCCTCGATGCAGGCAAATGAATTTACCCTGTTTTTGCGCTACGCTATATCGTAGACAAGGTATCCGGTGAGTGGGGCTTTTTTTGGTATCGTTACTGGCACTACCTCGCACTGAAAGAATCATTGAGGCGTGCTTGCCGTGCTGATGAGCAATGCGTAATCTACGCACAATGTCCGCTCTCTGCAAAAGCAGCACTGGAGGTTAGAAACGATGAGCAAAAAGTCATTCTGGTAACCCACTTTAATGTATCTCAGGCAGACGAATGGAGGGAGATGGGGTTGCTTAGTAGCAACAATAACTACTTTTCCAGAATCAAATCCATGGAGGAGTCATGCTTACGACAATTGGATGGCATTGTCTACGTCTCATCATTTATGAGAAAAGAACTATGCTCACGCGTTCCAGTTCTCGATAAGACACCAAGCCTCTTATTGCCCAATTTCATAAAAGAACCCGACGAACAGAAGGCGAACATGCACGCCGACATAATTTGTATCGGAACACTGGAGCCCCGCAAGAAGCAGCAGTTACTTTCGGAAGCATTACTCTGCTTACACAAGCGGAGGCATCGCTACAGCCTTACCCTGGTAGGTGACGGCCCAGACCGTTCTGGGCTTGAAGCCTTTGCTCAGCAAAATGGACTGGCTGATTATGTGACATTCATGGGATTTGTCCCCAATGGCTCCCAAATGATACACGGCCACAAACTTCTGGTTCATTGCGCACGAATGGAAAGCTTTGGCATTGTTCTTATTGAAGCACTTGCACGCGGTGTCCCGGTGGTAGCATCAAGGGTGGGTGGCATGGCAGAAATCTTTGAGCACGGTAAGCAGGGCTACTATTTCGAACTTACCGACAACGCCGAAAAAGTCGCGGACGGTATTCAGCAGGCAATGCAAGCAACAACACATCCCACCAACGAATTAGCCCAACGAGCCAAGCAGCACTTCATAGATAATTATACATCCGAAAGGCAATGCCCTCGCCTGATCAACTTTATACAATCCCTATTTGATGCCTGATACAACAATGCTCAGGAGCGTTCACCACAACCCCTGAACATCATAAACAATTGCCTGCGCAGCGGCTTTGATACCATCGGCTGGTATGTCATTCGCATTACTAATCTAGTTGCTTGGCGAAATCAACAAGTTGCTAGCGACCTTTTCAACATGGGTTAGCTGTTGCCTCTATCTTCTGATGGATGCTGCTAAGCCCATATTATCAATTAGGGATAGCTTACATGGGCCAGCACTGTGGCTATAGAATCTTCTGGGGAATATGGGTCGAGGAAAGGCTACAGTCGGCTTCTAAGCTACGTAACTAGCGACCACGTAGCTTAGGGTCGATCTTACGACGGATTTTGAGTTCTTTATGGATGCTTTTCCACCGACTCTTGGTATCCCGATGGGCTCGCGGGTCCGCTCGGCGGGCCTCATAAGCGACCTCTTTTTGGAGACTCTGGTGACTTTTCCAGCGATCTTCCGCGAGCTTGCCCTGCTCTCGAGCGGCCTTTACCGCACAGCCTGGCTCTTCGGAGTGGGTGCAATCTCGAAATCTGCAGCCTTCGGCCAATAATGTTACATCGTGGAAGGCTACGGCCAACCCATCCGTGGCCGCGGTTAAACCCACCTCCCGCATCCCTGGGGTATCAATAATCAACCCCCGGTTGGGATACTTCGGATCACTACTCGGGACGACAAAGAGTTCCCGTCTTGTGGTGGTATGCCGACCTTTGTGATCTTGGCTTCTGACGTTGGAGGTTGACTGTTGATATGAGCCGAGCAGACCATTGATGATGGTCGACTTACCCACGCCTGAGCTGCCGACCAAGGCGATTGTTTGTCGAGGCTGCAGAAAAGGCTGGAGTTCGTCTAGCTGACGGTTTTGCCCAGAAATCATGCAAAGAGGTACCCCGGGTGCAACCGCATTGATGTCGCGCATGACATGAGCGATGTTGAAGGGTAGGTCAGTCTTATTGAGGACAATAACCGGCTTTGCTCCTCCCTCGTTTATCAGGGTAATATAGCGCTCAAGGCGTCGAGGTGAGAAATCCTCACCAACCGCTGTAACTACAAAGACCCAGTCAAGGTTGGCAGCGACTACTTGCGGTTGGCTTTGTCTCCCCACCGCACGGCGAGCGAGATAAGTGCGGCGCGGTAGGACTTTCATTGTGAGTCCTTCTGATCTCAGAACAACCCAGTCACCGACCGCAATTTCCGGACCGACGGCTGCCAGGCGACCGGATGTTTTGGACCACTGAGACCCATTTGCGGTCAGAACTAAGTGTTGCTGACCTCGTTCGACGGTGGCCACTCGGCCAAGCACGGCAGACCCCGTGGACTTGCTGGTGATATTTGCGACTTCCCCATCGAGCTTATTGTCGCCTTTGTTAGGCTCAAGATGGATACAGTCTGATGAATAAGTCTGGGCCCTGAGACCCAACTCTTCGAGTGAAAGCAAAAGCTCGCTCCTTGTGCGCCTCGCCCGGACGGACGTTATGTGCGCACCACTCCATGGCTACGTTAACATGCGTAACCGATGCCTCCTTCGCATGCAGGCGAAAGATGACGGCCTAGGGGGAACTAGGCGGAGAGGGTAGCGAACCGAACAATCGTCATACCGATACAAAGTAGATCAGAGGCCTTCCGCGGTCAAGAACAGTCTACCCCACATGTAGCAAACGGTGTACAGAGAACATGGTTGTTGGCGTGGTTATACGCTTTGGCCGCTTCTGCACGAGCTCGCAGCGGTACGATGGTACAGTTTTGGGTGAAGAGTTTCCTGCGTTTGGGAAGGTTCGGCGGCTTAGCCACCCTTTCGGGCCCTTCGGCCCGGTACATCCCGTATCTTCCCTGCGGGGCCGACCCCTCACACATCCGGAATACGACGTCATCTTCGCAGCCGGAGTTTGAAGACTGGCCCTAGACTCTCAAGGCGCTCCGAGTGTTCGCTTGGTATTTACTGATATGCAATAATCAACTGGCTGGTGAGAGGTGTCAGCCGTCAGGGGTGAGGAGATACTTGAGGAGATCGATTTTCTCCGTGACCGGTTCATTCTGCTGCAGCGGCTGAGGATAGAACCTATCTCTCCCGGCCTCCCCGGCGCGCTAAGGACCTCGAGAAAGATGGATCCCGAGACTCGCGACCCGGCACGCCGGGCTGAAGGCATCAATAGTTGTAGCTGCGGACGAGCTCGCTAGGGTTTCGGCCTCGAAGGTTACTCATGGGTTGGAGATGGGCAAGGAGAGGCTGCCGCCAACTACCCTGGCGACCAGAGTTCAGATACTATGCTGGGGTGTCAACACCTAGACGAAAACCGCCACCAAGAAAACGTAAAGAGATAGTCCTCGCTTCTGATATAGCCGAATTTACATTTTGTGCAGAATCTCTACGACTGAAGGATGCCGGCCATAAACCCAACGATCGGGCGCAACAGCGCATGGCCGCTGGTACAGCCAGACACCGGGCATGGACTCAGGTCAATCGGTCCCCCACCCCTGCGAGAACTATCTCATGGATGACGATAATCATCGCCATACTGCTACTCATAGGGGCTCTCTATGCAGTATTTTCAAACTAGCGAGGGTTTACAAGCGCTGCCGTTCGCAGCGCTCACGGCTATAGTTGCCTGCGTGGTCCTGCGACTCCTCTGGGTACAATGGCAACGCTGGCAGCACTCAATCGTTGATTGGAATTACGACCGGGACCAGACTACTATGACCAGCACGCGACTGGCTCTACGCGGTCGACCCGATCGCATGGCCATGCTCAGAAACGGCACGGTTGTACCTATCGAGCTGACCTCCGGGACTCAAGTCAGGGAGAATAAACGGCTCCAGCTCGCAACCTACTTGCTCCTCTGCGAGGATCATTTCGGGCGGCGACCTCCGTTTGGATTCATTGCCCTCCAGGATGAATCGCTGGTGAGGGTCCCCAATACCTGGGGCCTACGAAACCAAGTGTTCCGTGCCGCTCGGCGCATCCGACGGCAACGACGGTACCCCAATGCCCGCGCACAAGGGGTGACGGCACATAGACAAAAATGTCGTAATTGCGGATTTGTAGAGGTCTGCGGCCGTCGGCGACTCTAGGGATATGGGTGCCGGTCTCGATCGTCTATTGGCGCCCAGTACAGCAGAAATGGTCGTGCCGCGGGGCATAGCCCCACGGAGAAACTGGAACTTGGGTTCAACCCAAGTTCTTTCTTCTGTATCGGGCTGATATCGTCGAAAAGGGCCTGTACCTTTGAATAGATTATGCCCGCTGTACCGGCTGAGCGGATGTTTGTTGTTGATGACACCGGTGCACATCCACACCTATCCAGACGGACGGCTTGGGGGCCAAAGAGTGAACGAGTAGAAGTGATTGAATCAGCCAAAAGGGGCGAAATATTTCGGTCATGGCGGCCATAAATTTAGAAGACTTTGTGGAGGAGACTTGTTTTGAAGACTCACTCAATGACGCCTATTTTTCTGAATGGGTTCGTCATCATCTTGTGCCTCATCTTCGTCCGAAAGACATTGTCGTCCAGGACAACGTCATCTCACATCATCGTGAAGACGCTCTCGAGGCCATTGAGCAAGCGGGCGCCTTTGTTTTCTTCTTACCACCGCACTCTCCAGATGCAGCAGAAAGAACTTGGGTTGAACCCAAGTTCCTGCTTCTACGCTCGGCAGACTCTCGCTGAAAGAGCACATAAGCTGAGCTAGAGATGCTCAACTCATGTGCTTTTTCTGTAACGTTATTTTCGGTACGGCCAAGAGGCGAATACTTGACCAATGAGATGGGCCCTCTCCAGGGAGCCAAAGTGGCGGCTATCTCTACCTTCTAATATGTTGTCGCTAGTAACGGCAAAGGTCGCTAAACCGAGCGAAGATACTCGCTTGACGAGTATTTGATGAGTATCTATTGGATCTCTAACAGCAACAATGGCCCCTACTTTGGGGAGGCCTCGGATTCTTCTTACGAAGATCCAGTCACCGGAGTGGAAAGTTGGATTCATACTATCACCGCGAACGCGAAAAATGTAAAAAAGTGAAATCACGGCTGTACCAACACCCACTGCGAGATTGGAACAACAACACTACCGGAGCCCTACACGCATCTGTCGGCCGGTCTTTCCGTGAAAGGTCCTGACCACGAAAAGTCTCTCCTCGGTCGCGTACCGCGAGGTACGCTCGCCTCGTCGTCAG
>JAHQVK010000196.1 GCA_019634385.1 Myxococcales bacterium | reverse complement strand
ATTACTAGGCGCGATTGGATTCGAACCAACGACCTCTACCGTGTCAAGGTAGCGCTCTAACCAACTGAGCTACGCGCCTGCTCTGATTCCCCCGAATGGGTGCGGGATCTAAGCTTCCGACTTGGGATCCGTCAATACTTATTCTGAGACATTTTGCTGGATCTTAGGAGAGATCACGAAGAGCCAGTTGCCGGTTGACCTTCAGCTCTGGCCACGTGTGGTTTTGAATAATGTTCGCCTTAAGCAGGGTTCGAGTGATGACCAGGCTCTTCATCGTGCTGATCGCGGTGCTCGTCGGTGTGTGGGGAATAACCGACGCGAGCGCTCGTCCGTACAAGCCGGGCGAGTTTAGCTCTGAGCCGATCCTCGCTCAACTTCAGAAGCAGGTGGGGGCGCGGGATGTTCCCATTGAGGACTTTTGCCGCAAACCGTCATCTTCACCGTGCAGAGAATCGGGTCTCACTCGATTTCGAGCCGCCTTGGATGAACTACGAAAGGGCAGGAAGCGGAAGATTCGTATCCTTAAGCTCGGCGACTCGCACATTGCTTCCGACTTTATCTCTGGCTACGTGCGTCATGAGCTTCAGGAAGCGTTTGGTGTTGGTGGCAGGGGCTTAATGCATGCGGACCAACGTTGGGGATACGGTGGAAGAAAACTCGAACGAGCGGAGCGACCTTGGAAGAGAACGAGGGTGGTTGATAGCGGTGGGCCTGGCCATCCCTTCGGCGTGTTTGGCATCGCTCTTAAAGCCTTAAAGCCCAAGGTGTTTATCGATTATCGTGTACTACCGGATGATACTGAACTGGAAGTGCACTACAAAGTTGGCCCTGGTGTGCCCGGATTCGTGGTGCTTATGGAGGGCAAGGTTGTGGGACACTTGTCGGCAAAATCATCTATTTCTGCAACCCAGATTGACCGGCTGCCCCTTCCGCCTCGGACGCGGCCGGGACGAATTCGCATCCGAGCTAAAGGGCGCGGGGCCACGATATACGGGGTAGGCTTTGAACGTTCAACGCCAGGAGTTGTTCTGAGCTCGATCGGTCCAGTGGGGGCTGATGCAAAGGTTTATCTGCAGCTAGAACCAAAAAGCTTCCGGAAAAGTCTTAAGGCGAGTCAGCCAGATCTTGTTATCCTTATGGTGGGCGGAAATGATGCACTCAAAGTGCGCAAGAAGTGGAAAAGCTTGGATACGGTGGTCGATGATCATCGCATACTGATTGACCTACTTCGTGACGCAGTACCCCAGGCTGACATTTTACTTATGTCTCCCATGGATGCCGGTCGGCGCCAGGGAAAGAAGGTCGTTTCTAAAGCCCTGCTTCAAGAGATGCGCGCTGCGCAAAATAGGATAGCGAGGGAAAAGGGCACTGCATTCTGGGATACCTATACAGCTATGGGTGGTGAAGGGGCCATACAGCGGTGGGTGTCGGCCAAAGTTATGAGTCGAGACCTCGTACATCCACGAAAACGAGCTGCAGATTTGTTAGGAAAATTGCTCGCTGATGCGATTATTGCGTGGTACGAGCGGTAAACGCTGAGAGTACAGCAAAGACCACTTGAATTGATTCTTTAAGAATCAACGCGCGGTTGCGCAGCGGAGCATAGCCCGGCGTAGAAGCAGGAACTTGGGTTCAACCCAAGTGATTTCTGCTGTACATAGTCAACGGGATAGTCCTTTTCTTATGAAAACGACCGGTACTGTATCTATTCAGAATACAAAGTGACTAAATAGAGCTGAGCTTATTTATCGTGGACGCTGCTTCTGGTAGTTAGTTGTTTACGCTGTGTTACGCGTACACGCGAGGGTTAGAGGGAAACCCGGAGATTAAGTGAACGTAGGTCCGGTGATAGATTCGCAAGATATCCCTGATCACACGATGATCGACCCAGCAAGTGGCGAAGCCAACGAGGTGCTCCGTCGCCTCGTGCCTAGTCCCTACCCTGTTGATCAGGCGATGGTTGTGGGTTGGGTAAAAAAGCGCAGTATTCCGGGTCTCATCCCCATGGTGGCAGCGGTGCTGACCGGGGACGAAGTGGATGTGGTTGAGCATCCCGTATGGGGCATTACCCTCCAGGAGGCTCTGGCCGCGATCCATCGTCACATAAGTACCGGCGTAGCTCTGAGTGTGATCGAGGACGCCGCGCGTATTCTTACTTCGATTCATGAGCTTGATCCGCAAAGGCCAACAATTCACGGTCAGCTAAGCCTAGAAACCCTCATTTTGACGCCCGAATCTGAACTTTGGATTTCCGGCTTTAACGGTTTTCGAGGAGATCCTCAGCTGGATATTCGAGGGTTGCTCCATATCTTGAAAGAATTGCTTTTACCGAAAGCGGCAAAACCAAGGGGTGCTGAGCTCCTTGAGCGGTTGTTGGGTCTACAGTTTGATTCAGCCCTGCAGCTGGCCGAAACCGTTAATGCTCACCTGAAGAAACAACCGTTTGAGCGCCGTTTAGCGGCACGGTCAGCATTTACCACTCGGTTGTTTGAGGATATAGGGTCCCCCAAATTGAGACCCGCTCGTCAGGAGCTTGTGGTCGCCGGAGGCATTAATGCCTCATCATTAGCCCCGTCCACGGAGCTTAGTGTGACTGGTCAGCCCTTGGACCTTGGGGCTGAACAGGCTTTTAGAGCAGCGCTCTCTAATGTTTTTGCGGTGGATGATTCATCCACCCAGCGGTTCCAAGCGGTGGAATCTTATGCTCAGCTGGAGCTTGATGATGAGCCGCGTACCCAGCTTCTATCACAGAATGATAAGGAGGCTCTCTCCCAGATTCAGACAACTATTGATGAAGGGGAGGCCGGACCATTTGGTTCAGTTCCTCTTTCTAACCATTCCGAATTGGTGTCTATCTCTGCTCCTCAGGACGCCAAAGATGCCCAAGAGCACTCCCGGGAAGGCATTATGGCTCCCGCTGCACAACGCTCTTCTAAGACCTCCAAAGCAATATTGGTTGGTAACTACAGAGTTGTAGCTGCTCTCGGTAAGGGCGGTATGGGAGAAATTTATCTTGCTCGCTCGATTGCGGACAACCGTTTGGTGGCGATCAAGGTACTTGGTTCAACAGCGAGTGGGGACGAAGAGGCTTTAGGCATGCTGATGGATGAAGCGGCTATTATGGCGCGAATTGACCATCCCCATGTTCTGAAAGTTCTCGATTTTGGTCAGGCTCATGGCAGATATTACCTCGCGTCAGAGTATCTAGAAGGCCGCCCTCTCGTTCGAATAATGATAGATAGCTATGACCGAGATGGTGGAATGGATCATCTGTCAGTCGCATGTATTGGTGCTCAGGCTGCTCGGGGTCTTCACGCTGCACACACCGCTACGACCTTGGTGGGTGCGCCGCTCAATGTTGTCCATCGAGACATAAGCCCGCAGAATGTTTTTGTTACATATCGAGGTTATACCAAAGTCATCGATTTTGGGGTAGCCCGCGCATCGGAACGGTTTAGTGAAACCCAGATTGGATTAGTCAAGGGCAAGGCTGCATATATGTCTCCTGAGCAGGCCGAAGGTGGTCTGCTTGATGCCCGCAGTGATGTGTTCTCTCTTGGCATATGTTTGTGGGAAATGGTCGCGGGCAAGCGTTTATTCAAACGGCCCGGAGATCACGAGACCCTCATGGCGGTACAAACCGCACCAATCGAGGCTCCTAGTATTGTACGGGGGCAGCCAGATTCGGCTTTGGATCGGGTGATAATGCAGGCACTTCGTAGGGATCGAAAAGCTCGCACCGCATCCGCTAAAGAATTGGTGCGGCAACTCGAAGCATATTTGCAGGCACGGGGAGTGTCAGATGACGTGCAATGTGTTCGGAAGATGATGGGCCGGCTCTTTCATGATGAATCTAAGCATGAACTCCTGCTGATCCAAGAGTTGGAAGCACGTGAGACAACGGGTACGGAGGGGGAGTCAAACTCATCAAGATGCGTAAATGGAGTAGACAACCAAGCGATCACGGTAGTCTCGAACACTAATAGCCTCCGTGTGCTCGAAAGATACGGAGAAGAGCGTCAGCCATATAGTAGTCGCCCACCGAGGGAAGAGACCGGTCGACGGGTCATTCGTAAGGTAAGAGAGGCCGCAGAGGAGCGGAGTGCGGATATGACCGCGGATGCATCGCTGGTGGCGCATGAGCCTACCGCCCAATTATTTTCAGCCGGAGGCCTATGGAACGAAGGTGTGGCCTCAGCATCGACAAAGTTTCGCCGCTCGCATCGTTTTTTACCCACCGCCATAATCTTCGGCACGGTTGTGGGTGTTGGAGTAGGTGTTTTAGTTACCAAGTTGATCAACCAACAATTGATGCCACAAACGCTTAAATCACAAATAGTTGTACCCATAGAGCGCCATGAATTAGTGAACGGTCTGCGTGAGCTTGGCGCTCAGGTCGATCCAATATCCGGTCCTATTCAGACGGTGAGAGGTATTAGTCGGGTTCCGTTTGAGCTCGATGAAAGCAGCCAGGTGCGATGGGTGGAAAAGGACAACATTCGGGGGTGGCTCATAGAGCTAGAATCACGCAGTGGTGGCCCTGGGGTGGTCTGGGTGCGGAAGAGGCAGAATGGTACCGCTTCGGTACATGGTTTGAGTGTTAATGATTGTCCAGCTCAGGCTAGTCTAGACACCTCAAGTGTTGAGGTTGACTATGGTTCCGGTGTCGCCCGATTGAAGATCGCTGAAGCTCAGCTTAACGATGTGGTTCTGACTGCGCCAGAGGGGGCTGATCGTTTGGAAATTAGACCGCTGGCGCTTTCATTTGGACGAAAGATCGCCGGTACTGAACTGACTCACTGTCGATCGGGTTGGCGCCGAAGTGGGCGGGTCATTCTCCAACGTATACCGTTCGGGGAGTATAAGCTTACCTGGAGCGGACCTCGATTTGAGATGAGTGACCAACTCCGCGTGGGTCCCAGCGTGGTCCGTGGTGGCCTTAGAGTGAGGGGACCGTTCGAATAGGCGTCATAAAGGGTTTCACACTACTTATTGGGGCGAAGAACAGAGAACCAACCCCGATCATACGGCATTGCCCCATGACAATCGGCTGGATGGAATAGAGGGTTTCAATCCCGACTCAGACTACCCAGCATACTGGTGGCTCATTGGTCCTTGGGGGTTGCAGGGCCGACTGATTAGCTCATACCGGCTCTGTGAGTCGCATGAGGGGTCAGTCTCATTCCAAGATCGTTCTAAAAAGCGAGCGGCTAAGGTCCGTGGTGACTTTCTGCAGCGGTTGGAGCCAAGGAGCGCATTCACTATTCAAAGCGCATGGACGGCGATCCCATGTGGTCGTCGTGGACGGATACCAGCCTAGACTGGTACGCGGGTCCGGTGGAGACGGATGACCTAGCTCGGGTGCATGAGCTCGTCGGTCAAAGGTGCTGGAGCGCTGCTGCCGGCTCTGGCCAAGAATGGCTGGTGGTCCTGGACCTCGGTGAGCGCCTTCGCCGGCAACTCAGGCTTGCGAACCGCTCGCTCAGTTTTCAGCAACGAACCTATGAGGGCAGTCACGCGGTCATTGTTGAAGGTGCGTGGCGCTTGGAAAGAGAAAATGAGGTGGTGGTAACCTGCTTGGATGCGCGCTCCCCGACGGATCGTATTCAAGTTGGACTTAAGGAGCTTGAGGGGCGGTCAGTGATGGCGGTGGAGGTCCAAGCACCAGCACATGACCTTGTACTGCGATTTGATCAGGGGGTTACTTTGAGAGTGTTTGTCCTTGAGCCACTTGCGGCCTCGGCGGTGTCTGTTCCAGAAGGAGAACGTTCGTTGCCGACTCTGCCACCACGTTCACCGGCATCATGTTGGCGGGTGTACACGCCAAATGGGACCTTGCAGGTGGGGCCTCATGGTTGTTTGGTGGTTCCAGAAGGACCTGAACTGCCACCGGAGCCCAACGGCCCAAAACTTTCAGTGATCGATGGTGAGGGATCATCGTGAGTTTCCCACTTGGGCGTGGTCGCCGCGTGCGTTAGCAGGAGCCGTCTTATGGCCAGAAAAGGACACCGTGATGCGCGAGCTGAGCTCGCTCGCTTAAGTGATACCTCCGCTCAGCGAGCTGATGCGTTGGATCAAGCCCGCCGTCAGGTGGGTATTCTCTTCAAAGTTGCCGCGGGGACGGTAGTGACTGTGTGGCTACTCGCTCTCGGATTTTGGAGCGGCCTAGGGTCGTATGTGCCCCTGTATATTGCGGCACTTCTGACCGCTCTGGTGGGCGCAGGGGTATGGTGGGTGCGGCGAAATCTTGGTCGCTCGGAAGAGCTTGGTGCGCTTATGGGCGGCCCTGAGCTCAACGAGTCGGACCGTGCTCGCCGAACGGCCCAGTTGGCCTCTCGAGTAGAGAAAGGGGAGCATGGGGCTATCCTTGCTAAAGCCCAGCTGGAAATGCATGGGGATCCGAGGCTTGCCCTGACGACTTTGGAGCAGGCGGATTTATCCAAAGGACAAAAACTGGTGCTTAACCAAATTCGGGGTATGCGGGCGATGCTTCACCTTAACCTTGGAGAAGTGAACGCCGCTCGAACACTGGCAGACGACATCGAGTTAGAGAAAACGCCAGATCTAGCAACGCGCGCAAATCTAAGTGGGATCGTTGCCGAGGCTTGGGCCCGTTCCGGTAACCCGGTTGATGCTGATGAGTTGCTCGACAAGTTCGATCCCTCCGAGAGGAAGTTTCAAGACGTTCGGGTGCAGCTTTTCCGGGCGCGGGCATTCGCTGGAGCACATCGTAATAATGTGGGTAAGATGAAAAAGGCGCTCAAAGATTTGGAGGGAGTCTCTACCCAACTGCTTATTGGTTTTGTCGGTGGAAAGCGGGTGCACCCACTACTGACCAAGGAAGCACGCAAACGGCTGGAGCGAGCAGGAGCCGTGCCGCGTCCCAAAGTGAAAATGATAACGAGGTGACGATACACGAAGGAGCGCTTTGCGAAGGTCCTCGACCTTATGACGGCAGGTCGGGAAACAAGTAGCGTAGCACTGCGTATCGAGGATCAAAGCTTGGGTTGGGTTGGTGTGTGAACGGAGCTATGAGCCATTGAGGCGTTGTACTGGCGAGCCTTCCTCTGTTTATTTAGGGCGTGTCTTCACCCTCCGTCGGAGATGACGCCGTAGCCCGCGTTTGTTAGGGGTCGGCCCCGGAGGGTAAAGACACACCCTAGGTAAAGTATGTATTTCGCAATAGTTCCACGTTGCTGTGCAACCGGCTGAATTGATTGCAACTGGTTGCGCAACTTCCTGAAATCGCGGGGTGCAGAGCTTGGGCTTAGCGTAGCGCTTTTGCCGTGAAGACACTGCCTAGCTACGGTATGGAGCTTGTGCCAATGGTATCGATTCGCACCGGTTCTCATTGATGAAGTTCGCGCTTACTCGAAGATCTTCGGTCAGACTAAGTTCCAGCGAACAAGGGCCCCCGCCTTCGAAGAGGTGAGATCCGATCTCAAGTACGCCTAAGACGTGACGTTCACTGGAGGTCAATGATGATCCTTGCCAAACACCGATGGCTAGGTCGCGCGTGGTCAGTGGTCGGGGTACGGGGATTCGGGTGCGGGCGGGCAAATTGCACCCTGCATCAAAAACGAAATCGGTTTGACCACCGGGAAAGAGAATACCGATAGGTACCGAAAGCACATCGAGCAGGACGGCCCCATCAAACCGCCCTTCGCCTTGGCCAACAAGAGCTGCTCCGTAGGCAACACAGGTATCGGGATTCAGGTGGGTGAGAGGAGCTTTGCCCAGAGTCTCTGCGATTCGCTTCAATACTAAGGGCATGCGTGACTGACCACCAACGGCAAGAATATGGTCTACATGGCGGCCTTGTATCATATCTTCAACAATCCCAATGGCCCGCTCTATTAATGGTGCGGTCAGGGCTTCGAGCTCTTTTCGAGAGAGGGTGTAATCGAGGTCAAACCAATTACCTTTCCGATCCGTGCCGACGGTAGGAACGTGGATCCGTGCTTGCTCATGATCAGAAAGTCGGATTTTTGCTACTTCCGCTGCGTTTAGAATCCGCTGAGCCACAACTGGCTCATTAGACAGGTCGGCATGATGCTTACGTTGGATAACAGACAGACACCGGTTCATGATCGCCCGGTCAAAGTCTGCACCTCCGAGAAAGCCTTCACCGCGGGTGACGCGGACATCAAAAATATTGTCAACCAACTCAAGTAAGGTGGCGTCGAAGGTACCTCCACCAAGGTCAAAGACAAGCAGCTTGGCATCTAGTCGTTGACCGATCCCAAACGCGAGTGCAGCGGCAGTGGGCTCATTAACCAGTCGTAGGACGTTGAGACGAGCTCGTCGTCCGGCCTCTAAGACGGCATAGCGTTGGGCCGCGGAGAAATGGGCAGGGACCGAGATGACGGTATCTCGAACATCTTCGCTGAGTGCTGCGGTGGCTTGTAGTCGGACCTGATCCAAGACCAAGGCCGCGATATGTTCAAAAGAGAAGACTTGATTACCAACACTGGCACCTAGAGCGCCGTGAGCATCAGCGCGGATCTGAAAAGGGAAGCGATGGCGGTACCGCTGTACATACTCACTCCGCTCGGTCCGGCCAATGAATCGCTTCCATCCTATTAGGGTTGTGGTCGGATCCGTTAGGAGCATGTCTTTGGCGAGCCAGCCAACCAAAGGGAGGTTAGGATTCTTAAGAGATACCACCGAAGGCATCACTAGCTGATCTCGCCCATGGAGGATGGACACTGGCTCACTACTCCCCCGAGCTAGCGCCACAGCCGCAGTGTTGGTGGTACCTAGATCAATACCCAGCACCCACCCTGAGGCTTTATAGGCACCGTTGGTGGTCTGCGGTCCAAGCCCGCTGGACGAAAAGCGCTCCATCCGTTGCGGACCGTCTCACGTCGGTTGTTTTTTGTTCAAGGTCCGTTGAGAAGTGACTTTATGCTTATTTCCAATTTGTACCGAAATGAGGAGAACTAGGAGAGGGAGCGCAAAAAGCGCAAAAAAGGCCTCAAGCCAAAAGGCCTAAGGCGGATGTTGCTGTAGTAGGCTTTGTGGGTGATGGTGTGCAAGAAAAGGCCATGGCGAGAAATGGGTGCTTTCGTGGAGCCGATGTAACGTTTGTTACCTAATTCAGGATAGTTGCAGATGAGCTTGTTCCGGGTACTCATTCGAGAGCGCAGGACCTGTTCAGTGGAAAAGTATAAGTTCGGGTGCGGTGTGTTGTTGATGTTGGGTGCCATGGAGATAGACTATCGGGGAGGGATAGCTCATTTGTGCAAAAGAAGCGTCGTATCCTTTTGGGGTACGATCAGCCCATCACAGATGTGCGCTACGCGCCTGAGCGGTCTCAATGCCGGTAGCAGGATCACCTACGGTAGGGTCTTGCAGGACTTTCTGCGTCGCATATGATGGATACCCACTCATGCTCGACTTTCGGGTCATTAGGCGACTTTTGGAACAATATGGGCATGCTCTGGATGTACCCGTACGAGACTTTGTGGTTGGCCATCAGTCTTTCCATTTTGGTGCCAACCGATACCTGACTGGTGTGATCAACTTGTCTCCTGATTCTTGGTATGCTGAATCGGTGTGCCATACGACGGAGGCTGCTGTCCTTAGGGCTAAGCAATTGAGAGAAGATGGCGCTCATCTCATCGATATTGGAGCAGAGTCATCACTTCCGAGTGCGGAGCGGGTTGAGGTGCCTCAGCAGTTAGATCGCCTATTGCCAGTGGTGAGGAGACTGGTTGCGATGGGGATGTTAGTTTCGGTTGAAAGCTATCATCCGGAGGTCCTTGACGCTTGTGGCACGGAAGGCGCCCATGTCTTTAATGTAACCGGGATGGCTGATGCAGATGTGATTTTTGAGATTGCCGCTGCGCACCACGCGGCAGTGATTCTCTGCCACGTTCAGGGAGAGAATGTACGGGAAGTCAGCGCATTACAAAATATCGGGGATGTCATACCTCAACTTCTCACCTACTTCTCCAAGCTCATTGTGAGGATGGAACAAAAGGGCGTGGACCGTGCATTTATTGACCCTGGTCTTGGCTTTTACTATCAAAATCTTACTGATGGTGAAGAGCGAGTGCGTTACCAAATAGATACATTCTTGCAGACCTTCCGCCTGGCTGAGCTCGGATATCCAACCTTCAATATTGTGCCACATGCGCCGAATATATTTATTGATGACGAGCGCCGAGAAGCGGAGTCTTTCTTCTCCGTCTTGGCATGGTTAGGAGGGACCCATATGGTACGCACGCATGAGGTTCGGAGACTATCTCGAGTGTTAAAAGCTATGGGGCTATATCCTTCTGAAGAACAAACCCGTGAGGACTAAGAGTTTTGAAGCCCTATATTCTAGTGACAAGTGCGGCGTCTGGGTTTGGGTGTGCGCTGACGGAGTACCTTGCCAACAATCATTACCGGGTACTGGGTACCTATTATCACTCTGAAGGGAGTGCGGAGGCTCTGGTAAAGAAGTTTTCTGGCCAGGTGCATATGATCCAGGCCGATCTGTCTAAGGCCGAGGATCGGGCTCGAGTTGTAACCTATGCCCGTCATAATGGAGGCTTATGGGGGCTTATTAACAACTTAGGGGTCTATTCCGAAACATGGATAGAAAATATTGATACTGTGATGTTTGAGCAGATTTTTGGTCTGACATGTACAGTGTGTTTTGATCTCATTCAAAGGACAACATCATTAATACGTCATGAAGTTGATAGAGGGAGTGGTATAGGTCGTATTATTAATATTGGGGACTCAGGTGCTGACCGTATTGAGGCTCGGGCACAAGCGACACCTTATCATATTGCAAAATTAGGTGTACATGTATTAACTCGAACGTTTGCTCAGCGCCTAGGCGCCTACGGAATCACAGTGAACATGGTTTCACCGGGATTCATGGAGAATTCGGTAGGGGAGCCTGGCGAGTCGATTCCGCTTGGGGGACCGACCCGGTTTGCGGACGTACTGCACGCGGTGGGTTATCTACTTCAGCCTGAGTCCCGTCATGTAAGTGGTACCAATCTACTGGTGGGGGGGGCCTGGAACCTGGGCTGAGATGAGCCAGATACCCTCGTGTCTGTCGCCGAAAATCCATCGTTTATGGATGCTAAATTTGTGATCACTGAGGACTTTCTCAAAAGAAGCAGGGGTGAATCGATAAGAATAGAAGACCCGAAGTGGCTGGTGATGAGCGAGCACCAAGGGCTGATCATAGACGTAAATATCCGTGCGAGCGGGGAGATGACCAAGAACCTCGATCTTCCAAATTGCACCATCTGCTTGGTGGGGTTGATCTCGAATCTCGAGGGTTATCAAGTTGATACCCAGCTCCCGGAGCGCCCCTAGATACCAATGTTGTGCCTCCGAGTTGTTGTATTGGGGAATGATGAGTGATGCGCCTTCTGGCCAGGGCTCGGGGGACAGATTCGCGGAGATCAACGCGAAGTCGAGAGGGCCGAGGGCGTCGTGGAGCCATGTGATGAAGGAGGAGTAATCAATGTTCGGGACCATGCCGAACGCGGCCCATAGGGTGGGCCGGTCGTCTTCCACGCCAAAATGGTTTCGACCGGGGTGTTGCTCGAGGTCGATAACCAATCCGTGGCTGTCCAGACTGGCACAAGTGAGGAGGGCACTCACCACCAGCGAAGGACTGGTGTCCGCAAGCACGGCAGTAACGCGTGTGTGTGATCGAGCAGCTCTATCAAGAAAGATAGCGTCTTTTCCGCCGCCCCCGCAACCCAAGCTAATGTAATGGATATCTTGGGTTGCTTGGCGATGGATAGCATCCAGAGCATGATCAAAGGCGGAGTTGTACAATTTGAGCAAATCTCCTTCAAAGTAGTGAGGTGCCCACGAGCGATGATATTGCAGCCATCGAGCCGCTTGAGCGGGGGAATCGTAGAGAATACGAGCTGGTAGGTGGTGATTTGCAAGGGCATTCACAACTTGTCGTTGGGTTACTTCGGGAAATTGAGATTCATGCACCAAGATGGAAAGGGCTGATTTTGTGCTAAATGCCTTTTTATTATTCATATTTATATATAGGCACAAAATGTGCTCACAGGATAAGACTATCCGTAGGAGGAGATGGAGAGAGAAGCTCCGTGGAGGACATTAAACGCAGCGATACCGAGGGCTACATGCACATTCAGTGACGAACCTCGACCGTACATCGGGATAAAAATGGTCCCATCTGAGAGGGTGAGCGCCTTGCGAGTAACGCCGTGATCTTCATGGCCAACGAGTAGGCATGTTTTTGGCGGGTAGTTCTGCTCATGGTACGGCCGAGCGTCGTCCGTGATCTCCACGGCCAAGATTTGAAAGCCTTCCTCTTTAAGGGTGCGCAGTCCAGTTTCCACGTTATCGAAGGCTCGCCACGGTACACGTTGGTCTTTGGCCCGTCCCACTTTGGAGATGAGCTTATGAGGAGGACGGGCACTGATGCCTGTCAGTACAATTTGGGCCTTGGTGGCATCCGCGATTCGAAAAGCGGCCCCCACGTTCACCGGGTCTTCAACGTCTTGAAGTACAAAGGCGAGATCAACGGAGGGTCTTTTCTGAGCGCGCATCAGACGTTTAACCTCAGTTCGTTTACCAGCCACGAAAAGACCAGTAGCAAGGGAGTCTGAGAAAGCCCATGCGCAATCTTTTATGTAGGTGCTGGTGGCGGGCTCTAAGCCCCTTCACTAGATTTTTTTCTTATTTGAGTGACCAACGGTCATATATTGCCCTGCAGCACGTAGGTGACTTGGTGGCTTGCCGCGGGACAGTCATTTCCGGGAGTAATAGTGGAGTGAGTTTGCACCCCCGAGTGACGATGCTCCGCCCGAGTCTCCGGTCCTTGGGTCGATGTCTCGTTCAGTGCTTTGGTCTCGTTTTGGCGCTGTACGGTACGGACGCCAGGGCTCAGTCTCCGGGACCGCTCTCCCGAGCCCACTCGGACATGAGTGGCGCGGTTGACTGTAACAAATGCCATACGGCGGGGTATGGCGTACCGAATGATAAATGTCTTTCCTGCCACACCCATCAGCCCTTGAGACGCCGAATGCGAGCGGGCTCGGGTTTTCATTCATCGAAGGAAGTCAAGGGTAAGGACTGTAAAACCTGTCATCAGGAGCACCTGGAATCTCCCCCTGGTTCCGGTCGCCGTAAGCGTACGCTGATCGATTGGAAGCCCTACGGAGGGAAAAAGAAATTCGACCACGATCTAGCGGGGTGGTCACTCGAAGGTCAGCACGCGAAGCAGGACTGCGAAAAATGCCACACCAAAACCTACCCGATATCCAAATTGCCCAGCTACATGGGACAGCGCCAAGAGTGTACAACATGTCATTTCGGTGAGGTTGATGCTGGGGCTAGTGCTGGGGGGGCCTCGGGCGTAGGCGGCGGAAATCCCCATCAGTTTACAGATGTTGCGCTTACCGACTGCCGCATTTGTCATGGGTTTGATGACTGGAAGGTCGCAAGTCTCGGTGTGACCCGATTTGACCATGACAAGACTGACTATCCGATCACTGGATTTCATACCCAGGAGAAATGCGTCGGTTGCCACAAGGACTTGGTAAAGTTTCAAGTCAAAGAAGATGTTTCTGACTGTGTGGGGTGCCATGAGGATAGCCATCGTTCAGTGGTGAGTGCCAATAAGAAGTGTACAGCCTGCCACAGCATGGATGTGAACTTTAAGAAGACACCCTACGATCATGCTAGAGAGTCGAATTGGCCACTTCGAGGACAACATCAACCACTGGCATGTAGTGAGTGCCATACAGTCGGCTCGCCTCCCAGAGCCCCTCAAAATACGTGTATTACTTGCCATGAAGATGTGCATAAGCAGCGGTTTGAACCGGAGACATGCGAAGGATGCCATGTTGAAAAGGGATTTGACCGGCTGATCTACGAACACAATAGCAAAACGGAGTTTGAGCTAACCGGGACCCACGCCACGGCTGAGTGCCAAGACTGTCACCGGTTTGGGATTGGACCGGAGTTTGAGAAGTTTGAAACCGCTGGTTGCGGAGACTGCCATGAGCATACTTCGGCGCACTGCGGGCAGTTTGGCAATGAAAGCTGCGAACGCTGCCATGTACAGGGCGGGGATGTGACTTCTAAGTTTGATCACTCGGTGACCAAACTCCCCCTTGATCGCGGACATCAGCAGGTGGACTGCCAACGTTGTCATACACCGGCTGATCTAGGGAAGGGACCGCAATGCAAAAATGTAATCAAGTACGCCGGTGTGAACTCGGAATGCAGAGCCTGTCACGTGGATGTCCACGAAGGTACCCTAGGAAATGATTGTGCTCGGTGCCATTCCAGCGGAGCTCTGTTTGATAACGTGGTGTTTGACCACAATAAAGATAGTCAGTTTTCACTTACTGGCTTTCATCAAGTGGTTGAGTGTGAATCTTGCCATCCTGCCCGCGACTTTAAGCTAGGTGATATTCGATGCGTCTCTTGTCATAAGGAAGACGACGTTCATGACGATGCTCTTGGGGATAACTGTGCGGCATGCCATGAGCCTACGGGGGGTGCTCCTAAGTTTGATCACTCGGTGCATACCGACTTCGCCCTCGAAGGTACACACGGCCGGATAGAGTGTGCTCGCTGCCATTTCTTGATGGAAGATGGTGAGAGCCCGGTCAAAAACCCGAAGGCGGAGGCGGAAGAAAACACCACCCTAACCGCTCTCAAGGCGTCAGGTTCGCCGGTTGATCTTGAGTTCCGGAGTATGGGCCAAAACTGTCAGTCCTGTCATCCTGACCCTCACTTAGTCAGGGAAGGAGAGACGGACTGCGGTTCATGCCATAACTCAGAGATATGGGCTAACCCACCGCGCAACGGATACCATGAGATGGTGGGTTTTAGTTTTGATGGCGCTCATTCGGTGATCGGTTGCCAACTATGTCACGAGGGTACTGGCTCCCTTGCTGGTCGAGGAGAACGTTGCATCGAGTGCCACGTTCAAGATGACTTTCACTCCGGATCCTTGGGTTCAGACTGCGGAAGATGTCACGACCAAACTTTCTGGCTACCGTCGACTTTCGCACACACCGATGTGGGCTTT
>JAHQVK010000195.1 GCA_019634385.1 Myxococcales bacterium | reverse complement strand
GGACCTTTCACGGAAAGACCGGCCGACAGATGCGTGCAGGGCTAGATCAACCGGCTGTTAAGGGTCGGTCGCTTCGCCACCCTTTCGGGACCCTCGGCCCGGTACATCCACTACCCTCCCGGGGCCCTCCCTCACAAAGACGGGATACAGCGTCATCTCCGCAGCCCGAGTAATATGGCACGCCTAGATTTTGTCTTTTCAGGCCATGAGAATCTTTTTCGCTAGGGCGTGTCTTCGTACTCCGCACCGCGTCCTACAGCAGAAATGGATATTTTTGCATCTAGGCAAAGTCTTTCACTTAGACCGGTCGTTAAGGTCCGCGTGGAACTATTGCGATACTCATGGTTTGACTGAATGTTCGGACTTTGACAGAGGCTGGCATATTAGCGGACTGAGAGGTCAGCAATTAGGCGGGTACAGACTGAAACAACCTGACCGGACACTCCACCAAATAAGGGCTGAGTAACCAGATCAATTCCGACAAGAAAGACGCACCCTAACATGTATTCATATCATCTACGCAGTGTTATCATCAAGATATGCGCGCAACGAATTCGTCGGCAACCATCGCTGGCGTACTTCTGATGATAAGCCCGCCCGTGCTGGCCGCTTATAGTCCTCCACTGAATCACGTACGTATCGATGCGGACACCCAACATCACACCGTGAGCTGGGTAACAGCCACCGTCGATCGCCAGACCGATCAACTCAATATCCAACTCACGGGAATGGGCGCCCAATACACTATGCAAGCTGAACGGAGTTCCGGCTTAGGCATTCAATTTAGTGTGGCCGGTGGCCCGACCGATCTAACTGTATCTTTACTTAGGGAGGGTGTATATACTGCGCCGACAGATACTCAAGGCCTCTGGCTCGGCGGTCAACTCCGGGCTTACTATATGCTGTGGCAAAGCAAACCACCTGAGGGCCAGCGCCCATCCGCTCTCACGATGTTCGCCAACGTTCGAGGGCTATACTACCACACTCAAGGACCTGGTACCCAAAACTCAGTCCTCGCTGATGCCCGAATCGTGACCGGAGGACTCGGGGCAATGGCTGAAATCACGCTTAATCGCTATTTATCTCTAGCCCCTTATGCATGGATTACCCCAGATATCTATAGCGAAACCAACTATTCTCAGGGGACCTTCTTCGTCCGTGAGACCGGTAGCTTCAGTTTACGTCGTCCGCTTCTCGTGGGCACCGACATCTGGTTCTACACGAATCCCAACGACTGGAATCGGCGAATATCTCTTTCTTTTCTACTTTCGCTCATCGACACTGAAGGAAAAAATGATCGGATTATTGCTGGGGTCATCGGATACACCTTTTAGGGGCTTAGCTTTCTGTCCCAGCCTTCGAACAAAGGGTCGATCCCGGTAGACAACCCCATAATCCTAGTGTACTAGTACACAACCATGTCGCTGGAGTCGCAATTTCCTTCTGATCTCCTTCATGTGATCGCCAACCTCGAAGATCCATCTGAGCTCGAGACCCTGTTCATCGATATTCTCACCCCTTCCGAAATTCGCTCCATTCGCGAACGCTGGGCCATTGTCGTTGAACTAGCTGAGGGGCGGTCACAGCGGGAGGTAAAAGAGCGGGTGGGAGTGGCCATTGCCACCGTCAGTCGCGGCGCGCAACAGCTCCGGACTGGTTCCGGAGGATTTGCATTAGCCTTTGAAAAGCTTGAGGAACTTGGCCTGCCCCATCCCCCAATCAGTCGGAAATCATCGTCCCCCCCAGCCGCGAAGCCACCGGCAAATAGTAAAAAGTCCCCCGTCCACTCCCATCGCCGAGGTAGCCGATGATGCCTAAAGTGGTTGTCATTGATAACTACGATTCGTTTACCTACAACCTGGTGCAGGCAATCTATGCTTACACAACGAACGTCCATGTCTTCCGCAATGATGATATTCAGTTAGCTCAATTATTAGAGCTTTCTCCGCACTTTTGCGTTTTATCCCCTGGGCCAGGTCGACCGGAACGACCGAAGGACTTTGGGATATGCCGGACGATCATTCATGCGGCCAAAACCGGTTACCTCACCGTCCCAATTCTCGGAGTGTGTTTGGGCCACCAAGGGATTGCCGCTGAATACGGTGCACGCATCATCCCCGCCCAGACCATTAAGCATGGCAAGACCTCACTCATCCACCACAAGGGTACCGGTATATTTGCAGGATTGGAGAGTCCCCTTCAAGCGATGAGATATCATTCCTTGGTCGTAGACCCAAGCACTCTCCCCTCATGTTTGACCCCGCTTGCGCATACCTCAGATGGCACCCTCATGGCGTATCAACACACCACACTTCCACTTTTTGGCGTGCAGTTTCACCCCGAGAGCATCGGCACCCCTGAGGGTCCTGCTCTTATTGGCAACTTTCTTTGTCAGGAGACCAACGGATGACGCTACAGACACTTATTCGCGGCGAGCCCCTTTCTTTAGAGGCTGCCACATCTTTCATGCGAGCGATGATGGACGGAGAACTATCCGAACCACAAATGGCCGCTGCCCTCGCCGTCTTGGAAATACGTAACCCCACCCCTCAAGAACTTTCAGGATTCATTGAGGCTCTCACCAATCGTATGATCCTCATTCCCGATGTACCAGATGGAACGATAGATACCTGCGGAACCGGGGGGTCGGGAGGTGCAACCCTCAATACATCCACAATGGCGGGGATCGTAGCCGCAGCCAGTGGAGCCACCGTAGCTAAGCATGGTAATCGGAGCGCATCCGGTCGATGTGGATCGCTAGATGTCCTTGAAGCCCTGGGAGCTCAGGTACAAGTCGGTCCAAAGGATATATCTGAGTTACTCAAAAAACATCGATTCGCCTTCGTTAACGCCCGTCAGCATCATCCCGGACTAGGACGCTTGGGTCCCCTTCGGAGCCAACTAGGCTTTCGGACCGTGTTCAACATACTCGGCCCAATGGTTAGTCCGGCCCGAGTGCGACGACAGCTGGTCGGCGTGAGTCATCCTCGGCTGGCTCCAATCATAGCAGAGACCCTAAGCCTTCTAAATCATGAACGATCTTGGGTCGTTTGTGGTCCGGACAACCACGATGAAATCGCCCTCCACGGCCCTACCCACGTGTGGGCCATAGAACCTAGCGGCGTCTCAGAGTTTCAGTTGGATCCCCGTGATGCTGGGCTACCCATGTCCCAGACGGTTTCCGAACCAGCTCTTCGTGGCGGAGACACTTCCTACAACGCACATCGCTTCGAAAGCATCTTGCGGGGAGAAGACTCAAGCCCCGCCCAAGACTACGTTGCCCTCAATGCCGGAGCAGCCCTCTTCATCGCAGGGCTAGCAGAAGATCTCAAAGATGGTGTTGCGCAAGCGCTCACCACCATAAAGTCGGGTGAGGCTTTTCAAACCTTTGTCGCGTGGAGAGACGATACGGTCGCTCGGACGAAAGGACCCCTCTAATGAGCGATCTATTAGATAGGATTGTGGAACAAACCCAACGCGACCTCAATGAACGACGGTCAGCTAGGCCGAAACTTCCGGTCCAAGCAAAGCTCGTATCTCATCGGTTTGCCGCTGCTCTCCGCCAACCTGGTCTATCCTTGATCGCAGAGATAAAACCTAAATCCCCGTCGAAGGGACATCTACTAGATCGAGCGGAGATTCCAGAAATCACCCGACTCTATGGTGAGCATGCCCAAGCGATCTCTGTGCTGGTTGACCACCCTTTTTTTGGGGGAGGGTTTGACCTCCTTCAGGAGGTTCGACAATCGGTATCGCTGCCACTTCTGGCAAAGGGTTTCATTGTAGATCCCTACCAGATCGAAGAAGCGGTGGCCTATGGTGCTGATGCCATCCTTCTCATCGTGCGGATTTTAAGCGACGAGTCCTTAAGCACCTTGTTGGGAATTGCCGCTGGCTTTGGGATAGATGCTTTGGTGGAGGTGCACACCGATGAAGAGCTTGAGCGAGCCCAGCACGCTCAAGCTCCCATCATCGGGGTGAATGCGCGTGACCTTGATACTCTCCAGATAGATCTCAACGCGTGCCACGAAAGGCTAAGCCGTATTCCCCATAACACGATACGGGTGGCTGAAAGTGGTCTCGATCAACCCGAAGATATCCAGCGTATCAAACCAGATGCCGATGCGGCCCTCATTGGTACCGCATTCCTCTCCGCTCCCAAGGTGGAAGACAAATTGGTGGCATTGGGATGGTAACCGTCAAAATTTGTGGCGTGCGCACTCTCGCAGGCGCCCAGGCCATAGCTACCACCGAAGCTGATTACGCCGGCTTATTGTTTGTCCCTGGCAAGGCTCGGAGCATCAATGTTGTTCAGGCAGAAACGCTGTGTGCTCACCTCGGCAATACTACACCGGTAGGAGTGTTCATGGATGCCACCTTAGAGACAGTCAAGACCATTGTTCGCGGCCTCCAACTCACGATCGTCCAACTACACGGTAAAGAATCACCAGAGTACGCAAAAGAGCTACATAAAGAAGGTATTGAGATCATCAAGGTCTTCAGTTGGAGTGGATCTGCTGAGTATGCGCACTATGGCAGGTATCGCGACTTCGTTTCTTACTATCTATTTGATAGCCCCCAGCCTGGCACCGGCACCCAAGTTGATGTGGATACTTTTTTCGGCCGCGATCTTCGATCTGCACTGGACCGTCCCATTTGGCTGGCCGGCGGCCTAACCCCAGAGAACGTGCAAAAATCTATAGAAACCCACGGACTGGACGGAGTTGATGTCGCCTCAGGTATAGAGCAATCCGGAGAACAAAATCCGGAACGGATCGCGGCTTTTGTAGCCGCGGCAAAAAAGGTAAATTCATGATAGAAAATGGCTTTTATGGAGAGTTTGGAGGCTACTATGTATCGGAGCTCCTCATTCCCTGCCTGACAGAGCTAGAGAAAGCCTTCGTTGAAATAAAAGACGACCCTAGCTTTCATCAGCAGCTAAAACACCTTCTGAACAACTGGGCTGGCCGACCCACCCCTTTATATCGCTCTGCCTGGCTCTCCGAGGAGCTTGGGTGTGAAGCCTATCTCAAACGGGAAGATCTGCTGCACGGCGGCGCTCACAAGACCAACAATACCGCCGGGCAGGGCCTTCTAGCTCAGCGAATGGGTAAAAAACGAATCATCGCTGAGACCGGTGCGGGGCAACATGGCGTAGCCACCGCCATGATAGGGGCCCTTTTAGGCCTCGATACAACCATATACATGGGCGCAAAAGATGTTGCTCGCCAAGCCCCCAATGTAGCCCGCATGAGGTTATTCGGGGCAAAAATCATCAGTGTAGAAAGCGGAGGAGCAAGCCTCAAGGGAGCGATTAACGATGCACTTCGAGCCTGGACGGAACGGGTTCATGACACTTTCTATGTATTCGGAACCGCCGCCGGTCCTCATCCTTATCCTGCGATCGTTAAAACCTTTCAGAAGATCATCGGGGAGGAAATCGCAGAGCAACTGGGTAATATCGGCGCTCGTCCAAAAGCTATCGTGGCCAGCGTTGGTGGGGGGAGTAATGCTATTGGCGCTTTTGCCCCCTTTATACAAGACGAGAGCGTAATGCTACTTGGTGCTGAACCCGGTGGTGACGGTGTAGAAACCGGCAGACATGGCGCCGCCCTGTCTGCCGGACGCCCAGGCTCCCTTCACGGGGCAATCTCTTATGTCCTCCAAGATAAAGATGGTCAGATCGGGGACACTCACAGTGTCTCCGCAGGCCTAGACTATCCTGGTGTAGGTCCCGAACACTCGCATCTACATGCTTGTGGACGAGCGGAGTACGCTCCCATCACGGACGCAGAAGCTCTAGAAAGTTTTGTACAACTGTGCCGTTACGACGGCATCCTTCCCGCCCTCGAGAGTGCTCACGCCGTTGCTTTAGCCCGCAAGTGCAAAAGCCGTTTCGGGAAAGGTGACCATATTGTGATCAATCTATCCGGCCGGGGTGACAAAGATATGGATCACGCCATGAATACGCTGCAAGAGAAAGGAATTTCACTGTGAGCGCACAACGTACCCTGCTAGATGAACGTTTAGCCGCGGCCAAAAGCAGCGAAAGATTGGCATTTCTTCCGTTTCTGGTGGTGGGTGACCCTCACCCAGAGGGATTTATCCAGATGGCTAAGGCCATGGTCGAGGCTGGCGCAGATGCTTTGGAATTGGGCCTACCGTTCTCCGACCCACCCGCGGATGGACCGGTGGTTCAAGCTGCGGATCTTCGAGCCCTCTCCGCGGGCATAACTACCGAAAAGGCGTTTGAACTCATGGAGCAAGTTCATCGCCAGCATGACATCCCGATCTCTCTGCTCGTATATTTTAATCTTATTATGCAAGCGGGTGCCGAAGCTTTCTTTGAGCGCTGCCGAGCAGTGGGGATTGACGCGGTGTTGGTCGCTGATGTACCCTTTGAACTATCCGAACCTATCTTTCGAGCAGCACGTGCAGCTGGTGTATCTCCCGTATGTTTGGCGAGTGCCGTTTCTAGCAGCGAGCGAGCTAAAACAATTCGCGAAATTGGCGAAGCCTACGTCTACGCCGCAGCAAGGGTGGGTATCACCGGAGTACAACAAACCGTAGCAGAGTCGTCTTTGGGTGAACTTGTCACTCGGTTGCGCCACGCTGAAGTTACGCTCCCAATCCTAGCTGGTTTTGGACTTTCTCGGGTTGAACACATACACGCGGTGCGTGATGCGGGCGCAGATGGGTGTATCGTGGGCAGCTCCATCATTGATCAGATGGCACGCCATCTCCCGGATATAGATGCCGGAGTTGCTGCCGCTCACCGTCTAGCCCACAAACTTTCGGTAGCAACCCGAACTAAGGCCTAACTAAGGAGCTTGAACATGTTAGTCGTCATGGAAAAAAACGCATCAGATAAGGATGTTGATCATGTCTGTGAAGTTATCACCCAAATGGGATACCAAGCCCGACCTATGCCCGGACAACAGCGGATCGCCATTGGCGTGGTGGGCAATCGTAACCCGGTCGAACAAAGCCGACTGCTAGGGCTTCCCGGAGTCAAAGAGGCTATACCGGTCTCTAAACCATACAAACTGGTGAGTCGGGAGTTTAAAAGTACCGATACTATTGTTGAACTGCCTAACGGAGCAATGATAGGCGGACCTCACGCGTGTCTCATCGGTGGCCCATGCTCTGTCGAATCAAAAGAGCAAGTCACTGAAGTTGCTGAAGTTGTAGCCAAAGCCGGCGGTCGTATCTTACGCGGTGGAGCCTACAAGCCTCGAACGTCACCGTACGCCTTCCAAGGACACGGACACGACGCTCTTCGAATGATGAGCGAGGCAGCAAAACAATTCGGATTAGCTACAGTAAGTGAAGCGATAAACGAAAGTACCGCAGAAGAAGTGGCTGAGTACATCGACATTATTCAAATTGGTGCCCGTAATATGCAAAACTATGCCCTCTTGAAAAAGGTGGGCTCTATGACCAAACCGGTGATGCTCAAACGAGGCATGGCTGCGACTATCGAGGAGTGGTTGCTGGCCGCCGAGTATATTCTAGATGCCGGCAACACCCAGGTCATCCTCTGCGAGAGAGGTATTCGCAGCTTTGATAAGACTACCCGCAATGTCTTGGATATTGCGGCCATCCCTTTAGTCCAAGGTCTCTCCCATTTACCGGTTGTCGCGGACCCCTCCCACGGCACTGGCGTTCGAGAGATGGTGGTCCCTATGGCTAAAGCAGCCATGGCTGCGGGAGCTCATGGTGTTATCGTCGAGACCCACCCTCGGCCCGAAGTGGCGCTCTCCGACGGACATCAAGCACTTCTACCCGAAGCCTTCATCGCCCTTGGCAAGGCGATGGAGGCGGCAGCTATGGTCGGGGGTCGGAGATTACAGCACAGTCAAAACCGCGCGAACTGAGTCCAAGCTTACCGCAGAAATCACTTGGGCTGAACCCAAGTGCCTGCTTCTTCGCCGGGCTACGCCCCCGCTGCGCGGGCCCCTTGTTGATTCTTATAGAATCCATTCAAGGGGTCTTTGCTGTACTTCGCTCAGCTGTGCCCCGCAGGAGGGTAGTGACAACCGGTATATGGTGACTTGAGCTGGAGCTCGCTCAAAGCATCGCTCGAATGGACTCTACGGTTGGTGGACGCTCCAAGGCCCGGCCATTGACAAAAAAGGATGGTGTTCCACCAACCCCTGCCTCCGAGCCCTGTGACATATCTTCGTCCACAAACTTGGCCACTTCGGGATCTTTGACACAGGTCTCATACTTTGTGAGATCAAGTTCGAGCTTCGTGGCGTGAGTTTTCAAATCCTCTTCACCAAGTTTCGACTGGTTCTCAAAAATGAGATCATGCATTTCCCAAAACTTTCCTTGTTTTTGCGCACAGCGAGCAGCGATTGCGGCGGGCTTTGCTTTCTTGTGGAAACTTAGTGGGAAATGGAAGAAATAGAGCTCAACATCATTGGGAAACTCCTTCAAAATTTCGTTCAGCGGTGCGATAGCTTTGGAACAATATGGGCATTGGAAGTCAGAGAACTCAACGAGAGTTAGTTTGGCATCCTTTGCCCCTTTGTGAGGACGATCGCTGAGGTTGAACTTGACAGGGGGAATATTTGGCTGCGGCACCGAAAGCTTTAGCTTCGCTTCCTTGCGAATCCGGGTAGTTGCGTCCTTCATGGCCAAGTATTGGCGAATCCGCTGCTCTACCGATTCGAGAGGAGGAGATTTGCCATCCTTAGATACGGTCGACTCGTAGAACTTCTTTATCTCCTCTTCAGAGACTGCATCAGCAAGAGACTTTACATACGCATCAGCTGTCTTATCGTTACGTTCGGCCTCTTCCCTGAGTAACTTGTCCAGAATGAACCCTTCCAGCTCTCGCTGAATAGTATTGTATCGCTCCTGCTCCAACCGACGGAAAGCGGCCTTTCGAGCATCCTTCAACGCTTTGAACGTCAATTGCTGGGATTTTCCATCAACGACCCAGCTAGCTACTACCGTCTCATCAGTCAGGGGAACAGATGGTGAAGCTTCATCCGTTTCACTTTCAGCTGCCGGAGAAGCTGCTTTCGCCGATGGCGAGACCGCGTTCTTCACCGGCTCTGCAGCTTCGGTAGCCGCTGCTTGTACGAGTATCTTCTCAGCTGGCACTGACGCCGGTTTCTCCACCGCTGGTGCAGACTTCGGAGGGGATGAGGGTTGGTCCGGCACTTCAGCCGACACTGTGGTTGAAGCCGGTGTCTCTGTCTTTACCTCCGTCTCCGCTGCTTCCACCTTTTCTGGCGTGGTTTCTGCGTAGACAGAAGGTGGCTGAACGGCCACAGCTAGCATTGCAGAGGCCACGACCATGACGTGGGTTTTCATATGTTTCGACTCCCACGTTGCGCGGTACGCGGCAAGACCCGGCTATCTCTGATGAATTCTCCCGCTTTCTCGCTCATAGTCGCACCTTAGAGGTTGCACCATTGTCATTCTTTTTTCCTGAAGACCGGCTTTTCACCCACCCAAATTCGTCGGAAAGTACTCCGATTGTCTGCCTACATGGCTTTGCTGGAACTCCAGCAGACTGGGAACCGGCGCTCACTGCTGCAAAATTGTCAGGCCAGGCATTGTGCCTACCAGGCCACGGCCCCTCTTGCCCTGCACCCACCGACTTTAGCGCCGCGGCCCATCAACTCCTCGCTCGGTGGCCATCCGTGCCAGCCGCAGTCGTCGGCTACTCCTTGGGTGGTCGACTCGGGCTCGCCATCTCCGCCCTAGCCCCGGAGAAGGTTTCTCAACTCGTGCTGGTGGCCGCCCACACTGGTTTATCTTCCTCCCAAGAACGTATTGAACGCATCCAACTAGATGAGCACCGAGCCCACTGCTTGTTAACAAACGCCCAAGACTTTTTCGATAAGTGGGATCAACTGCCCATGTTCCAGGGCCCCACCACGCCCCACCTCACCCCTTGGATAGTGCGCCGGCGCCAACTGTCACCCGAGCAGCTAAGTCAGACCATGAAAGCCTTATCACTTGGGAGTATGCCGACTTATCGAGAGCGAGTCTTTGGTACAAATCTAGGGTGTACACTGATAGCGGGAGCGCAGGACCAGCGGTGTGTGACTCACTATCAATCCATTTTCCGCTTATACCCTAGGGTTCGTATGAAGGTGATCAAGTCTGCCGCCCATCGAGTACTTATAGATACGCCGGCAAGTCTGGGAGCCATCTTGAGGAAGTTGTTAACCTCCCCCCTTCCGGCCGGAGATTGACATCCTTTTAGTGACTACCAACACAAGCTGTTTGCCCCCAGTCCGCTTACGCTCTGACTGGGAGCACAGCCAAACACGCCCGGCTGAGTTCGTGTCCTTGTACGCCACTACCAGGAGCCTCGTTGCCTTCATGACTACGACCAAACAGGCCCGACTGCACTAGTGTCCTTGGGCATGACTACCAGGAGCCTCTTTGTCTTCATGGTGACCAGGGGAATGGGTGCTCGATGGAGCATGATGTTCATCACCATGAGCATCATGCTCACCATGCCCCGTCACTACTGGCACAGATGGTATCATTGTCGTGCGGTGAGCCGCTCCGGGCCATGTATACTTGCCCCAGGGCTGTTCAGGCGCCCGTGAGCCAACATCCACCAACGTGAATGCAAACAGAAATATCAAGAACACAAAACCGGTCACCGAGAGTATCTTCACGTAGTCGCTACCCCACCGGACATGCATGAAATACAAGATCACCAACGTTGTCTTGCCAAAGGCAATCAGCAACGCCACGGGCGTATCAAAGTATCCCAAATCCATTGACGCGGTAGCATAGGTCAAGAACGTCAAAAAGATAAGTGAGGCCAAAATGCGGAGATTGAACTCCACTGACGACACATGAAGTCCGTGTTCATCCGATGCTGCGTGCCCCATTAGTGATGCACTCCAATCACTGGCTCACCGTTTAGCCCTAGGAGGTAGAGTAACGGGAACAAGAAAATCCACACAATATCCACGAAATGCCAGTAAAGCCCCATGTTCTCGACCACCGAGTGCTTCTCCGGTGTGACTTTTCCCTGCAAGGTATGAATAATAACCCAAACAAAGAGTCCAAAACCGATCACCATGTGAAGGGCATGCATGCCCGTCATCCCGAAATAGAAACTGAAGAACAGCTGCGCTCCGGGAACTTCCTTAACTACGTTTGTAAACTCCAAGCCCAAGGTGGAAAATGGCATCAGCCCATGTTCAAACTTCTCGTAGTATTCGAAATACTTAACGACGAGAAAAACGGAGCCAAAAAACATAGTCAGGAGTATCTGTTGGATTACACCTTTCTTGCTCCCCAGCTGCGCGGCCCGAACCGCCATAGCCATCGTAAACGACGAGCACAATAAGACCACAGTATTGGCCGCACCAATTGTCACGTTCAGTTGCTGACTACCTGCCATCCATCCTACCGGATAAAAATACCGATAGATCGTATAGGCACCAAACATACCACCGAAGAACATGAACTCCTGCGCCAAAAACAACCACATCCCTAGGGCATGTGACTCTCGTTGTTGCTGTAAATCCTCGAAGTGATGAGCCAAGTGAGGGTTATGATGATGATCATCATGTCCCGCTACAGCTGCTGAACTAGACACCATAGTTCTCTCCTGCCTTTAAAACTTCTTCACTATTGTCCGGAAGCGGCCCATCGTACGCGTAGGGCTCTTCCTTCACAATCGGGGTTTCTTCAAAATTAAAGGTTGTGGGAGGACTTTGAATATCCCACTCAAGGCCCTTGGCAAACCATGGGTTGGCTGGGGCAAGTTTTCCGAAAAACAAAGACCAAACCAAGTAGATCGCGGGGATAAGAAACCCTACGCCCAAGACACTCGCACCCGCGGTCGAAAAGACATGAAGGAGCTGAAATTCGTCGGGATACGTATGGTAGCGACGCGGCATACCCAAATAGCCAAGAACAAACTGTGGCAGAAAGGCGAGCACAAAGCCAAAGAGGGTAAGCAAGGCTGATACCCGAGCTGGTGTCTGAGGATACATGCGACCGGTCATCTTAGGCCACCAGAAATGAAGTGCTCCAAGATAGGCGCTGACCGTCGCTCCAACCATAACAAAATGAAAATGAGCAACAACGAAGTAGGTGTCATGCACATGGATATCAAGCCCGAGGGTAGCCAAGAACACGCCCGTTAGCCCACCCACAAGGAAGAGCGCAATGAAACCCAATGCATAGAGCATTGGCGCACTGAAGCTTACCGAGCCCTTGAACATTGTAGCCGTCCAATTGAAAACCTTGATCGCCGACGGTACCGCCACCGCCATGGTTAACAAAGAGAAGACCACGCCGGTGTACACCGACTGGCCTGAGGTAAACATGTGATGCCCCCAAACCAAAAAACCTAAGATCGCGATGGCTAGCGAGGAGAAAGCGATGAAGTTATAGCCAAAGATCGGCTTGCGACTGAAGCAGCTAATGATCTCTGAAATCACCCCCATCCCCGGAAGGAGCATGATGTACACCGCCGGATGTGAATAGAACCAGAATAAATGCTGGAACAAGATAGGGTCCCCGCCCAACTTGGGATCAAAAATTCCAATGCCTAATCCCCGCTCTAACATCAAAAGCAGCAGGGTTACGGCAATCACAGGGGTTCCCAAGATCATGATCAACGCGGTGGCATAGTGTCCCCATACAAATAGCGGCATCCGAAACCAAGTCATCCCTGGAGCGCGCATCTTATGAATAGTGACAATAAAATTCAGGCCAGTGAGAATGGACGAAAACCCAGCAACAAACGCAGCCGACGCAGCCAAAATCACCTGAGATGAGGCGTACCCTGAACTATAAGGAGTATAAAAGGTCCAACCGGTATCCACCCCACCAAGCGCGATGGCCCCAACCCCAAGAAAACCACCAACCATGTAGACATACCAGCTAAATAGGTTCAGCTTAGGAAAGGCCATGTCTTTGGCTCCGATCATGATCGGCACCAAAAAGTTACCAAAAATGGCCGGAATGCTCGGTATAAGGAAGAAGAAAGTCATGACCACCCCATGCAGGGTGAAAAACTTGTTGTAGGTATCAGACTCGATAAACCACGGTTCTGGAGTCAAAAGCTCAACGCGAAGAAGCAGCGCAAACAAGCCGCCAACTGCGAAGAACATACTCACACCGATCAGGTACAAGATCCCGATTCGCTTATGGTCTAAGGTGAGAAGCCAGGACTTAAGCCCATGGGTAACATTAAGATAGTTTAACGTACCATCGCTGCTCATTAGTTTCCTCCCATAGATGCCCGCTCCGCCGGCACTGACGATAGGGACTTAATATACGCAATGAGTTCATTAAGAGACTGTTCGTCAATCTGTCCTTTGAATGTAGGCATGATCGGCGCATATCCTTCGGTTACTTTTGCATTAGGTCGAAGAATTGACTCCCGAAGATAGGACTCATCCACCAACACTGTATTCCCACCGGCCAACTCCCGTTGTTGGCCATAGATGCTCTCTAAGCTTGGTCCACGTTCTTCTGCTTCGTGGCAGGAACCACACGCATATCTCGCGTACACCATTGCGCCTTTATCCGCCATCGACAGCAGCTCTTGGGCGCCGCTTCGAAGCCACTCTTGGTACTCTTGCTCGGGCATCACGAATACCGTGCCGATCATACGAGAGTGGTCTGTACCGCAGTATTCAGCACAAAAGATGTGGAAACTTCCAGTTTTTGTAGCGTTGAACCACATTCGGCTATACCGACCAGGCACCGCATCTCGTTTGGTTCGAAATGCCGGAACAAAGAAGCTGTGAATCACATCCTCGGAGGTCAGATTAAGTGTAACATCCGTATTGACCGGTACATGAAGCTCATTGATCTCCCGCTTACCGTTAGGATGCTGAATCTTCCACATCCACTGCTTTCCAGTGATATATACTTCGGTAGCAGATTCTGGTGGGTTGTAGAGATTAATAAAGATTTTGGCTCCCCAAACGAACAGTGCCATAACCACTACCGCAACCGGCAGGGTCCAGCCTATTTCAAGGAGGGTACTATGATGCCCACTATGAGCATATCGCCGAGCACCTCGACGATAAACTATAGAGAACACAAAAACTACCAATGCAGTTAAGGTGCCGGCCAACCCGCACACAACCGTAAAGAACCAAAAGAGTTGGTCTACTTCTTGTGCGAACACGGATGCCTGCTCAGGGAACAACGTCACTTCGTTCATAAATTTCCCGACTCCGTTGCGGGCCGGCTTGACTCACTCTTTTGAGAAGTCTTTCGGCGCCGCTCGTGTACACGACTCATGATGATGAAGGAGAGAATGGCCAATACGGTGAGTATACCGACCAAGCGGATAACACTGATCACCGCAAAGCTATATCGCCCTTCACTGGGGTTGTACTGAAAGCAGGACAGCAGGATGGCGTCCGTAAAACTACCAATGCGCCCCGCTGATGCTTCAACGAGAGACAAGCGTAGGTCCCTCGGGGAATAGTCAATACCATATAGATACTTAGATACTTTGCCTTCCGGAGTCAGAATAACCAGGCCACTCGCATGAGCATATTGGTCGGTCTCTTTGACATAGACATATCTGAAACCCACCGCATCGGACAGAGCAGTAATGGCAGACTGTGTACCTACAAAAAACCGCCAGCCCCGTTCTGAGCCCGCACGCCTATACCTCTTGAGATATATCGCCTTTTTCTCCGCCGCAAGCACCGGAGTTTCACGGGGGTCAATGCTGATGGTTAAAATATCAAATTCTTTGCCCGCATCAAACTTTAGCACATTCAACGCGCGGAGCATTCCGTTCAGCACCATGGTGCATAACATCGGACACTCATAATACACCAAGGCTAGTACTAGCGGCCGAGGCCCCAAAAGGTCCCCCAGCTGTCTTGTCTTGCCACTCGCATCCGTAAACTCAAGATCCAGAGGGATCTGTTCCCCCAATTTTTGATCGATACTTATGCGACCCAACACCGCATCCGCAGTCGTATCCTCTTGCTTTGTACCTGCACCAGGAGGCGTACCCGACTTAGGACCGAGGGCCCAAGCGGGCCCTCCGGTCAGTGTTGATGCAAGCACAGCGACAATGGCGTACTTTCCGACTTTGTTCGCTGGCTTATTCATGTAGTTTTATAACCTCCACCGAGAGTCAGTGCCCACCAGCGCTCTGAGTTTCCCCAGATACCTCTGGCGATGCGGCAGACGTCTCCGTCTCCACCACCACCGATGGTGCTGCAGACTCAGGGGCAACTGTTGGTGCTTCCGTATGTGGTGGCGACGCCGTCGGCGTCGTTTCCGCCGGTGCCTCCGTTGATGGCGTATCTGAGGTTCGCGGAGAATCAAGAGCAGGCGCCACCACCTTTGATGTTGGGTCAGATGCGACCCCAGAGGTCTCACCCGATGCGGCCTCTGTCTCAGACTCAGGTGCTGCTGCCGCCGGGTCAGCAATGATCGCAGAAGTCTCGCCTTCAGCCGGCTGCACACCCTCAGAAGTTCCGGAGATACTCCCCGCCTGCTCTGGCTGCTCAACCGCCTCCACCCCGTGGTCCTCGGAAGTCTCGATCAGTTGCACCTCAGGGGTTGGTGCAGACTCGGCATCCTCGGCCTCTGGCAATTTCGCTGACGTGACTTTCCACTGGGGAAGCCCATCCCGGGCAACTATCGCGATCGCTTCATCAATAGGAATCCGCACCCGCTGAAGCGCTTTGTCCACCCACCCATAGCTCGTCTGTAAATGGCGCTGCTCGGTGAGATAAGCCTCAAGCTCAACTTCCGGATGAGCCTGAAGGAGAGGTCCGTCAACTTCTTCCCGCTGCACTAAAGGATTGGGTTCCGGACGAGATCTTAGCTCAGTTGCCACAAAGACACTCTGAAATACTGCGCCTCCGATAAAACCGGCCACCATAAGCAGCACAAGCACCACCAGCGAAACCACCACCGGTGAAGTCTTGGCATCAGTGACTTCATAACCCTTCTTCTGCGATTCTTCAGTGGACATGGCTCAATTTTTCCTTCCAACGAGGGTCGTTTACAGGGAGCATCGGGCGTTTAGATAAATTCCAGAGGAAGGCAAAAAACCATATCCCGAGTAAGCCTACCGGCGCGGTGACATGCACCCAGTGAAAATGTAAGTGAGCTTCATGAGTACCTGGCTCCGGATGAGGCATAAGATACCAATATAGATCAATGTAGCGTACGAACAACACCCACGCCGCTATCCGAGGAGCCCATTTCATCGAGCGTTTTGGCCAGCGAGAGAGCAGTATCAGGAATGGAAAGACAAACTGTCCCAGCACTAAGGCAATAGCGAAGTATTCGTAGCCACCATGGCTGCGCAGATGGAAGAAAATGACTTCTTCAGGCAAATTTCCGTACCAGATAATCAGGAACTGCGACAGCTGAACGTATGCCCACAAGCAAGTAAAGGCAAACATCAACTTGGTAAGATCATGAAACCGTTCGGGGGTAATAGCCAAGCCTAGGTCGGTATTGCGACGAGCCAGAGGTACCATCACAACCATCATCGCCATCGATGACAAGACCTGCCCCACAACAAAGATGACCCCATAGATAGTCGAGAACCAATGGGGGTCCAGCGACATCGCCCAATCAAAAGACGCAAAGGTCATAGTGAACATGTACAGGACAATACCGGGTCCTGAGATCTGCCCCAGTCGATTGGAGAGTCGCCCATCTCCGGTTTCATCCTGTCGCCGAGAGATGCTATTCAGCAAGAAGATGAGCACAAACCATACGACAAAATAGACCCCAGCACGAATCGCGAAACCCTCAACGTTGAGATACGGTGCCTTGTGTTGCAGCAGCGCATCATGAGCCGCTGCACCCGCTTCCGCCCAATGATAGATTGGATGGGCATCCGTAAACACGTGATACACCAAAGGTAGAAATAAGATAGCCACCAAGGGTATGGTCCTGGTGGCCGCTTCCAACATGCGCTGAACAATAAAGCCCCAAGCCCCACCCACTAGGTGGTGCACAAAAAGCAATCCCATCGCCCCCAGAGTCAGACCGAGAACAAGGAAGAACCCAATCAGATAGGCTTTATAGAATTCTGTACTATCCCCGACGTAGAGCGCACCCGCACTCGCCGCCAATGCCGCAATACCCACCAGCAGCGACCGCTGCTGAAATCGGGTGAGGATAGATGGCAAAGTACCTGAGTCATTCACTGTGGTACCTCCTCAAGTGACGTCCGTTTATCTACTGGAACCGCAGACAGAGGGGCATCATGGCTTAACTGCAAGGCTCGAATATAGGCAGCAATCGCCCATCGATCTTTAGGCTTCACCGCGTGGGCGTAGCTAAACATCTGTCCATAACCATTCGTTATGACGAAATATATCCGCCCGAGCCCCTCTTCCTTGTTGCGAGTATTGTGGAAGGTCGGAGGCTTTCTAAAGCCTCGCTTAACTATCATCCCATCCCCTTGGCCGGTATAGCCATGGCAGGGTGTACAGTAGATTTCAAAACGCTCCCGCCCTCGCTCAAGGAGTTCTTTCGAAAGCGTTAGTCCCGGAGGGAGCCCCTGAACAAAGCCCGCACTGCCAAAACCGGTATAGAATGCTTCCTGGCCATCGCGCAGCTCGCCCCTGGCGATCGTGCCATCCACCGGAAGTCGCGCGGCAGCTCCATTGTCAAACAACGAGCTAGGCTCCAGAGCGTCGTATCGTGGCGCATCGTGCATGTCTAAACGACAAGCCGTCGCCCCCACCATCAACACTGCTGCTTGGACCAGCAGCTTAGTGCGTAACTTCAGAAACCGCATGGGGGTTTAACTCCTCAAGGAAGGTCCGCGTAGCTGCCCGCTCAAACTTTGGATCTTCCGCCTCAATGGCGAGAAAGAACCGGTCTTGGGAAGCTCGGTCAAAGTTGGGCGTTTCAAAGATCGGATGATGCGGCCGAGGCAGACCATTCATCAAGATCATCCCAAATACGGCCGCAAAGGCCGCAAACAGAATGGTACACTCAAAAGTCACTGGAATGAATGCCGGCCAGCTATGTAAGCCTTTGCCTCCGATCATAATCGGATAGTCAATGACCGCGGTGTAGTACTGTAGTGAGTACCCCCCAATCATCCCCAACATCCCGCCAAAAAAGACAACAACGGGCAAGCGGGTATAACTTTGGCCGATAGCCTCTTCCATACCGTGAAGCGGCAATGGTGAGTAGGCATCTATTCGCGTATATCCCGCCTTGCGAGCGTTCTCTGTTGCCTTGAGAAGTTCTCCGCCGGTCTCAAACTCCGCGACCAGTCCGTATAAAGATGCGTCTTGGTCTGTCATGCCTTCTTCTCCTCAGACTTCTGCGCATCAGGCAGAAGCATGCGTACTTCGAAGATCGCGATCATGGGTAGTACCCGGATAAACAGGAAGATAAGAGTCGTGAACAAGCCGAGAGTTCCGATGTACAGACCCCAGTCCCAAACGGTGCCAGAATACATATCCCACGACGAGGGCAGATAGTCTCGATGAAGCGAGATCACCACGATCACATATCGCTCGAGCCACATGCCGATGTTGACAACAATGGTGAGTATCCAAAGAAGCACCAAATTTTCTCGAACACCTCTAAACCACAAGAACTGCGGAGTGATGACATTGCAAAAAATCAGTGCCCAATACTGAAGCGCATATGGCCCGGTCATACGCTCGGTAATGAGCATAAATTGCTCATATTCTACCCCTGAGTACCACGCGATGAAAATCTCCATCGAGTAGCCGTAGCCAACGATCAGCCCCGTAGCCAACATCACCTTTGCACAATTGTGAATGTGACGCATCGTGACCACCGACTGCAGCCCATAGTAGGACCTGAGCGGAATCAACAGGGTCAGGACCATCGCAAAACCGGAATACACCGCACCCGCCACAAAGTAAGGAGGGAAGATCGTCGTGTGCCATCCGGGAATCACGGAAACCGCAAAGTCGAAAGACACAATGGTATGTACTGAAACCACCAATGGGGTAGCTAGACCCGCTAAGGTAAGCGATGCGATTTCATATCGATGCCAATGCCACGCCGAACCCCGCCATCCTAGCGCGAGGGTTCCATAGATGTACTTAATGAGCTTATTTTTAGCCCGGTCTCTCATTGTAGCGAGGTCGGGGATAAGCCCAACATACCAAAACAAGATAGATACCGTCGCATAGGTTGATATCGCAAAGACGTCCCACAATAAGGGGCTACGAAACTGCGGCCAGATCTGCATCGAGTTCGGGTAGGGGAGCAACCAAAAGGCCAACCAGGGACGACCGGTGTGTAAAACGGGAAAGACCCCGGCACAAGCCACCGCAAACAACGTCATCGCTTCCGAAAAGCGTGCGATAGCCATTCGCCAATCCTGTTTGAGAAGCAGCAAAATTGCGGAGATCAGGGTACCAGCATGTCCGATACCTACCCACCAAACGAAGTTGACGATCGCAAAACCCCAGCCGACCGGAATATTCAATCCCCAAACGCCAGTGCCGTGGACCAATAGATAGGTCACGGAGAGCAGCATGACTTGCAACAAAGCAAATCCCACCAAAAAGCCCGTTATCCATCCGGGCCGAATCCTAGGCTCCAGGGGAATGCTACCGATCAGATTGGTCACCGAACCATAGGTTTCACTCCGATCGATGACGTCCGGCGGTGGAACATATCCCGCCTGATTGTGGCCACTAGTGGTGGTTTCCATGAGCCTTCACCTTTGGACTATCTTCACCCAATTCAGGGTTAGGGTTGGACACTGCCGCGAGATAGCTGGTGCGTGGAGCTACATTGAGCTCCTCGAGGACCGTATAGTTCACCGGCAGCTTTTTGAGCTTCGCAACCTTACTGTTAGGATCATTTATATCCCCGAACGCAATCGCGTCCGTCGGACACGCCGACTGGCAAGCAGTGCGGATCTTACCGTCCGGAATACGTTCGTGGTCATCCACCTTCGCCTGGATGGTCACCTCTTTAATCCGTTGAATACAGTAGGTGCATTTTTCCATCACCCCTCGCCCACGCACGGTAACATCCGGATTCCGCTGTGCCTTTAGGCTCTCACTATCCCAATCCGCGTAGAGATGAAAATTGAATCGACGTACCTTATATGGGCAATTATTGGAGCAATAACGTGTGCCTATGCAGCGGTTATACACCATCTGGTTCAGCCCTTCAGGGCCATGAACGGTCGCATTAGCCGGGCATACCGGCTCACACGGTGCACGCTCACAGTGCATACAGGTCATTGGTTGGAAGCTGAACTTCGGCTCTTCAACGTCACCTTCAAAGTAGCGGTCAATGCGGATCCAGTGCATCTCCCGACCTTTGGCTACCTGAGCTTTGCCCACTACCGGAATATTGTTTTCGGACTGACACGCCACCATACAGGCATTGCAGCCGTTGCAAGCCCCTAGATCGATGGTCATCCCCCATGCCCGGCCGGTATATTCATAGTCGGGATACAAACTGAGGGGGAGGACATGCTTTTTAGGCTCTTGAGCAAAATCCGGATTGGCTCGGTACTCCGATTCTGTCGCGTGCCGAACATGATTGCGACCCTGTAGCGTCCAGTGATCTTGAACAGTGACCACCTCGTAGGTGCGCTTCACTGAAGCTACACGAGCGCCAAAGGCCACCTTTGACGACTCAATCAGGGGATATGCACTAAAACCAGCCCCCTTAAGGACTTCTCCGCCGTGGGTTCGGCCATAGCCAAGATGAACGGTCAGCACATCCTTTGCCGCCCCTGGCATCACCCAAACCGGTCCTTCAACGGTCTTGTCACCCACTGTCAGCCGGACCAACTCATCGTTTTTAACCTTGAGATGCTCAGCGGTCTTTGGGCTCATGTATATCGCATTGTCCCAGACCACCCGACTGAGCGGTCGTGGTGTTTCCTGAAGCCAAGCGTTATTGGCATAGCGGCCGTCGTAGACATTCGGGCATGGTCGGAAGACCACCTCCAAACCCTCCTCCGACGGGGGCATCTTAACCTTGTTCGCCGCCTCACTTACTGGATACGGTATGTGTTCAAGGCGGGTATCTGCCATGAAACCGTCGTGAAGAGCACGGTTCCACTTGGCCTCAAAATCTCCCCCCTGAGACACCGCTTCCCAATAGCCTTTCACCAAATCAGCCGCTTTAGCGCTCAGTTCTCCGCCAAAGAGGGCCAAAATTTCATGGGTAGACTTGCTGTCGTAAAGTGGTGCTATCAAGGGCTGTACAATAGAGACCGTACCGTCGTAGGCCCGCACATCACCCCAAGTTTCAAGGTAGTGAGAAAGAGGCAAATGCCAGTGCGAGACCCGGGCTGTTTCATCCTGATAAAGCCCAGCATGGATACGCAGCGGGATATGCTCTTCGTAAACTTGCGCAAAATCAAGATGACTAGGCGCGTTGTACACCGGATTGGCGTCCAAGACGATCAGACACTGGACCTGGCCCTCCTTCGCATCCTTCGTGAGCTGCTCGATCGACGCCAACTTATACTGAGGGTGGATATGAACCGGTTCGGTCACTTCCACAATGGTACCGAGCGAGGTTAGAAAGCTGTTTATCGCCAAGCCCAGGAGATGAACTTCTGCTGGCAAGTGGTCGCCAACGACCACCGCTGATGTATTACCTCCTCGCTTGAGATCTTTGGCTACAGCCTTCGCTTCAGCCTCAAGAGGCGAATGTCCGGGGCCAACTCCATCCACGCCCAGCTCATGAGCAACATCCGACAGGAATGTCCCCATCTCACTCGCTTTTGCCTGGAAGCGGTGGTCAGCAACCGTACCTGTGGACGTGGGATAGGACTCAACCGCGTAGGTACGCAGCCCAGTATCTCCCCCTTGTCCTCTGCGACTCATCACCTGCCGGGCGTAAGCCAATCGGCCGGGTGCATCAGTCATAATATCCGCATCAACGGTTAGTATGGTGTGTGCGCCCGCGAAGTTGTAACGAATTTCCTTTATATCGCCGAATGCGAGCTCGGAGCCTAGCTGAACTTCATCCCGATGAATCGGTTCCCATTGGTGCCACTGGGCATTGGGAAAACGCATGCGCAAAGACCGAATGAGTGTCGCCAGACTTGGTGAACTCACCGCACCGGTCAGAACACGAAAGCCTTGCCCACCATCACTTGCGATCTTCTCTAATGACGGTAGAACCTCCTTCGCAAAGGTATCCCAAGAGGCTGGTTTACCCCGTCGAATGACGGTTGAGCTTCGTTCGGGGTCCCATAGTTCAAGCACAGAAGCCTGAATACTCGGATCCGTAGCACCCAAACTACCCGGATGATCCGGATTGCCTTCTACGTGGGTAGGACGGCCCTGATGCGATTCCGCAAGGACCCCAAACCCGTATCCACCCCGGGTGAAACTGGTGGCATAGTATCTAGGTTTACCGGGAATAACGTCTTCCGGCTGTTTTACATACGGAACTATCTTTTCTTCCGGTTGGCGAACACAGGCCCCGAGCCCAGCAAGACTCATGGACGCGCTCATCACTTTTAAGAAGTCACGCCGAGCTTGTCCGGTTGGAACTTCGTCCCAAGCCGCTGGAAATTCAGAGGCTGCGAAAGTTTCCGCTTCCGATGTTCCAGAGAGCTCATCTAGGCTACGCCATTGTTCAGAGACTGGATGTAATGATTTCAATGTACCTTCCCTGGTCATGAGCGTCACCGATGGCAGGTGTAACAATTATCCTGCGGGTTAACTTGGTATTCATTGGCCAACCGAGCGCCAAGCTCCGCTTGGGTTTCACCTTCTGGCCTCCAATTCATGTTCGTAATTTCGCTGCGAGGACGGAGGTTGGGCTCCGGGTTACGGTGACAGTTCAAGCACCATCCCATCCCCAGCGTATGTTCCTTGTAGACCGCGGCCATCTTATCGACGGCTCCGTGGCAGGAATAGCACCCTACCCCTTTCTTTACGTGAATCGCGTGATTGAAATACACGAAATCAGGAAGGTCATGCACCCGCACCCACTCGATGGGCTCCTGCTTCTCGTAGCTGCTTCGCACCTTCTCTAGATATGGACTATCCACCCATATCTGAGAATGGCACGTCATACACGTGTGCGTCGGTGGAATACCTGCAAACTTTGACTCTTCGACATGAACATGACAGTAGCGACATTCAATCCCCATCGACTCCACGTGGTGTCGGTGACTGAACGAAATAGGTTGATGTCTCGCCTCGCCCTGTCGCGTCTTGTACGGCGAGTCGGAAATCAAGTAGCCAAGTGCCAGGACGCTCCCTACCAAGGCTAGCACAAGGACAATGCTCGCCCGCGCCCAGGTATTTGCACTCGGTGGAAATAGCTGCGCCATCATTCTCCACTTTCCTCGGTCGATCCGGTTCAAACCGAGTTGATGCCCGGCTCACGGGCCAGACCATGTTTATTTACTTCACCCGAACAAATTTCAGCGACACTCACTCACGTAGCGGCGCTGAAGGATGACGGGCTGGGTGTAACGGAACTCCGTTGAAGGGCCAAGACCCTTCCAAATGCTGTTCGCTAGCGGTGTTCGGCCCAAGCTACCCGTACTGCAGACAAGAATCTGCCTCAGACCGTGGTGAGTTGCCGCACAACGTCCTCAAACGGAGGAAGTTCGACGCGAAGACCTGATGATACATTTCCATAAAAACATTTATAATTAAATACTTATGAGATCATCAGTCCCGCGGAGATCAGTTCTTGAGCTTCGTGTAGGTCATCCAGTTCTTGAGGCGCATCGTCGCAGGTTCTCAGCACGTGGCATGTCGTCGCATCAGTTGGGTTGCGTCACTTCGCACACGTTGTGCAAACATCCAACATCCAATGTCTCATGGTAAGCTCGCGCCCACTAGGTAAGCATTCGCCTATCAACTAAGTGCTCACTCACCTCGTCAGAAGATGGTGGCTTCCCCACAAGTGTGTCCACGCAGCACCGGGTTGAGCTTTCTCAATCCGCCCAAATCGACCTAGAGTAACCGGGTGCCCGAGGAGCTCCTCACCACGGCCGAAGCAGCTCGAAGGCTAGGTATTGGTCCTTCTACGGTTAAGCGATGGGCTGACGAGGGGATCCTTGCTTGTGTACGGACCGTAGGCGGTCACCGCCGCTTTGTCTCTGAGGAGGTTGATCGGTTTCAGCAAAAAGTCTTCAGCAAGGCATGTAGCATGGAGGTGGACCAGTGGGTGGACCTCTTGCTCGGAGACGACACTGGTCCCTTCCAGATCAATGCCGCACTGTTCCAAGCTCGAGGTGAACGCTCCCATTGGTGGGAAGTCTGCACCTTGCTCAGCACAGTACTCGAAGAAATCGGTATCCGCTCCGCTCGGGGCAAGTTGGGGATCGCTCAAGATCACGTCGCCTCAGAACGCCTCTCCCGCGGATTAGCCTTCGCCATCCAGTGTATTGGTACGGCACCTCGGTCCCCTCCTTGTGTGCTCGTCACCGCGGAGGGTGAAGACCACGTGTTAAGATTGCTGATGGTTGAGCTATGCGCACGCGAAGCTGATTGGAACGCAATCTGGTTAGGACGAACGTGCCCCCTCACAGACGCCTTAGACGTCGTTGAGAGGCGGCGGGCTCGAGCGGTAGCCATGTCCGCTTCATCAACCTTCAAAGACCGCGAGAACCTGGCCCAACAAGAGCGGGCCATTGGCAACTTCTTAGCCCCCAAAAAAGTACCGCTGCTCCTCGATGGCAACGGCGCCTGGCCAGAGGTCCCTCACTATGGCGAACGTATCCATACCTTCCAGCAATTATCCCGAAGACTCAGCCAATTGCGGCTACCATCGAGAAACTAGCAGGCCATCGGAAAAGTGAGTTAGGCGCTGACGACGAGGCGAGCGTACATGGCGGTACGCGACCGAGGAGAGACTTTTCGTGGTCAGGACCTTTCACGGAAAGACCGGCCGACAGATGCGTGCAGGGCTAGATCAACCGGCTGCTAGGGTGTGTTTGTCAACTCGGCTCGGAACTATCGCAAAGTGTCTGGGAGGGCCGCGCAGCGGGGCATTACCCCGTGGAGAGACTGGAACTTGGGTTCTACCCAAGTTCTTTCTGCTATGCAGTAAGCTTTGCACATCCCTACTATTTACAAAGACTACGCTTAGGTATCTGCTGATACGAAGCTGGCCACAACCACAACATCCAGCGGCTCTTTGGCTTTGATAGATTTACCCGACACTCATCAAGGATAGCCTATGACTATCCACTTATAGGCGATCGCGATTTTTTAGAACCCGATATTTCTGTTACAAAACAGACCACTGGAATGGAGCCCATCGTGGTACAAGCGAATCAGGCCACAGCAATAGCTCCTTGCTGAACTTAGTAACACGTCTTAGTGATAAAGAGGCTCGTCGTGTCTTCGTTCATGAAAACAATGCTTAGCACGCTGAGTTAGAGGAGAAGTCATAATGTCTCTCAGAATTGGCGATACTGCCCCCAACTTTACCATCAATACAACCAAAGGTGAGATCACTCTACACGATTGGGCCGGGGATAACTGGGTCTTCTTTTTTAGTCATCCGGCTGACTTTACGCCGGTATGCACCACAGAAATGGGTCGCACCGCCCAACTAGCCGAGGAATTTGCCAAACGCAAGACAAAGGCTCTGGGCCTTTCTACGGACACGGTCAAAGAGCATCTCGCCTGGATCGAGGACGTTAACGACACTCAAAACACAACGGTGAACTTCCCCATCGTCGCGGATGCCGAGCATAAGATTGCCCAACTCTATGACATGATTCATCCGAGCGAGAGCTCAACCGCAACCGTTCGTTCGGTGTTTATCATTGATCCCAACCGGAAGATTCGTCTGACCATGACGTATCCCATGAGTGTAGGTCGAAATTTTGATGAAATCATACGGGTAATTGATGCTCTGCAGGCCGGGGATGCCAATAAGATAGCAACACCAGCAGATTGGCTGCCCGGCGATAATGTGATCATTCCGCCCTCGATAAGCAACGAAGATGCCAAGGGCATATTTCCCCAAGGTTGGGACGAAGTACGCCCCTATCTACGCCTCACCAACATCGACAAGTCCTGACTAACTCAGATCGCTTTGGTGCATCCCTTATACAGCAGAAATCCGGGCTATGCCCTGCGACGCGACCACTTGCTGATTCTTGCCGAATCAATTCAAGGGGTCTTTGCTGTACCTCCCCCTGACCAAGGTTCTTGCTTCGCAGGTCGGACCCATCAAGTCTGGCCTCGGACACCTCAGCTGTAGCACTGAATCGCCTGATGAGCGGATAGCACCCAACTGACGGCTAGACCTCCCTCCCTACAGAGGCCATAGTGACTCGAGGGATAGACTGATACAGCTAGCCCCCTTGTTGGAACTATCAGAATGGTAAGTACACGAATTCTTGGAAAAACAGGCTTTCAGGTGTCTGAAATAGGCCTCGGCTGCTGGCAACTGGGCGGCGACTTTGGTCCAATCGATGATGCGCGATGCCAACTTATACTCAGCGAAGCGGATACTCAGGGTATCAACTTCTGGGATACCGCGGATGTCTATGGGGCCGGTAAAAGCGAAGAGCGCATCGCCCAATTTACTACGAGTCATTCCAGCAAGCCCATCGTCGCCACCAAGGTGGGACGAGCCGCGGAGCTCTACCCCTCGGGCTACACAAAGACCAGCGTACGTACCAACCTAGAAAATTCTCTCACTCGTCTACAAGGAGAGGTGCTTGATTTGGTCCAACTCCATTGTATCCCTAGCGAAGTCCTCAAAGCCGGCGATATCCTGAACTGGATGGACGACTTTGAGCAGCAAGGGCTCATACGATACACGGGCGTAAGTGTGGAGACCTTGGATGAAGCATTGTTTGCAGTGGAGCACCCCAAAATCGCAACTATCCAAACCATATTTAACCTTTTTCGTCAGGACCATATTGAACAACTATTTCCCAAGGCCTTAGGCAACAACGTGGGAATTATTGTTCGTCTTCCACTTGCCAGCGGGGTACTCGCCGGCACCATGCGTCCAGATAAAGTCTTCGACCCAAGCGACCACCGAAACTATAACCAGAACGGAGCGGCCTTTAGCGTTGGCGAAACATTCTCCGGCCTACCATTTTCTAAAGCGTTGGAATTTGTGGATACTCTCAAATCTCACAAGCCCGCGAACATGAGCATGGCTCAAATGGCCATGCGGTGGATCCTCGACCAAAAAGCAGTCAGTACCGTAATCACAGGCGTCAGTCGACCCGAGCAAGTTCGAGAAAATGCCAGTACTTCATCTCTATCTTCTTTGCCTCCCTCCCTTCACCAAACCTTCAAAGACTTCTACTTCAGCAGTGTAAAACCCCATGTTCGGGGCGTCATGTAGGCCGCAAGCTAACCAAAAGCGATTTGTACAGCAGAAATTACTTGGGTTGAACCCAAGCTCTTTCTTCTACGCCGGGCTATGCCCCGCTGCGCGAACACTCCGCGTAGCTAACCGCGGCACAAGCCCATGCTCTTACTGGTACATCAGCTATTGCCCTCGGTCGGCAGCGGCAAAGCCGGTGGGCGTATCGCACAACAAAGTGCGCCGAAGCATGCTTGCTGGGCAATAACACCCAGCGGCCAGAAGAGACTCAACCCAACAGAAACCATCGCTGTATCAATGTTGAGGGTATTCAATTTCTTGCCCCAACCGGATAGGATACCAACAGCTAGATCGCTCCTAGTTCGGGAGAGCTCTATACTTTTAGGTTATTTTATGAGCAAAAATCCAATATTGGGAATAACTTTACTATTTTCGCTATTTACCGGTCTCAAACCGGCTGAGGCTCAAACTGCTTCTATTTACATCGACTCCACCGACCAGACCATCACTGGCTTTGGTGGTATGAACTTCCCCAGATGGATACCAGACTTAACTTCCGCCCAGGTAGACAAAGCCTTTGGCAATGGCAGCGGGCAGATCGGTCTTTCCATTCTGCGAATCAGCGTGTCACCCAACCGGAATCAGTGGGGCCAGGAAGTCCCCACCGCCCAGAGGGCCGCAAACCGGGGCGCGAAGGTGTTCGCGACTCCCTGGTCTCCACCGGCCTCTATGAAAAATAATGGCAGCACAACCCGGGGCTCTCTACGAACCGACCAGTATGATGACTTTGCTAACTATTTAAGGGACTTTACTGACTATATGTCTTCCAATGGCGTAAACCTTTACGCCATTGCAGTACAAAATGAGCCAGACTACCTCCCAGACTATGAATCATGTGGCTGGAGCGTCTCCCAGATGCGGACGTTTCTTAACAACAATGCGTCCATCATCCCCACGCGGATTGTCGCTCCCGAGACTGTGCACTTCAAGTCATCCTGGATGAATAATTTGGTTTCTTCTTCACAGGTAGATATTTTGGCAGACCACGCCTATGGGGGCAGCCCAAATCGTATTTCGAACCGAGGAAACAAAGAACACTGGATGACTGAGCACGCTTACAATTCCAGCGTAAGTGGCAATGACATGGCTGACGCTCTCAATTTCGGTAAAGAAATCCATGACTTCCTGACAAATGGCTATAATGCTTATGTGTTTTGGTATATCCGTAGGTCGTATGGGTTGATTACTGAAGATGGAAACGTTTCGAAACGGGGCCATACGATGGCCCACTTCGCCAAATTTGCCCGCCCTGGATATGTACGTGTACGAACCACCGACTCGCCTACATCTAATGTGTATGTCAGCGCATATAAGAATGGCAACACATTAGTGATTGTCGCAATCAACCGAAACACATCTTCACAACGAGTAACTTTTGACTTTTCTGGGTACAACGTCGGTAGCCTTAGTAAATGGGAGACTACCCAAAGCTCTGGGAACAATGTTTCTAGCCAGGGCTCAGTAGCCGGAGGCGGTTCAATGACCAACACCCTGGCAGGCCGCAGCATCACCACCTTTAGAGGTACTATCGGAGGTAGCGATGATGACGGCGGAGATGATGACGGCGGAGATGATGACGGCGGAGATGATGATGGTGGCCCCAGTTCTAGCTCTGCCAGCGTTGAAATCGAAAGCCTCGCTGAGCAAAATAGTTTCTCACCGCTTTCGATCCAAAGTGACTCAAACGCCTCAGGTGGCCGGTATGCAGTATGGCCAAATAGCGGTGATCAAGCATTGGTCAATCCCTCCGACAACGCCGGTGGTCAGGTACTTATCACCTTTAACCTATCACAAAGCGCTGATGTCACCTTCAATATCCGTGTAAACTTCAACAATGCAGCCAACGACTCCTTCTACTATAAGTTAGACAACGGCTCCTGGATCACCCAAAACAACACCACCACCTCCGGTTGGTCCTCACTAAGTCCAACAACCTTCAGTAACCTATCCCCCGGTAATCATACCCTGAGAGTATTGCGCCGCGAAGACGGATCTGCCCTGGATCAGGTCACTCTCGTGGCGTCTGGGGGAACAATCAGCATCTCAAATGGTTCCCTCGGAGATGATGACGATGATGAACCAGAACCAACCCCTGAGCCAGAACCAACCCCTGAGCCAGAACCAACCCCTGAGCCAGAACCAACCCCTGAGCCAGAACCAACCCCTGAGCCAGAACCAACCCCTGGTAATTCAAGCTGCGACGGAGTCGTTGAGTATCCCAACTGGCCATCCCAAAACTGGTCTGGCGGACCATACGACCATGCCAAAGCCAACGATGAGATAGTCTATCAGGGTGTTCTGTACCGAGCTAATTGGTACACGAGCACCGTCCCAGGCAGCGATGCCTCTTGGACCAGAGTTGGTACCTGTGATTGATAAGTAGCCTGAATCTAGCTCCCTCCCTACGCCCGCCTCAGTGAGATGCTCAAAAGCCCGCTTTAGAAGGCCTAAACGCGGGAACTCATGCTCCTAGCAGCCGGTTGATCTAGCCCTGCAGGCATCTATCGGCCGGTCTTTCCGTGAAACATCCTGACCACAAGAAGGCTCTCCTCGGTCGCGTACCGCCAGGTACGCTCGCCTCGTCGTCAGAACGTTTCAAGAAAAGCCTGGCTCGATAGCT
>JAHQVK010000194.1 GCA_019634385.1 Myxococcales bacterium | reverse complement strand
TTCAGTACGCTTTGCCAAACGCAAAGCCTCAGCCCAAGCTACGTGTCCGAGGTAACTGAGAGAACCGATCGGTAGGTCCATAGAGTTGAGCGCCGCTTCAAGCACTCCCCTCGGGTCAGCGGCTCCTATTTCGGAGTTGGCCAGGTCAAATTCACTGGTGAGCCGCACGCATTCCCGTCGATCTTCGAGATTGAATCCAGGTAAAGAGAAGGATCTGGCCTGACCAAGTTGCTGTTTTCTTAGGACCGCCAAAAAGGAAGATATGCGCCCTCCCGACAGGGCTACGATCGCAGAAGAATGACGGAGAGCAGCGTGACGGAGTTCATCCCTCAACTGACGCAGAGCCCCCCCATCATGTCCGGTCGTGACCTCTCCCAATGTCCAGTAGCGTCGTACTCGAATACGTTCTGCATCGACGACTAGCGCCTCTCCAGGCCCCACCGTATGAACCCCCTGGAGGAGGCAGCTATCCGGCTCGCACCATCCACATGCAAACCAACGATACACCGCGTTAGGCTCAAGGACCCTCGACACCGCAGAGTCCCCAAGTAGTGCCTGTACCTCACTGGCAAAACAAAAATAGTCCCGATCCCAATAGTAATACAGGGGGCAACGTCCCAACGCCTCTCTCGCTAAAAGGACCACCTTCGCACGGCGATCAACCACCGCTAGAGCAAAGTCCCCGGAGAGGTGGTCAACACATCGGTCCCCCCACTCTCGATAGGCCGCTAGCAATACCGAAGCGGAATCGATGAGTGACGTACGATGCCCCCGGTCCCGAAGCATCGTGCGCAGAGCCTGAATGTTGTCAAACCCGCCGTCGAGGACCACACCCACTCGACGCTCACCATCCCACAGCGGTTGATGAGTGATTCCCTCCGCGAGCGGTCTACGGCTGCCCAATCCGTAGGGAGGATCAATGCTGATCGAACCATCGTCGTCGGGACCGCGCGCCGTTAACAACTCCGTCTGCCGCACGAACTGAGCACGATCAGGCAAACTTAGCCCACCACGGCAAAAAAAACCAACGATGCCTCCCATGTGACTAACCTGTTATACTTCGTCGAACTGGAACCCAAGCTCAACATCCGGCCCAAGAGCTTGGATAAGATGCTTTTTGAGACGCTTTCTCATCGCAGTTACTATCTGTCCCATTCGCTGTTTAGTCACTCCGAAGTGAGCACCTAGTTCCGACAAAGACATCGGATCTTCGGCCATCATATGCTTGTGCCAAGCCATTTTCTCTCTTTCATCTTGGAGACTCAGAGCAAATGTATCCAATGCACTGCTGACGGCAGAGGCGAATTCACTTTTGAAGGCTTCTACCTCTGGACTCTGCGTGGAGGCATGCATGGTATCCAAGACCGTCCCAACTCCCCCGTCGTCGCCAATAGGCGCGTCAAGCCGTACTTCGGCTTGGTCCATATGTTTGACAACATCTTCAAGCTCTGCTGGATCCACACCTAACTTCTCTGCTAATAGTTTAGGTCCAGGCTCTATACCCATAGCTCGCAATTTTGCGCGCTCTCGAGACAGTTGGAAAAACAGCTTTCGACCCACACGTGTTCGTGAAATACGCACTGTGCGGGAGTTCTCCAATAGATACCGCAACATATATGCGCGTATCCAAAACGTAGCATATGTGGAGAACTTTGCACCTTTGAAGGGGTCAAACCTTTGAACCGCTTCCATTAGCCCTACGTTACCTTCTTGAATAAGATCTAATACATTTGCCCACGCACGACGATATCTATACGCCATCTTTACAACCAGACGAAGGTTGTGAACCACCAATTTACGTGCAGCGCCGGGGTCTTTGTTTTCGTAGTACGATAGGGTTAGCTCTCGCTCTTCTTCGCTGGAAAGAACCGGATACTTGCCCATCTCCGAAAGAAACGCATCCAACGCACTTTGGCGTGCTCGGATCGCCGGCACCGAGCGGCTCGAACCCGATGGCCCGGTCAATGCTGGGAGGCTGGATATTGACTGACTTTCCGGACGATATACTCGCGTACTTCCGGTGCTCGGTGCAGATTTGGCAGTACTCGAAATAGGGAAAAGGACCTCACTGTCCTGGAGGTCAACAACTTCCGACTCTACTGGCTCTGGGTCATCATCGATCGCACCCAAAGGATCATCAGGGGCGTCACCGGCATCCTCAGCAATAGATTCCGGCTCAGCCGTCTCCACCTCTTCAGCTACACTCTGAGTCGACGGTGGCTGCGGCGCAACGATCACGGTCCTTTTTGGAAGACGCCCTTTCTCCATGAGGTCTAATCGAACAATGGCCGAGAATGTGGTCAACCCGATAAACGTTTTACGTCCAGGAGCCGGTTAATCCCGGCGAGCGTTCGGAGGCTACACCCTAAGGTCCAGCGGTGAAAGCCAGGTTCAGCCTCACGTCCAAGCCCAGTCTCACTGGTCCCCGATCCGCACCCCCATCAATGTGGATGTCAATCGCCTCTAGTGGATCATCACTGAAGATTAGATCCGAAAGAGCTTCTTGGTTTTCAGCTGGAATATCAACGAAGTACCGAGCTCCATCTTCGACCTTGAACCCATCCCAAGCGGTTACACCTTCCACTAGGTAATCGTTGTCGTCTACTGACCCCGCGCGACTTACATGGGCCTGACCAAAGAGAATCGTCGCGGCGTTATCCAATTGGACATCCCTGAAAGTGAAGACCATCGACTCGATTGTGCCGTCCTTGATATTGTCACGGTTGTCAGCGAAATCTTCGTTATCATTTGGATTAAAGAGTTCAGTTTCCCGGTAGGTTTGGTCAATGTCATTGATCACAAAATTCAAAGTGACTGACCCTTCAAAATCCGACTCGAGAAGACTACATGCCATCGTTGATGACATCAGGGTGAGATATAGGAAACCTACCCATACGTTGGGGCTACGCATGGCGGAAGTGTCAGCGAACCGTCCCAACCAAGCAAGCACCGCGGATCAGTCTGAACAGATCGGTCTCAGAGCTCAAAAACCCTTAACATCTGAGATGTTAGAAGCCCCTAAGCACTGGGAACATCACCATCGCCACCAGTAGAATACTCGCCCAAGCCAACCAATTGACCACAAAACCGGCCCGAACCATCTGAATAATGCGTAACCGATTCGTTCCGAACACGATGGCATTAGGACCGGTGGCCGCAGGCATCATGAATGCGCAGCTACACGCTAGGGCTGTTGGCCACACCAACACTCGGGGATCAAGCTTAGCTTCAGCCGCAGTGGACGCCAAGACTGGGAGTAAGACGTTCGCAAGGGCTGTATTACTCATGATTTCCGTACCAAAAGTACCAGCAAGAGTAACGAGAGCAGTAAAGGCCAACCGGGACCCTTGAGCTACTTCGGCAAGGGCCCCTCCCAGCCATTCAGAAACCCCGGTGGCCTCAAAGCCCTTTGATAGAGCGATCCCGCCGCCAAATAGCAACACAAGATCCCAGGGCGCTCGTTGCGCAATATCCCAAGTCAGGAGTCGTTTTCCGTCACACCGACCCGATGGCAGGGCAAACGCAAGAACGGACATAGCCACTGCAACAACCCCGTCGTGGGTCCCAACAAGACCAAGACGGGAGGCCCACCCTTGCACCCGGAAAGTCTCACCAAATTGGAAATCGGCCCGTGTGATCCAAAGAAACGCCGTGACAGCAAACAACAGCAGGGCTCGGCACTCCGCGCGGGTCCACTCTCCGCGGGACTGAAGCTCTCCACGAAGAACTTCTTCGGCCCCGAAAGCCATGGTCCGCGGCACCGTCGGGTATAAGCGCACCAGTGCGTACCAGGACAGGGGTATCACCATAAAGAGCACGGGTAGTGAGCTCAAGCTCCAAGTCACAAATGTAAACGACGGTTGATCCGGGAAGGTCTCCGTCATGGCGTTGATAGCAATCAAATTGGGCGGCGTACCCACCGGAGTCCCCATCCCGCCAACAGATGCACCGTAGGCAGTGCCCAACAAGAGCGCGATCGTGAATGAGCTGAGAGCGGTCCCTGTGGTTTGAGCCGCCGCTCGGTCAACCACACCCAGTGCCACCGGCATCATGACTAACGCAGAGGCGGTGTTGCTTATCCACATGGACATCAACGCGGCAGTCACCATAAAACCCAACACTAATCGTTGGGGAGAGGTCCCCACGCTCAAGAGCACATGCAGTGCGAGTCGCTGATGAGCTCCCGTCTGCTCCACCGCGAGGGAAAGCAGAAAGCCTCCCAGTAAGAGCAGGACGATCGGAGACATGTAGTACTGTGCGATTTCTCCCGCAGTCATGATGCCCAATAGGGGAAAGGCTGCCGCTGGAATGAGTGACGTAGCACCGAGAGGTAGTGCTTCTGAAACCCAAAACACTCCAACCATGAGCGTGATACCCGTCATTCGCCACGAAGCTGGTGAAAGATCAGCCGAGAGCGGCAGGATGTCCGCAGCTATTGCGAAAAACAGAGCGCAAGCTAATCCGCCTACAAGCCCTATGCATTGGGTGAGTGAATACGAAGAAGCAGGTTCAGAGGACACCGACACCGATATACGCTAACATCTTAGATCCCTTCGCCAAGGGTCCAGCAATCTTCGCTGATGATGAATATATTCGGATACGTGGTCCACGCGCCGCAAGCCCGTGGACCAGTGCTGTACACGCAGCGGGCTTATTTCTGACGGAGATCGCCCAAAGCATCGCGGAACAGGTCACCCAAGGTTCCCAGCCCACGTCCTTTCTCCTTGGTATTACCAAGAAATCCTTCGAACTCAGCCCGCTCTTCAGCCTGACGTGCTACTCGAATCGAAAGACGGATTTTGCCGTTCTTAGCATCCACGTCCATAATCGTGACTCTGACCTTATCGCCGTTAGAAAACTCTTTTGTGAGATCTGCACCCCGATGGGTCCCAGTCTCAGCAGCGGGCACCAAACCACGGGCATCGTTGGTTAGCTTCACAAAAAGGCCAAAGCTCTCAATCTTGTCGACCGTCCCCTCAACTACGGAGCCCTTACGCAGCTCATTAGCAAGCTCCGCCGGCGTCTTCGCAAGTGACAACCCAATGCGCTTCTTGCCCCAGTCAACACTTAGGACGGTGGCCTCAACCTCTTCGCCAACCTTCACCACATCTTTGGGATTGGTCACCCTTTCCCCTAGCTTCATGTTGCTGACATGCACCAGGCCATCAACCCCGGGTAGAATCTCCACAAAGGCACCAAAGCTCTGAATGCGGGCCACTTTGCCGCGCACTTTCATCCCCTCGCGTATCTCCGCTCGCGCTCGATCCCAAGGGTCGTTCTCCAGAGCCTTCATGGACAGGCTGATTTTTTTGTCACCCGCCTTCTTCCCGTCTTCAATTTTGAGGACCTTGGCCTTGACCAAGTACCCCACCTTTAACTTGTCGCCGGGTTTGCCTAAGTGACCGTGGCTGATCTCGGACATGTGAACCAGTCCTTCAAGACCACCAATATCTACAAATGCTCCATAGTCGCGGACTGAAGTCACTTCACCATCAACAATGCTACCCACATCTAGCTGAGCGAGGGTTTCTTTAGCTCGGCGCTGGTTTTCCTCGATGAGCACCTGACGACGAGAAACAACAATATTTTTGCCTCCGTCTTTGAACTCCGTAACTTTGAACGGATATTTCTTACCTACGTAGACGACATCTTTTGAAGGACGGAGGTCTATCTGAGAGGCGGGGCAAAACGCTCGAATCCCGTTCAGCTCCACATCGAAGCCCCCTTTATTCTGTCCGGTCACTCGTGCTTCCACGGGAATGCCTTGTCGGTGAGCCTCACGTAGTTCTTCTCGGTTCTTGAGAGACTGATGAGGCAGAACCTTGGTGAGAATGACCGTACCGCCGTCGATCTTGCGGATACGAGCCTCGATCTTGTCACCCTCCTTCAGGTCTAGCTCGCCGGTCTCCTCATCAGCCAGTTCACTCTTGGCTATGACTCCTTCAGCCTTGGCGCCAACATCCACAAAAATGGAGTCAGCGGCGAATCCAACCACTTTGGCGAAAATGACCTGCCCCGGCCTAATATTACCGCCAAGCGCCTCTTTAAGCTTTTTACGCTTCTCTTCAGATTGTTTCTCCGCAAGCTCGAACATCTCCGCAAACGACATTTCGTCCTTGGGGAGTTCTGGAGCTCCGGTTTGAACCTCTCCATCTTCACTCGCTGGTGCGTCACCAGACGGAGCTGCCGCCTGAACCTCTTTCCCAGGCTCTGACACTTGAGATTCAGATGCATCAGCCGCCGGCTCCATAACAACGACCTCGTCGTCAGTAGAGAGATCGTCCGATGCAGCCGAGCTGCCTCCGGATGCGCCTTCGCTCGCTGCCACCGACACCGGCACGTCACTAGGGTCAGTCCCATTTGTGAACGTCGGCGCCGGTGGGGCTATCTCATCGGCAAGTTTTCTTTCGGCAATTGCGCCTTCCTCGATCTCGGCCATCATTCGTCTAAGCTCTCGGGTGGTTCGCTCGTAGCGGGGAGCGAGCGGGTACGTATGGACGGTCCCCCATAGAGCATTCATCGCTACCTGTCAGCAACGGATAAATACACCTCTGTATGTGGAAGCACCGCCACTCCCTCGAACAGCCGCCTAATCGTCAACGACAGCTGATGCAAGCGCTTCCGTGCACACTACCCAAAACGATTCATTAACCAACTTGAACCAACGTTCTCCGAACACCCGAATGGACAGATCGCGAAGTTCCCGCTCCCCGGTCAGAACAACTTCGATCCACTCCGCTGGTAAAGCTTCAGGCACCTGCCGGATCCACTCTACCAGATTGATTCCTGGTGCTTCCAGATACTCCGCGCACCCTATCGCTTCCAGCTCATCGACGGAGGACAACCGGTACCAGTCCCCATGCCGAACTTCCGGTTGTGTTGGATAGATATGTAGAATTGCGTAGGTTGGCGAGATCACGCGCTGTGATTCACCATCAGCCAAACTCTTGATAAAACTCTGAGCAAACGCGGTCTTACCCGTACCCAATTCACCGGTAAGACCAACGGTGATCCCCATGTGATGAACGGCGGGACTCCCGGCAAGTGCCTGGGCACTTACTCGAGCAATCTCTTGTACTTGAGCAAGCGTCAATGATCGCCATGCATGCTGAGCTACCGGCTTCACTGCGGCTTTCCGATCCCAGACAAGATTTGACCCATCGAAGCAATCAGATCCGAGGCCTGCAAGGATTCCATGCCTACCAAGGCCGCTCCACGGTCCCCTGCCCTGGCGTGCAGCTCAACACCAGCCTGAGCCGCTAGAGTTGCGCCCAGCCCTCGCGCCAGCAGCGCACCAATAATTCCCGCGAGTACATCCCCTGTACCAGCAGTGGCCATACCAGGATTTCCCCGCACACAGAGCGATGAGGCCCCCCCTGGAGCACTCACCACCGTGGTCGCCCCTTTCAGCACGACCACCGATCCCGATCGATGCGCCAGCTCCCGCGAAGCAGCCACCCGATCCATTTGCACCGCTTGCGTATCTTCCCATCCTAGCAGGTCTGCTGCTTCGCCTGGGTGGGGAGTAAGCACCGTAGCTGCGCCTGGTCGTTCAGCCAACCACCCAACGTCTGATCCCATCGCTCGGAGAGCACCTGCGTCCAAGACCACAGGGATCGATCGATTTGCCAACGACGCCCTAACCACGTCCGCCGTTTTCTCGTCCGGGGCCAGCGACGGCCCAATAACCACAGCAGTGCACTCTGTAAGAGCCTCTTGCAGAGCCTCTAACTCAACCCGTTCTTGCCCAAGCGAACGCCCCATGAGCTCCACAAGCATCGGTGACAGTCGAGTAATAGTGCGATCACAGCTTCCTACTGTGACCGATCCTACGCCTGCTCGAAGAGCTGCTCTGGCCGCTAGATAGGCAGCCCCCGGTCGCTCCGGCACCCCAGCAATAACCAACACGTGACCATAGCTACCCTTGTGGGTGTCCGGAGCTCGGATCGGCCAGGCTCGACGGAGGCACTCCTCTCCTAGAGTAGTCACCACTTCTGGAGCAACCACTGCCAACTGTGAGCCGGGGATCCCAATATCAACTACCCGTAACTCCCCACAGGCAACCCGACCCGGCTCTAGCAGCTGTCCCAACTTGGGGTATTGGAAACTCACCGTCCAATCGGCCGGAAGAACAGCACCAAGGGTTTGACCGGTATTTGCATCCACTCCGGTTGGTATATCGACCGCCACCACTCGGCATCCTCGACGTTGCTGACTGGCCAGGACTTCAACCACACTCTTGCGCCATTCCGTCAGGGATCGAGACAAGCCAGTGCCAAATAGACCGTCGATGATGACCTGATGATCATCCATCAACTCCGCGATACGAGCCGGTGCTGATTCCCCATGAAAAACCAGGGTCTCTAGTCCTAGTGCCCACACCCACCGCAATTGGTCTTCAAGTTCTGCAGTTAGGTCTGACTGATCTGCGAGGACGGCAAGAGTGATGGGGACAGCGCGCTCATGTAGGTAGCGTGCAGCGACCACCGCGTCCGCTCCGTTATTGCCTGGTCCCACTACACAAAGCACCGCAGGGTCTTCGGCCTTGACGCTCTGCAACGCCTCAATAGCCACATCCGCCACCGACCGACCCGCAGACTCCATAAGAACCAACGCCGGAATGCCTATAGTTTCAATAGTATGTCGATCCAATGACCGGACCTGAGCCCGACTGAGCACCGGCTGCATCGTATCGATGTAAACCACCTATCCGGTATCGTCGAGCTCGAGGCTCGAATCGATTTGAACGGACTGACGACCAAAGGTAGCCATAATGCTCAGTGTCACCTAGCAACAACCCAGTCGTGGCTATCGCCGGAGCCACGGGGTTCGTCGGCGAAGCCATTCGAACCGAACTACTGAAGAAGTTTAGCGTTATCGGTCTGACCCGCTCCCCAACCCGGGCTGAGCTCCCCGACCCCTCCGGCATACAATGGCGGTACTGTGACCTCTTTTCTCTTCAGGAATTAACTCTGGCCCTCCAGGGGGTGGATTACGCAGTCTATCTCGTTCATTCCATGCACCCTTCTGCCCGGCTCGTCCAAGCCAGTTTTGCAGATCTGGATCTCCTGCTGGCCGACAATTTTGCGAGGGCGGCGGAGAAAAATAGGGTGAAGCAGATCGTATATGTCGGGGGCATTCGCCCCTCACCACTTGGCGGAGATTGTGGTCCTAAAGCCGCAAGCAACCAAGCTTTGTCCCCCTCATCCAGTCGGAACACCCGCGATCTGGTTCTACCCACTGCTGAAGACACCATTTCCCCGCACCTTCGGAGCCGATTAGAAGTAGAAGCAACCCTAGCAAGCCGGTCTACCCCCATCACGGCCCTCCGCGCGGGAATAATTGTGGGGCCAGGGGGGTCCTCACTCAATATCCTCGTCCAACTCGTCAGACGACTCCCGGTGATGATCTTACCTAAGTGGACAGAATCACTTTCGGCCCCAATTTCCATTCAGGATTTGGTTCGCGCCACCCTCCGATGCTTGGGACGTGACGATACCTATAACCAGAGTTTTGATATCGGAGGACCAGAAACCCTTTCTTATCGCACAATGATGGTCAAAGCCGCCGAGGTACTATCACGAAGTATTCCTATGCTAAGAATTCCGGTATTCTCTCCTTCTTTGTCCACACTGTGGGTATCTACGGTTTCCGGAGCGCCAAGAGCTCTTGTAGGACCACTTATAGAAAGTTTGGGTCACTCCATCCTTCCCAAGAAGAACTGGCTACAAACCTGGCTAGTGAAGGATGCGATCCGCTTTGAAGACGCTCTCCGGGGGACTATAGATGAACAAGGAAAGCTCCGCGCCAATCCCCGTAAACGAATTCGTCGATCGGATGATACCCATCTGCGCAAAGCTCGTACGGTGCGGTCCGTTCAGCGCCTACCTCTTCCGACAGGCAAGACGGTAACATGGGCGTCGGAGACCTATGCTCAGTGGCTTCCGAAAGTCACCTGGCCATTCATCCAAGTCACTTGTTCTCCAGAGGGGGTACTCCATTTCCAGCTTCGAGCCCCAAAGTGGACTCTCCTAGAGTTGACGCCATCAGAAACGTCCTCCACACCGGACCGTAGACTATACCTTATCACCGGTGGCATCCTTGCCCAAGTCAGTCCACAGTTTCGAGGGCGGTTCGAATTTCGGCAAATTCTCGGTCAGCAAGCCATGGTCGCTGCCATTCATGACTTTCGGCCTAAGTTGCCTTGGCCCATCTACAATATCACCCAGGCCTTGGTTCACCTGTGGGTCATGAGACGGTTTGGGCAATATCTAAAGCACATTGACAAGCAGTCATCTCCTCCCAAACTCTCGGTACCACCCGAGCACACAACACCTCGTTAGAACGTGTCTTTGACCTAGCAGCCGGTTGATTTAGCCCTGTGCGTAACTATTATGAACGACCTATTGTAACCAAATATTCCAACTCGGAGGGAGACTAGGGCGTGTCTTTAACCTCCAGACCGCGTTCCGGCTTGTTTCCCACATGTGTGAGGGGTCGGGGACTTCGCCACCCTTTCGGGCCCCTCGGCCGGGTACATCCGGTACCCTCCCTCCGGGGCTGACACCTCACAAACGCAGGATACGACGTCATCTCCGCAGCCAGAGTTTAAAGACCCGCCCTAGCCGTAGCTTGCAGGCTGCGAGGCAGCCTATTTCGAGGGGAATGTAGGTCTACGGATATTGCCCAGATCGGCAACGAGTCATAGAAAACACCCGACCCAAAAGACAGGCATTGGTGTAGACAGAACGAATTCTACAAATAGTGTTAACTGGTACGGCCTACTTAGAACACCCAGCCGAAGAGTCCCCAACAACTACTGAGCGAGCCCCTTTCTGCTTCAGAAATGCCGCAATTCGAGTACTTTGGCTACCTTGAGCCAACAAGGACCCGTTATCCACCGACACACCACATCCAAGTACCTTCGCCATCATCCGCGCCAGCTCGGAGAGTTCCGTCGTGTCCCACGGTAAGCCATCCACCCTAGTCACCGTCTTTCCTCCTCGACCCTTCTTTTCCTTACGAACAACTAGTTTCGGCGCCTTAACCAACAGTGACATCAACTCCAAACCAGCCGGGCCTGATGATGGCGTCTCAGCGTCCGGTGAAGACACTTCAACCGAAGGGATCTTCGATTCTTGGACATCAACCATCACCCCCAAGGCAGCAAAAGGATTATTAAACGGTTGTTCCTTCTGCGATTGTGAACGATCTTCGCGACCTTTTTTCTTTCCCATATACTTGATCCTACGTGTCGACCTCACCGCAAAACCAGGCTGTCCTTGCCAACCACATCAAGCTCGGTGTCGGGTCCTCATGTGAACCGGTGCATGACCGTCGTGCTAACAACAGCGTTAGGCCTCTGTTTCTTCAGGTGCTCACCAGCCTCCAGACCGAACACGACCACCCATCCCGATCCTCATCCTCTCCCTCAAGTGGTCCAAGGGGCCAACTTACGACCCGTTGGTGACACCCGACGAGGCTACGGCACGCGAACCGCTAGAAACACCATGAAACGACTGCAGGCCCTTGGGGTGAACACTATCGGTGTCTTGTTCAACGGGCGTATGATCAGTGCCGAATCCACAAACGTCTTCGCACCGCCCCAGCACGAACTTCACGCGATTCGTCGCGGACTCAACGACGCACGATCTATGGGATTCGCGACCGTTCTTGTCCCCCATATTTATATAGACGACGGCACCTGGCGAGGAGAAATCACTTTCACAAACGCTTCACATGAAAAGGCTTGGTGGAACAGCTACGAGGCCTTCATCGAGACCGCAGCGTCCACCGCACAATCCACAGGAACTTCCGTCCTTTCTATTGGTGTGGAGCTGAAAGGTTTATCTCGAAAATCTTCGGTACGCGATCATATAGCTCCGGTAATCCAACGGATTCGTTCCATCTATAAAGGTCTACTGACCTACAGTGCAAACTGGGACGAGGCTGAAGGGGTTCAATTTTGGGACCTCTTGGATATCACAGGTGTTAATGGTTACTACCCGCTGGCTCCCACGCCGAAACTCGGTGCTCAACAGATCGCTCAGCGCTTAAGAAAACTCGCCGTCCAGACCAACCGGGACGTGCTGGTCACAGAGGTTGGATATCGCTCCAGTCCGCAGAGTTACCTCCGTCCTTGGGAGTGGCCCGACCAGATAGCCAACGTGGTAGACGAGCATGCCCAAGCAGAAGCATGGTCTGCAGTTCTTGGTCAGTGGATGACCACACCAGGCATTAGAGGGGTCATCATTTGGGTTATCCCGACTGACCCTGATGATCCTGCGTCGGAACCAAAACATGGTTTCAATCCATTCAACAAGGAAGCTGAAACGATCATCAAACATCGGTTTCAGAGCGGTCGAACCCGGCCCCTCCCTGTAGACCAAAGAGTAGAAACTACCCAGCCATCACCAGCCTCATAGAATCACCAACGACCTACTTAGATAAGTATTTTGCGATGAAGGCACCTAGGCTGCTGATAATTTCATTTTGGAATTACACTTATCCACCCTGCTAACCAAAATGCAGGCATCATGTGCTGAACAACACATTCTTTGCGTAATTGACCACTGGCCCGTAAGTCACAAAGATTCCCTTGCGCAATCACCCCAATTTGTCGGCCGCCTACGAAGGTTTTAGGTTGTGAGCTCCTGCTTTCTCATGATTAGCGATGGGATGTCGCCACCCAATAACTTTCGCTTTCCCAATAGGATATTTGATGACCGAATCTAGTGGAATTGTAGGTACTCTCGTTGCGCTACCAATCTTCGAAGCCGAATGGGTTCTTTGGCTTCTCATTTTTTTGTCACTGGCCTCAGTAGCCATAATGTTCGAAAGGTGGTGGTTTTTCCGCTCCCATCGGGTCGCTGCAGACAACATCCGCGTACAACTCGATCGATATCTGACAGAGAGAGATTACGCAGGAGCCGCAGACTATCTCCAAGGATTTGACAGCCTAGAGACCAACGTTACACTGTTTGGTCTACGGCAACATTCGTTGGGACCGGATGCAGTCGAAGACCTTCTTAGCGGCGCCCAAAGCAGAGAACGTCTGCGATACCAACAGCGACTATCATTCTTAGCAACGGTAGGTAGTAACGCACCCTTTATCGGACTATTCGGTACCGTACTTGGGATTATAAAAGCTTTCAAAGACCTTGCGGGTGACATGACCAATGCCTCCGGCACTGTCATGGCCGGTATTTCCGAAGCCCTTATCGCCACTGCGGTTGGGCTTTTAGTCGCCATACCTGCTGTCATCGCGTACAACCATTTTACAGTTCGACTGAAGAGTATCTCCGCGAACACTGATCTCATCACCAAAACTCTTCTTGCACATCTAAAATCAACCGACGGAGGCACCTAAATGGCCAGCTCAGTAGGTTCAGAAGACGAAACTATTTCCACAATCAATATCACCCCCTTCGTGGATATCGTATTGGTGCTGCTCATTATTTTGATGGTGACCAGTCGACATATAGTGCGGGCGTCTATTGATGTAGAGCTTCCAAAGGCAGCCAGCGGCGGAGAGGCGGTATCAACAACACTAAATCTGGTTATTGATCCAGACGGAGAACTATATCTCGACGGGGAGGCCATTCAAAAAGACTCTTTGGCTCTACGCGTTCAACAAGAAAAGGCCCTAAACCCTCGACTACAAGCAGTCATTTCCGCTGACAAAGCAGTTCCTTATGGCAGGGTTGTACATATCATTGATATTATTAAAACCAATGGTGTAACCAGCTTTGCGCTCAATATCGAGCGCTCCGAACAACCCAGGGAATAAAAGCTGAACAAGCATGCCAATTCGGAGATAGACATGGCAAGTTGGAGAGAAAGAAAGTCGCAACAGCGATTAGCGAACCGCAAACAGCTGTCCCACAGTGTACACAAGCCGGTATCGATTAACATACGGGATCCGCTGATGGTTGCACCGACTTCGATAACCCTCCTAAGCTCAAAGCTTGTAGGTATGTGTGTTGCGGCGACGGTAACTCACGGAGCTGTTATTGGCGCTTTCCTTAGTGCCAATGCGGTCCTAGGAGGAACCAGGGGGGAAGAACAAAAACCAGAACCTATCGAGGTAGCAATCATCAAGGAGCCTGAGCCTGAGCCTGAGCCTATCCTTGAGCCTGAACCTATCCCTGAGCCAGAGCCGGTCCCAACACAAAAACCGCGGCGAAAGCCGCCCCGCCCTCGACGGGCTCCTCCTCCCCCCGATCCTATTGATATCCCGGACGATCCGCCCCCAAAGCCAAAGAAGAAAGCCCGCAGAATCGTGGGGCTCTCTCTAGAGTCCACAACCAGGGGCGGGAACGGTCCAAGCTTTGCGGTTGGCAACACTCGGATGGGTCGAACCGCCACTGTGACCGAGACATCCCCCGAGAGCGTCACAAAACTAGTCCCCAAGCGGCGCAACCGTGCAGCTACCCGCTTGCCCATCGGTCTCCAAGGCAGTGGCTTGTCCAAACCCAAGTATGCTGGCCGCCGTCTTCAACCCGACTACCCAGAGATCTACCGAGCTCAAAATCTGGAGGCCAAAGTTACCGTTGGGGTAACCATCGATACAAATGGTAAAGTAACCAAAGCCCGCCTTATTGCTTCATCACCCCACACCCTCTTTAATGATGCAGCACTTAGGACCGCTCGAAGACAACGATGGGTACCTGCTAAGCGAGATGGTCGCCCCATTCTATTCTCTATTAGTTATAGCTATTTCTTTACGCTGAAAGATTAGGATCAACATGATATCTTCACGTCGTCTATGTTCTTGGGGTTGCATAGTCATCCTCTGGATGGCTACCGGCAATCTTTCCGGCTGTGGCTCCGATTTTGAACCCCGATCCAAAATCACCGGATTTCGTATTCTCAGTGTGCAAGCCTCCCCCTCATGGCTGGCACTATCGTTGGCTAATGAGAATAGATTTCCAACAACCATTCTTTCTACACTCACTGTCGGTGCTACAAACCCCGATGCCCTCGAATACCGATGGCGTTGGTGTCCTCTGCTAGGTTCCAATAGTCTCGCCTTTGAGTGTCTGATTAGCTCAGAAGAATTAGTTTCAGGCACTAATATCGATGGGATATCTACAGATCTTTATGAACTAGGGTCTGAATCAACTGTCTCTTTTCCTAATACATCCATAACCCCGGCTTTCGTCGAGGAACTTTGTTTAACTATACGGTCGCAGCCCGAGATCTCTAGTCAAGTAACATTACCAGAGTGTAATGGTACATTCCCCATTTCTATTCGGGTTGACATAACAGACGGAGAACAAATCGCAACGGCCTTTAAGGATGTTCAACTCATCTACGACGAGGAACTCTTAGGCACTGAGAATATCAACCGTGATCCCTCCCTAGACGGATGGGAAATACGGCTTCTACGCCAAGGTCTACCCATCGAAGATTCTCTAATCGAACTTGATGAGACTCTAACTTTGCAGCTTCGGAAACAAGCTTCCACCAACGAAGATGAAGCTCCGAACAATACTCTAGACGAGTTCTCTCAGTTTTATACTGACACATGCGAGGAACCGCTTGACGATGGAACCGTCATCGAACGGGATGTAACAACCCGAGAGCGGGTAACTCTTTCATGGTTTATCACCGCTGGCAGCATTCAAGACGAACGGACCGGCTATGTTCCAGGACCGATTTGTGACCCAGGAATCATTGATTCGAATGACCAAGGGGTTATTCAGGAATGGGAAGAGGCCAAAATCAACCGGTGGGACAGCCCCAGATTTCGAGACGAGCTGGTAGAGACCTCCAGTGTCACCATCTATGTAATCGCCCGCGACAATCGAGGGGGCGCATCATATACATCAACTACAGTACAGGTTCGCGAGGTCATAAATGGCTCCGCTGACTAGATCTTTTTTCCAGTGCCTCATGAGACTTTATCATCCCCAAAGACAAAGTGGTCTGAGTTGTTCTCTCCGTATTCAGTCCCCCAACCGAGCCGAGAAGCTTGTTTTGCTCATCGGTATCGTGACTCAAGCATATATTTTCGGAGTTACTTCAGCACAAGCGCAGGAAGAAAGCATCGAAGAAGCTCCCATCACCAAGTATCCACAAATCATCGAATCTGCTGAGGCCATATATCCTCCTCTTGCTCTCAAGCATCGCATTGGCGCGCAGGTTGACCTCGATCTAGAGATCTCTGAAACCGGAACCATCAGCGATATTGTGGTGGTCAAGACAACTACGGTAGCAGAGACTCTCTCTTCAACCATCGCTGAAACCTATCAAGTCGTTCGGACGTCCACAACTGCCAACTACGGTTTCGGTGCCGCCGCTATCGCTGCCGTCCAACGTATGATCTTCTCTCCAGCCGAAGCTGAAGGTATCCCCGTCGCTGTTCGAGTTCCCTTCACCTATACGTTTGAGTTACCTCCACTTCCTAAAACTCCACCCGCGTCAGAGCAGGAGCAACAAGGCCAGATCGTCCTACAAGGAACACTTCGAGAACGAGGAACACGGAGTGTCTTACCGGGGGTGGTCATCACCGTGTTCCGAAAGGATCACAATGAGGCTGCCGCGGGATATGAAGCCACCTCGGATGCGAAAGGACAATTCCGGTTCTACGACCTCAAGCCAGGTATGTGGCTGATTCAAGGGGAAGCCGATGGATACTATCCCCTACGAGACAAAATCGATATTGTTGAGGATGAAATCACCGAGGTCACATATTACTTAGAAAAAGGCTCGTATAGTCCCTATGACATCATCGTGCAAGCGGACCGTATCAAACGAGAAGTCAATCGTCGCACACTCACACGGGAAGAAATACGCACCGTTGCTGGAACCTTGGGTGATCCGATCTTGGTAGTTGAAAATCTTCCGGGGGTCGCACGACCGAACACTGGTAGTGGCAACATTATCGTCCGAGGATCTGGAACCAACGACACTCGGGTCTACGTAGACGCCATTGAAGTACCGATTATCTACCACTTTGGTGGACTCAAGAGCGTACTCCCCATAGACGTGGTAGAATCCGTAGATTTCTATCCAGGCAATTTTTCTGTTTTCTATGGTCGTGGCACCGGCGGTGTCTTTGACGCTCATATTCGCCGGCTACAACCGGACCAAGTCCATGGAGCGGTTGAACTCAGTGCTCTAGATGTCTCAGCCTTTCTTGAAGCTCCCATTGGCAAGAATGTCGCCGTTGCTAGTGGTATCAGGCGCAGCGTCATTGGTGACATCATTCCGGCGGTGGTTCCAGACGATGCCGATATCGGAGTCATTAGCGCCCCTGTGTATTATGACGGTCAGTTTATCCTCAATTGGCGACCAAACCGAGAGCATTATTTTCGAATATTTGGCCTGTTTTCTGATGATACTCTTGAACTACTATTTGAGAACCCATCGGAGCTCAGCACTCAGCTGTCAGATGAAAGTACTCGGACCAGCGTAAACTTTCAACGCGTTGTGCTCGAACACCGCTTTACCCCTTCGGAGAAATTCCAAAATCAAGCTCTGGTCGCGCTGGGTCGAGACTATACCCAATTTGGATCGTTTGGGTTTGCCTTTGAGTTGGATAGCCTCAGTCTAGACCTTAGAAATACCGCCAAATGGCAAGTAAGTGAAGCCATTGGCTTTCGGCTAGGGCTCGATGTAAATGGCTCGCTCACCGATGTTCTAGCCCGACTCCCTTCTTCCAACGCCGCCGAGGGTGACACAGGGGGGAACCCAGATCTTACTACAACCATAGCCGCGAGCATTGCCGACCGGAGAATTATAGAGTTTGGTGGATTCATTGAAGCAGAGTGGGTACCTATTGAGTGGCTTCAAATAGTACCTGGCGTCAGAGTTGATTATTTTGAGCTTGTAAATCAGTGGAGCGCAGATCCTCGTATAGTTGCTCGAATTCAGCTCTCCGAAAAGCTGAGTATCAAGGGTGGCGTAGGAGCTGTATATCAACCACCAACACCGGCTGAATCAATCCGGCCGTTCGGCAACCCTGATGCCGGTCTTCAACGCGGCATTCAATATTCCTTGGGGACCGAGTTCGGATTCGCAGAAAACATACCGGTCCTAAAAAATATCACCGTAGATCTCACCTTCTTCTATAAAGATTTAGATGACCTAATTACGTCATCGGATCTACGAGACGAAGATGGGGATCCTTTATTCACCTCCAACTCAGCAATTGGCCGAGTATACGGGCTCGAAACTTTCATTGAGCATAAGTTTGCAGACAACTTCCGTGGATGGCTCAGCTATACCTTCAGTCGCTCAGAGCGACGAGATTCCCCCACTGAAGGATGGCGATTGTTCGATTTTGACCAAACACACATCCTGAACCTAAATACATCGTACTCCCTTCCCAACGGGTGGGAAATAGGCCTTAGATGGCGATTAATATCCGGAAATCCAACCACACCCAGCATCCCTCTCCAAAGCGGTCAGACCTTTTTCCTCAGCGATCTCGATCAATACTCCGACGTCCCTGGTGAAAGTAACTCTGAACGTCTACCAATATTTAATCAAGTTGATCTGCGTATTGAGAAAAACTGGATATTTAACGTCCTTCAGTTCAAAGCTTTCTTGAGCCTCATCAATACATTTAACGTAGAAAATCCCGAAGGTTCGAGTTTCAACTTCGATTACACTGAGCGCGAGTTCGCTACGGGTCTTCCCGTTTTTCCAAATATTGGCTTTCGAGCGGAGTTTTAGATCATGCGTAAATATCAACTGCTAGTGTTGTTGACGTTTTTTGTCCCACTTATACTCCTAAACTCGGGGATAGCATCCGGGCAATCTCTCATCGATCCTGCAGCCCGACAAGGTTACTACATAGGCACAGGAGTACGTATAGGCAACAGCATTGGAGACTCGGAGGATGTCGGTGATCTCGGCCAACTCAGCCACTTTGGCTTTGCCTTTAGAGGCGGGCAAAAGCCTCTGCCTTGGCTAGGCTTGGGGCTACTGCTCAGCTCAGGCGGCGATACCAATGACGATTGGGAGTCAGCTCTTGGTGGACTCATGCTGGAAGTTCAGATTGAACCCTTTCCTTTCAACCTCGCCTTCCGAGGAGCGATCGGGGTCGCGGGTGGATCCATATCCCGAACCAGAGTCGAAGACGAAACTGATGATGACCCTTCGTTCATGTTTGGTTCTAACTACATCGTGGGTATAAGCTACGACTGGTTTCCTTTTTATAACTCCAAAGCCTACCGAAGCGGTGGAGGTGCATTGACTTTCTTCGCGGAGGGACGGCTCTTTCCAGGAGGAGATGTTACCCTAGCAGGAGGATTTGTGGGGGTTGAGTTTACCTGGTGGACTGGGCTAAACAAACGCAAACTGCGCTTGCCTGTAGAGAAGGCCTTTGAATAAAAGCGTCACTTGCCAAGTCAAATAGCGGACCAGGGTGGTGAAACATACATGTTGGTGTTGCAGGATGGGCGTCCTTAAGATCGGGTATCAGAAGTGTTCATATACCTCGATCCGCCAGTCGGCTGCCAATTTCGAGTTCTTTAGGCCCAAACGTAAAATATTCACACAAACGCCGCGGGGTGAAGAACCTTCGGTTTGTATCTTTGGTACCCACCCTCATGCGGCCTGCGCTAGCTGTATGCGCCTCGTGGAGTTCAAAGTTTTATTATCGTGTCTACGGATAATGAAGAGCTCGCTCGTGACGCCCAAGCTCCACTACACGCCGCCACCCCATCCTTCGTGGAACACGAATGTCCCGAGACCTTACCTCCTCCCATTGTTGGCAAACGTCGTCGACCATCTTCTATCTCATCCACTCCCGAAGAATATGCTAGCCAAGAGGCGGGAGAGGACAGTCCTAGACTTAGGGAGACAAGTTCTACGCAAGGCCAGATACATCGCAGTCCGTTAAGGCCCACAGAGCCCTTCGTCCGTACCGAACGAACACCAACGCCAGCACCGCGCCTTCTGTCCCGCGCGGACACCACTTCTTGCCGTGCGCGCCGACCCAAGCCACGCTCTGCAGCTCCAACCCCGCTTCAAAAACTCGTGGACTTGGCCAAGTCTGACGATAGAGCGGAGGCGAAACCGGGTGGAACAGTCCAGACCCCCTTGGTTGACACTCCCCCATTGCTCAGCAGCCTAGTATCCTCATCTTCACCAGCTCCAGCATACATGGCTGATCTTGTTGTTTCCGATGCACTACGAAGTGAACTTACTCGATGCTTAGGAGAGCACGAACAAAGGAGCGAGCTTCATCGATATGGTCTAAAACCGCTAGGTACTCTGCTATTAACTGGTCCTGCGGGTACTGGTAAATCGCTATTCGCTCGAGTCATCGCCGGTGAACTCAGTCTGCCCCTCCATACGATACGCTTGGAGAGCCTGTTTTATGTTTCCTCTTCAGAGGCCGAGCCGCGAAACTATTACAATAAGATAGGCGTCCGTCAGAAATATCTGGTAGATACAATCCGTAGAAACCGAGCAGTATATGTACTAAAACAAACAACCCTTCCTTACCAAGGAATGCAAGCTCGTTCAGACCCTCTAGTTCATCAACTTTTTCTGTTTATCAGCGAGCTACTTCGTGCGGTTCAGTACTCAGACAGTCATTCCATCACTGTCGTCACGTTTCCACAGATCGCCGAGGTGCCTAGAGATGTCCTCCGATATTTTGATATGATTCTCAAGTTTCAGCTCCCTAGTCTAGATCAGAGCATTCAGGTTATGCAGAATCGGCTCATGACTATGGAAACAACTCAAGTGGATTGGCAGCAGATCGCTCATACTTCGGAAGGCCTCTCTCACGCAGAGATCGCTCAGGGCGCAGAAAGAGCGGCAAAATTAGCGCTTCTCAACAATGGCGGTACCGTAAGCACGGAGTTGCTGGTGTCATGCATAAAGAGGCAGCAGCAATTATATATCCAAGACAGCTAAGCTTGCTCTTGCTGCCACACCTGCCTCAATACCATCTCCTCCACCACCCGCATTGGCACCCGATGCTCCGTAGCAGCTTTAAGGACGTCATCGTGCTCTGGCTTCACGTGATCTTGAGCCCCCGGCCGTTGCGATCGCTTGACTCGAATGGAACCATAGGGAGTGACAACCGTTTCTATGGAGCGACTCATAAGTTGTCGGTCGGTCCACCACCACCTTACCCCCAAAGTAGAACTATGTTTGAAAAGCATCAACAAGACGCTTTCCTTTTGATCCTCAGGAACCAATACACCCATAACCCAGCCGAGCCGCCCCTTCTTAAACATGCTTGAGGTTGCCCACACATCAAGAGCCCCCGCGACAAACAATTCGGAAAATAGCATCCTCAGATGTTCGGGATTCATATCGTCAATATTGGTCTCTAGTTGGAGTACCCGAGAACGCTCATCACCACTTTGTTCCGGCCCAGCAGAAGGTTCGAGAGCCTTCGAACTATTGTTATGAGCTGTATGGTAATGATGATTGAATGATTGCTCCGTCAGCCAGGAATTCTCCTCTTGTGACCCAAGTATAGCTCGTACGATGTTAGGTCGGTCCGGCCAACGTTTGTGACCAGCACCCACTCCGATCGCTTCCAAGGTCATCGATGGAATCGGACCAAAATGGCTCGCCAAAGCCCGTACCAGAGCCGCCCCTGTAGGCGTTACCGTTTCGGACCTAAGGGGTGTAGCCAAAACAGGAGCGCCCTCTAAAATATGTAGGGTGGCTGGTCCGGGTATAGGTAGGGCTCCATGTGCCCCACGTGAAAGCCCTCGGCCTAAAGGGAAAGGCGAGGCAATGACCGTATGAATATTCAGTTCATCTATCGCCACCGCAGTCCCAACAATATCGGCGATTGCATCATCTGACCCAACCTCATGAAACTCTACTTGCTCCATAGGAATACCATGTGCAAAAGACTCGGCTTTCGCTAGCCTCTGAAAGGCATCTTGTGCAAACCCTCGAGCCCGATCGGTGAGGTCAGCAGAATCTATCAAGTCACGAATAACAACCCACGGCCGATGTCCATGGGGGTGACTAGGCTCTTCGTGACCATGGGAGTGACTATGACCTTCATGAACATGGGAGTGACTATGACCTTCATGAACATGGGAGTGACTATGACCTTCATGAACATGGGAGTGACTATGACCTTCATGAACATGGGAGTGACTATGACCTTCATGAACATGGGAGTGACTATGACCTTCA
>JAHQVK010000193.1 GCA_019634385.1 Myxococcales bacterium | reverse complement strand
CATCCCCCCCCCTCCGGGGCCGACCGTTCACACCCGCGGGATACAGCAGAAATCCCTTGGGTAGAAAGTTCTTGCTTCTACGCGGGGCCATGCCCCCCTGCGCGACCGCTTGTTGATTCTCACAGAATCAATTCAAGTGGTCTTTGCTGTACGACGTCAGCTCCGCAGCCGGAGATTGAAGACACGCCGTAGCATAAGGAGCTGGTGGGCGCCTCTCAAACGTCACGCTATGTTTTTGGCTCGAATAGGACACCGGGGTGAGTAGCTGGGTCGTTATGTTGAAGCCTCTTACTCCTGTGTGATATTACGCAACAAGTTTTGGGCGTTGTTGATGGACCTGGAGCACGTCCTCCAAGGCCTGTGCGGTTTGGAGCAGTCGGGCTTCGTCGAACCATTTACCCATGAGTTGAAGACCGATTGGCAGGCCCTCGCTCGAGAACCCTACGGGCACGGACAGCCCGGGGATTCCGGCAAGATTCACGGAGAGGGTCAGGATATCCGCGGTATACATCGCTAAAGGATCGTTGGTTTTGCTGCCTCGTTCAAAAGCCACCGTTGGGGATACTGGACTCAGCAATATGTCTATGCCTTCGTAAGCGGACTCAAAATCCCTTCGAATAAGGGTCCGAACCCGTTGAGCGCGTTCGTAGTAAGCCTCTCGGTAGCCGGCGCAGAGCACATAAGTACCCAGGAGAATGCGGCGAATGACCTCCGGTCCAAATCCTTCAAATCGGGACCGCGCGTACATCTTACGGAGTTCTGTTTCCTCGGCACGATAACCGTAGCGAACACCATCGTAACGGGCGAGGTTACTCGAGGCCTCGGCCATGCAAAGGATGTAGTACGTCGACAGAGCGTGTTTGGTGTGGGGGAGAGAGACGCTTTGTACGGTGGCTCCCGCTTCCTGAAGAGCTTGGACTGCTTTTCGGACCACCTGGTCGACCTCCGGGTCGATCGCCGCGGAGAAGTATTCGTGTGGGAGACCGATACGTAAGCCTTTGACTCCGTTCTTGAGGGTTAGGAGAGGGTCAGGATGGTCGCGTTGGGCGGACGTACTATCGAGAGGATCAAAGCCACCAATAACGTTCATGAGTAGGGCAATGTCTTTGGCCGAGCGCCCGAAGGGCCCAACTTGATCCAGTGAGGAGGCAAAGGCTACTACGCCCGAACGAGAAACGCGACCGTACGTGGGCCTGAGTCCATATATTCCGCAAAAAGATGCCGGCTGACGAATGGATCCCCCCGTATCTGTTCCTAAGCTGCCCAGCACTTGTCCGGCGGCGACGGCGGCGGCTGAGCCACCCGAAGAACCGCCAGGGACCCGGTCCTTATGCCAGGGGTTGACGCAAGGACCCGCTGCGGAGTGTTCGTTAGAAGAGCCCATTGCGAACTCATCCTGGTTATTTTTACCCACGATCACTGCCCCAGCTTCTCGCAGGCGTTTCACCACTGTGCCGTCGTACGGAGCTTGCCAATCGGCCAGGATCTTGGAACCCGCAGTGGTGGGCATATCTTTGGTGACAAACAGGTCTTTGAGGCCAATGGGGATGCCATCGAGGGGTCCTAGAGAGGCTTTGTTTGCCCGTCGGGTGTCGGATGCGCGGGCCTCTTTCATGGCTGTGGTCGCGGCCACATGGATGAAGGTGTTGAGGGCAGGGAGTGCCTCGATCCGAGATAAGCAGGCCGAGGTTAGGGCTTCGGAAGAGATTGTTCCGGAGGCTAGTTGGTCAGAAGCCTCTGCGAGGCTCAGGTCCGCAATGTTCATTCGACAACCTTTGGCACCATGAATGCGAGCCCATCAGATGCAGGGGCGGCGTCCAGCATTTCGCTGAGATTAGCGGTTGCATCTGCGATGTCGTCGCGCAGGCGAGTAGTGACGGGCACGCCGTGGGTGATAGCGGGGACCCCGTCAATATTCACCGACTGAAGATCGGCCACGTGATCAAGAAAGCTGGCAATGTCTCTTTGAAGGCTGACCAGTTGCTCATCGGAAAACAGAGCTTCAGTACCAGGCTCGTCAGGGTACTCCAGGTGGGCGAGCTGGGCGAGGCGACGGACCTCTTCCAAGGGGATGTCCATAGCAGATGCCTACTACCGCAGAAACCACTTGGGTTGAACCCAAGTTCAAGTATGGCCCACTCCGGACGGGGTCCTCAATATCTCCGCACCGGTTTTGAAGATCGGCTTACCTACTGGATGAAGTGGCATTGATGATCGTGCTGAGCTCCTCAACCTTTTTACGGGCCTTGTCTCGGTATGGATCATCTTCCGAGGAAAGCTCTACGTAATTTTCGAAGGCTAGTAGAGCAGCCGTCCACGCTTGCATCTTAAGATGGGTTACACCGAGTCCGTATTGAACGCCCGCATTGTTGTGATCGAGAAGGGCTGCTCGATTGAAAGCTTTAACCGCATCGTTGTACTTTTTTTCTTCGAAGTGTAGCCAGCCTATGCCCATCCATGGAGCGGTGGCGAGTGGGTCGATTTCTGATGCTTTGCGGAAGGCGTTTAGGGCGCCCTCCATCTTCCCTGAACGCTGCCGTTTGTGGGCCCCCACCATCCATCGCTCGTACTCGGACAGAGTGCTAAGGTCCTGCGACAGTGGCGTCGTACTGCTAAAGACCCGCTCGTCTGGACGATTTTCTGGCGCTTCGATAACGGCAAGAAGCTCAAGGGCTTCCGCGTGATGGGGAATATCATCGATGATTGGCTCTAGGGTTGTTTTGGCCTTCCGGAAGTTCCCCAAGTGAATCAGACATCGAGTGAGGAGCAGCCGGGCGTGCACTAGTTTGGGACGCTGTTCAATCACCTTCTGAAGGACATTCTTTACCTGCTTGATCTGCTTGGTACTCGGGATATCCGAAGGGGTGACGATAGAGAGAACACGCAAGTAAGCTCGATAGGGCACCATGGAGGGTTTGGGCTTCCAATCATTTATGAGCTGGCCAAATTCTTTAAACCGGTGAGTTGCCAGGTAGTAAGAGGCCATGGCGCGCTGGTAGGGGTCTGACCACTCTGAAGGCAGGGGCCCGGATGCGACCGCGTCCAGGATGGCTTTCCCGGAGATCACCATAGTTTTGGCCCGGCTCATCAAAGATTGAACGAGGGCAGAGGAGGTGCTGGTTGCGGTCTGACGAACCCGAAGCAGTTCAGCCTGACGTTGGAGCGTCAACGCGGAGCCAATCAGCACTACCGCCCGCTCAAGCCGTATTCGGTGATTGGTCGGGTCGAGAGTGAGCGCTTGATCCAACAGTTTTAGGGCGTGCTTTTGTCCTCGGGCGCTGTCGAGGTCCATCGCTTCCCTCGATTGTTCAAGGAGAGCTAGGACTTGGGGATCTTTTGGCTGGGGTCCACTCACCGGTGCTGGCTGGGTATTCCAAGGGAGATTGAGCTCGCCAACCGCGGGTTGATTGCCGAGAGATACGCCGGCAGCGATGCCTGCGAGGATCAACCCAAACAGAAGGAGGACAACACGGCCACCGCCTTTGCCCGAGCCTTCTCGGGCACCAGACTCAGCGGCTGTCCCCGGAGCCCTAGATTGACTCCGCCCTGAGAAGTGATTGGCTCTCAGGGGTTTTGCTATATCGGACGTCCGACGCATGATCTTAGCAGGAAATGCGTCGTAGTTGTTGGATTCAAGGTCAACTAAAGACGCACCCGATGAGGGTTTTATGAGTACCAGCAGTATCCGCACGATCGTCTTGATTGGCAAGAACAAGCTTCGGACTGGTTAGGTTTTTGGGGCACTTGAGTGAAGGGGTGGCTGTCCGCTCTTAGCCGAGGGGGACAGGGGTAAAGGGTGGAGGCAAACCACTAATCATTACAACAGTTAGGATGCTCGAGGGTGGAACCATGGAGGCATACGAAGCTCCGCAGTGTGTGCAGCATACCTCCACAAACTGGGGTAACTTTTATCTGTCTGCGCATGGTGTGCCGAGTGACTGTCCGAAATTGTTGGAGGAGGTCCCCCTCCGAGTGTAGCGCGACGGTAGACGTAGCGTTGCTTACGACGGTAGACGAGCAGCTATGAAATATCTGCATACGATGGTGCGGGTACGAAACCTTGATGCCGCATTGGACTTTTTTGTCCACAAGCTCGGCTTGGTTGAGACTCGTCGAAAAGAAGTCGAAAAAGCACGTTACACCCTTGTCTTTTTGGCAACGGCCCTTGGTGAGCCGGAGGTTGAGCTCACCTTTAATTGGGATCAAGAAGATGAATATACCGGGGGAAGAAATTTTGGTCATCTCGCTTTTGAGGTGGAAGATATCTACGCCGCCTGTACCCGTTTGAAGGAAGGAGGGGTGACGATCCTTCGCCCCCCTCGCGATGGTCGAATGGCGTTCGTACGAAGCCCCGACCAAATCTCGATAGAGTTGATTCAAGCTGGGGGGTCGTTGCCGCCGGCTGAGCCGTGGCAGTCGATGCCTAATACTGGCGAGTGGTGAGGTAACAGCCTATATGGGGTCCAGGCGGAACGGACAGACCAGTAGCGGCGTGGTGGCACTCATGGCCCTGGCGGTAGGGGTTGGTGTGGTGGCCCTGATCGACTTTGGGGGCATCGCCGGTCAGGGTGTTCGTGTTGGCCAGTTTGTGTTGGCGCTGGCGCCTTGGGTACTTGCTGTTTCTCCGGGCTCGCAGCTAACCCATCGCCCCTTAGAGGGGGCGGTGGCTTTTGGCTGGGTCATCCTCATGGGGGGAGCGATCGGGCTAGGAGGGGCATTTGCGAACTGGAGCCCCCTGTCCATCACGACTGGACTGACCCAAGCCATGGGGGCCATGGCGGTCCTGTGGGTCCTATATCGCGGTGGACACTATGGGCTTAGCAAGCTGCTCTTCTTCATCTCGGCGGGTTTAGCGCTAGGGGTTGGGCTGGTGTATGCCTCTTTCTCCAGTCTCTACGAGTCGGCCGCACCTTTGGTTTCTAATTTTCTGGTCTCCACCCACTTGTTTCCGCAATTGGTTCACGACAGTGCCGTGGTGCTGTGGGGGTGGCGTACTGGTTCTAAACAACGAATGCGGGCTTCTCTCGAAGGGGTGGGGATGCCATTCATCCTATGGACGATGGCAGGGCATTTGATTATCGCGCCAGCGATTCTCTACTGGAGCCCCATACCCAAAGTACTCTTTGGCGCGATAGGGGCCGGTATTGCTCTCCTCCTATTTGTCGTGCGTGGGAGCTCCGGGGTATTTAAGCGGAGCACTGTCATTGGGCTAATTCTCATCACAGTAGCCTACGGGATAGGTTTAGCCATGCTTGTGAAGGGCCATCGCCCATACTAGTTTGTCTCTTTCAACTCCGTAGGGCGTATCTTCTTACAGCCGGTTGATTTAGCCCGGTGTGTAGCTATCGAGCCCGGCTTTTCGTGAAACGCTCTGACGACGAGGCGAGCGTACCTGGCGGTACGTGATCGAGGAGAGACTTTTTGTGGTCAGGACGTTTCACGGAAAGACCGGCCGATAGATGCGTGCAGGGCTAGATCAACCGGCTGCTAACTCCGGCTGCGGAGATGCCGCCGTATCCCGCGTGTGTGAGGGTTCGGTGGCTTCGCCCCCCTTTCGGGCCTCTCATACAGCAGAAAGAACTTGGGTAGAACCCAAGTTCCAGCTTCTACGCGGGGCTATGCCCCGCTACGCGACCCCTTCGCAGGAGACAAGTGAGAACGCGGTCCGGAGTTTAAAGACACGCCCTAGCTAGCTAGGAAAACTCAAGATACTTGGCGATCACGGTTCGTGTGCTACCATCTTTGAATCTTACAGATACTCTGGCCTTGGAGCCGGTACCTTCTACTTTAAGAACTTGCCCAACACCAAATGTATTGTGACCGGCTCTTGTGCCGGGCTGAGGTCCGGTGTCGAGCGAGTTATGGCTTACCGGTTCGTCCCGGTAGGCGGAAGGGTCGTCCTGGTAGGCGGGGGCATCCGCAAAGGGATTAGGGTCGTCATCGAAGGCGTCGTCATCTTCGAGGCCAAAAAGATCTTCCGCTGGTTTATCCCCGTAGCTGGGGGTGTTCTGTGGCTGACCGATGCCGAAGGTTTGGACTGCTTCGTTGGGGAGTTCTCCCACAAATCGAGACGGCATGCGGACTTCGGTGCGGCCGAAAATCATCCGGCGACGAGCTAGCGTGACTTGCAGTTGCTCCATGGCGCGAGTGATGCCGACGTAACAAAGCCTTCGTTCTTCTTCCATGGCGGAAGGGTCGGTGTTGTCCACGACCCGGGCAGAAGGGAATGTTTTTTCCTCCAAGCCTACCAAGTAGACAACGGGGAATTCCAGGCCTTTGGCCGCGTGGAGAGTAAGTAACTGGACACCTTGGGCATCCCCTTCCGTTTTCTCTCCAGAGGCGAGGGCAGCTTCTTCCAGGTATAAGACCAACGGAGACTTCGTGTCTGGGATGTCGGGGTCACTCGACGGGAGGATACGGGCTTCGTGTTCTGCGATGGAGTTTACGAGCTCAGCCACGTTGGCCATTCGGTCATCTGCGGTGGCGGTATCGTACTTGTGCAGATATTTCTCATACTCGATACGTTCCAATAGTTGCTGGACAAGCTCAACAACACGAGTTGTCTGGGCCCGTTCGGAGAGCTCGCGGATGATGCGCTCAAACCCTCGAAGCTTCTTGATCGCTGTTGCCCGCAAACCGGCGTACAGGAGTTGTTGATCGGAGACGGTGAGCATGTCCAAGCCCTGGCGAGCGCCGGCGGCCCCTTTGAGATTTTCTATCGACTTGCTCCCAATACCTCGGGGGGGAAGGTTGACAACCCGTTCAAAATCTTGCCTCGAATGAGGGTTACTGATGAGCCGAAGGTACGCAATGATATCCTTGACTTCTTTTCTTTCGAAGAAGCCAGTGCCACCTACCAATCGGTACGGGATACGAGCCCGCCTGAGAGCTTCTTCAAATAGGCGGGATTGTGCGTTCATTCGATATAGAATGGCATGTTCAAAGGGTTCTCTCCCGAGCACTATTCGCTGACGAATGTCATCTACTACCAACGCTGCTTCCGATTGACTGTCGTCTAGTAGGGCGAGTCCAAGCTTAGACCCGAGGGGAGCTTGCGTAAAAAGAGTTTTAGGATGTCGCGTGCGGTTGTGGGCGATAACCGCATTGGCCGCCGCCAAAATATATCCTGAGCTTCGATAATTCTGTTCGAGCTTCACGACTTTTGCATTCGGATGTTGGTCTTCAAAACCTAGAATGTGGGCAACCTCCGCGCCCCGCCAGCGATAGATAGACTGATCGTCGTCTCCCACCACCATGAGGTTGTGATGGTCGCGAGTGAGAGCGAGCAGAAAGTCATATTGGACTCGGTTGGTGTCTTGAAACTCGTCTACCATGACATAGCGGAACCGTTGACCAAATCGTTTGAAGGTTTGGGGGTGGTGTCGCAGCAACTCGGTGGCAAGGCGCACGAGGTCGCCAAAATCCATGGCATTGGCCTGACGTAGTACTTCTTGGTATCTAAAATATACTGCTTTGGCGAGGCGGCGAGCAGGGGAGTCTTGGGGGCCTACTTTGCTAGCGAAGGTCTCAGGACCCCAGCCTACGTTTTTGGCGCGCTCGATTTCTTGCCCAATACGGTCCACATTGACTGCGTGCCCGGAGGTCTCGATGTTCATTTCCACCATAAGCGACTTGAGGGTTCGTTTCGCGTCATCCGCGTCGTAGATGGTGAAATTGGGGGTGTAGCCGAGGCGGTGTCCATCAACCCGCAGGATACGAGCGGAAAGCGCATGGAAAGTGCCTATCCACGCCTCGTAGGCTTGTGGGCCCACGATTGCTTCAAGGCGGCTTCGCATTTCTCCAGCGGCCTTGTTGGTAAAAGTCACCGCCATGATTTGCCAAGGACGCGCGCGACCAGTCGCGAGGATATGAGCGATGCGGCACACCAATACCCTGGTTTTGCCACTCCCAGCCCCCGCTAATACCAACAGGGGACCTTCTGTGGAGGTGGCGGCCTGGTATTGCTCAGGATTGAGCGCAGCGTGGAGATCCGGGAGGACCAGCGATGCCATGCGTGATCACGCTAGAGCGGTGAGCACCCAGAAGCTAGAGCGGGGACCAGAAAAGCGTTCATGTTGCTCGTTAAGGGAGCTTTGATGGTGCCCGGTGATGAGGACGGCTCCGTTATACCGAGAGAAGGATGTCACCACACGTATGTTTATGTGTACAGCTGAGCGGGGCATAGCCCGGCGTAGAAGCAGGAACTTGGGTTCAACCCAAGGGATTTTTGCTGTATTGGGTGAGCGGAAGGATAAGGGGATATTCTGCAGGAGAGGTTGCTCCGGAGCATGGTGAATGGTTCTGTAGGCGGGTGCTGTTGAATACCTTCACTGAGAACATAGATGGACTAGTGAAAGAGCTAATGGCTGCGCGACACGATATCCACAAACACCCGGAACTGGGTTTTGAGGAGACGAGAACGCAGGCCAAAATACGGTCCTGGCTGATCGATCGAGGTTATCAGCCGTTTGTTTCCGCAAAGACCGGTCTCGTGGCTGATCTTTTTCCGGAGCGCTACGGGGAAACACGGACGATCGCTCTTCGTGCGGATATGGATTGCCTTCCCATGCAGGAGGATACCCCACTGCCCTATCGCTCAGTCCACGACGGTCGAGCTCATAAGTGTGGCCACGATGGGCATACCGCAATTTTGTTGGGTGTGGCGGACATCCTGGCTACCCACAAGGCATCCATTCCGGGCAACGTCCGATTGGTTTTTCAACCGGATGAGGAAGGCCAACACGGTGGAGGAGCACCGGTGATGGTTAAAGAGGGTGTGCTACAGAGTGTGGATGAGATTTACGGGCTTCACAACTGGCCTGCCTGGCCCATGGGGGAGGTTAGGGTGAAGGCGGGCCCTCTCATGGCCCATGTTGTTTTGATATCGCTGAAGGTGGTAGGCAAAGGGGGGCACGGTAGTCAGCCCCAGGTGACTCGGGATCCGATTGTGGCGGCATCTCATATGGTTACTGGACTCCAGACGGTGGTTAGCCGTGGCCTCGGTTTTGAGGGAGGGGCGGTGGTGTCGATCTGTCAATTCCATGGAGGGAACGCCCACAATGTCATTCCGGAAACGGTGCAGTTAGGAGGAACCATTCGTACGTTTTCCGAGGAGGTGACGCGCCGAGTTTTGGATCGGGTTGAAGAGATTGCACGAGGGGTGGAGGTGATGTTTGGGGTCAGGGTGGAGCTTCAAATTCAGCGGGGCTATCCCGTATTACGTAATCATGATGAGTGTGTTGCTGCGGTGCGACGAGTGGCGGAGCATATAGATGAGATCCGCAAAGTCTCCGAGGCTGATCTGCCCATGGCTGGTGGCGAAGATTTCGCCTACTTTACACAAACTATTCCCGGAGCTTATTTTTTCCTAGGCGCTGGTCACGCAGGACAAGAAAATCCAGGCTGTCACCATCCCGACTTTGATTTTGAAGATCAACTCATTCCCCTGGGGCTTAAAATGATGGTGGGGATTGTTATCGACCGCCTCACACCTTGAACGGCAAAGACTAACTTATAGCAGAAATCAATGAAGGCGAAGGTTGTGATCAATCGCTTGTTGCGTTTGTCGTATAGATCAGTCTGATTCTTATAAGGCGCAAGTGTTGGTTTGATGGTTACCAGCCGGTTGATTTAGCCATGAGTGTAGCTATCGAGGCTGGCATTTCGTGATACGCTCTGACGAGGAGGCGAGCGTACCAGGCGGTACGTGACCGAGGAGAGACTTTTCGTGGTCAGGACCTTTCACGGAAAGACCGGCCGATAGATGCGTGCAGAGCTAGATCAACCGGCTGTTACCAGCTGTACTCTGACTTGTGAGTGTGAGCTGGTTTGATTCTTATGAGGCGTAAGTTTTGGTTTGATGGTTACCAGTCTTACTATGTCCTGTTAGTGTAAGATTCGTCTGATTCTTATGAGGCGTAAGTTTTGGTTTGATGGTTACCAGTCTTACTGTGTTTTGTTGTGTAGATCAGCTTGATACTAAATTTTAGTATACGCAAATATTGGTTGAATTATTATCAACAATATCATAGTTTGAAGATTCAAACTGACCCGATTTCCTGGATATGTACATTTATTACGGACGCTATTAGAGCAAAGGACCCTGGTTGGTTCTGTAAGAATCAACCAGGGTCCACGCAGCGGGGCATAGAAGCAGGAACTTGGGTTCAACCCAAGTGATTTCTGCTGTGTCGGCCGTCCCATAATTTGATGTCGGAGACTAATTCACCCCGTTCTAGACTAATATGACTGTGGGAATGGTTGTCTGCCGTCTCAAGTTTTGGGGTGGGGATTTACTCGTTCCCTCTGAACTCAGACGATGGTAGGAATAAGGTCGATACTCAAATGGATTAATGAACGTTAGGTTTGAGTGATATAATAAAGGCCGCTTGGCAAACTTGAGAAAATTCCATGGATATTACTAATAAGAAAAATAAAGCGGGAACTTCAGGCGCTTGGCTTAACGTTTGCCGGTTGTTCCCGCGTTGTATACAGGTTCATAAAACGATAAGAAAAAAAAAGCTCGATGTGATTCACATCCGTTGCCAAATGAGAGCTTAGACTCTGTCTATAGCCTTTAATCGCTAAGCTCTCTAGCTTCGAAATGTTCTCCTTACACATCGAGCCCCAAATAAAAGCAATACAGCCATCATACACCATATCATAAGTAACCATAACGCACCTTGTCATGATTACTTCTATATCAATAAACCTTGGAACCCAAATGTGTTACAAGGTAAGTTCCTGCATAGCAATGAGCCGGTTGGAGCGCAATCATTATTTATTCTTTGTTTGGAGAGAGGTCGGTAAAACCCAATGTTACAACCATCAGAGACATAGGTAGATCTAGGCCCTCGCTATGGATACTCACCGTTGCGTTGACTGGCTTTGTTTGGGCTCGGACGAGAAATGGATCGTTTTTGTTCGTGTTTTACAGCAGGCACTTTGGTTGAACCCAAGTGCCTGCTTCTACGATGGGCAATACCCCGCTGCGCGACCCCTTGTTGATTCTTACAGAATGAATTCAAGTGGTCTTTGCTGTAGCTCAATTGTATTGAGGTAGATGCTATCTCTGTTTGTGACGCAGATTTATTCTCAAAACGCGATGCTTGGTGGCGGGTAGACTGACAATAGGACCTCGTAGAACCCAAGTTCCTGCTTCGACGCGGGGCTTTTGAAGATGTCTCTGAATTGGCAACTATAGTCACATGTAGAAAGTCTCTTGAGACTCAGATTCGGAAATATAGGTTTATGGACTACATTACCGCCTATTGTTAGATGGGTCAGAGGTTCGCATGGAGCACAGACAGGTCATTACTTCATTGACCACGTGGAGAGGATGGGATTGTCGATGCTGAAGATTGACCCAGAATTCATCAAGGCATCCCCGGTGTTGTTGTTCGTATACCAAAGCTTGAACCAGCATCTGGATTGTATCAGCAGCCTTGACAAGTTGGGTTTCCACCGATTCGGTCTGGCTCAGATGTAGCCAACTGTGGAGAGCTTTGGGAGTTAGCAGTGTGGTTGCGAGCTGGCGCTCGACCTCGGCGATCGCGCGTTTGAGCGCGGGTGTTTTCACCGGACTAGGTATGTCTCCCATAGCCGCTTCGGGAGCATCATGTACCAACGCCATTCGGAGCGCTTTTTCTCCGTCAATAGCTAATCCTTCTTCGCGCAGCGCGTCGACCAAGAGCATGGTGCACAGGGCTACCCCGTAGGAGTGAGCAGCCACTGACTCTGGTGCACAGACCCCTCTCAGCAGCCATCCGGTCCGTGGTAGATCGGATAGTGAGCTTAGGTTGGTGAGTGTTTCTACAATCTGTTGTGCGCGTTGGCTGGACGTGGTGCTCATGGGCTGGGTACTAGGGGGTGCGCCTAAGCTCGGACAAGGTCTATCGGCGGTCCAGCTATATCTAAACTACTTCGCTATAGAGCAGAAATCGCTTGGGTTGAACCCAAGTGCCTGCTTCTACGCCGGGCAATGCCCTGCTGCGCGACCCCTTGTTGATTCTTATAGAATCAATTCAGGTAGTCTTTGCTGTAGTTCCCGCCGACTTTGGAGGCACATCCTAACTTCTAGCAGGCCATCGGAAAAGTGAGTTAGGCGCTTCGCGGGTCTTTTTTCCGTGGAAGGTCTGGACCGGCTTCGCCTTTCATCGGTTGCATACGCCCGGTATGCGCCCTCTTCATCCGGAGTGTTCCACGGAAAAGAACCTT
>JAHQVK010000192.1 GCA_019634385.1 Myxococcales bacterium | reverse complement strand
TCTAGCCCTGCACGCATCTGTCGGCCGGTCTTTCCGTGAAAGGTCCTGACCACGAAAAGTCTCTCCTCGGTCACGTACCGCCAGGTACGCTCGCCTCGTCGTCAGAGCGTTTCACGAAAAGCCGGGCTCGACAGCTACACACATGGCCAGCTCAACCGGCTGCTAGCCGCCCGTTGAGCTGGCTCAGCAAATACAGCCGTAGTCCCTTGGTTGAACCCAAGTTCCCAATTGGTCTTTGCTGTATGCCTACTGAGTTCAATCAACGGGCTGCTAGCGGGTGTTTTACGGGTCGCACGGAAATAACTATTGGAAAGGCCCCCAAACCGGTCAGTTCGCGCCTTTAGCGGCCGGTTATCAGACGAGGCATAGATTCCTAGGGAAGGGTAAAAAGTAGCACGTTGAAATATATTACATCGAGTTATAAGATGTTACGGTTAGCATATACAGCAAAGACCAACTGAATTGATTCTGTAACAATCAACAAGGGGTCGCGCAGAGGGGCATTGCCCCGCGTAGAAGCTGGAACTTGGGTTCAACCCAAGGGATGCGTGCAGGGCTAGATCAACAGGCTGTTAAGTGATTGATGTACAAATTTTCTCTTTTAAAGAGACTGGCTTATAGGCCACCAGTAAGGGAGGCATAGGTCATTAGGTAAAACAGTAAAAAATCATAGAATACGTTCAATGTTAAAGACATGCCAAAGTAGCCGAGTATGGGTTATACTTCGGTCATGGAAACTGAGTTGTTGCGTTATGAGCTAGAAAGCGCATCGTTTGATTTGTTTATGGCTTATCCAGAGGAGGTAAAGCCAGCTCCTGCCGTCCTTGTGTGCCACGCATGGGGTGGGCGTGACGCGTTTGCCGAGAGTAAAGCTCAGGCCTTGGCTGAGCTGGGTTATGTGGGGGCTGCCATAGATTTGTACGGGGTGAACAAACGAGGGCAGGACAAGCAAACCTGCAGTGCGCTGATGAATGAGCTTTTCGAGCGACCCTATCAATTCCGCGATCGACTCCGGGTTGCGTTTGAATTGGTTGCGGGGCACGAGCGAGTAAATACAGATCGGGTAGGGGCCATCGGCTATTGCATGGGGGGCCTTGCATCGCTGTTACTAGCACGGCTGGGTTTACCGCTGAAAGCGGCGGTGAGTTTTCATGGGCTGTTGAAGTTGGGTGAGCCGCTCGATACCAAGCCTACTGCTCGGATGCTGATTCTTCATGGACAAGATGATCCGATGGTGCCGCCTGAAGATATTAGCTCATTTGCTCGGGAGATGCAGAGGGTGGACGGAGATTGGATACTTGAAGTCTATCCCCATGCGGTGCACTCATTTACCAATCCAAGCGCCAATGATCCTGACTTTGGTACGGTATACAACGCGGAAGCCGACCAACGATCTTGGGCGTCCATGATACGATTTTTGAAAGATGTAGTTTGATGAATGGTTCACTTCGGTGGGGGGGAGCCAGAGTCGATGCCCAAATTGTCGAGTAGATACCTGAGCCATGTACTTACACCCCGAGATTGGAGCAGGCTCATTTCATCGCGATCAAACCATACTCCTAAGCAGGAGGGACAAACCTCCAGTGCCACCGGTTGGTGGGGAATGGGATAGCGTTTCAGTGGTGATCTATCTACTGGACATACTCCAACTACTATGTCTAGGCGGTTGGGGGTTAATGCGGGAAACTGTGCTGGACGCTGGGTAGTGCCATCCCGGCCGACAAGGCGAAGGACTTCGTCTCGTTCCAGCCACAAGCCACCACAGTTTTTGCAGTGGTCAACGATCATATCGTCGACCAATTCTGCCACGAACTCTCCTCCACATTTTCCGCAGCGCTCAAAGACCGGTAACGCTAGATCGGTAAAACGGCCCTCCTCATTCACCGTGGATTCGCGGGCGAGAGGGGTGAGGAGTTGACGCAGATGCTCAAGAGGGAGACGTGGCGTTGGACGCTGCTCAAGGTATTGAAGAAAAGCTTCCCGCATGTCTTGAGCGCTAGCAAAACGTCTTCCACGCGTTGGAGATAGCGCTTTGGAGATAATCCAATCTAGTTCTTCATCCGATCCGATATGCTCTGTGGGGCTTGGAGGGGATGCGGTTTGGATCCGGTGGAGGGTCTCAGCGGCGGAACCCTTACCGAAAGGGAGTTCGCCGCGAAGGGTTTCGTACAATGTGGCGCCTAGGGAGAATAGATCCGCGCGGGGATCCAAAAATTGTCCTCGAAGTTGCTCGGGTGGCATGTAGCGAACTTTGCCGAAGATCTTATCTCCTTCGAGCGAGGGGACGGAATGCTGTTTGGGAATCCACTTTGCGAGCCCAAAATCGAGCACCTTGATGCCTCCGGACTTAGTGATCAGGATATTTTCGGGGGAGAGATCTCGATGGATGATCGGTGCGGCACCAACGGGCCCCCCATGGTGCGCTTCGTGAAGTGCGGCCAATACTTCGATACCGATCGCAGCCACCACCGGTCCGGGGAGGGATTGTTCCGCACGTCTAGCTCTTCGGGCTAAGCGTTTGAGATCTACTCCTTCGACGTATTCCATCGCCAACCACAGCCCGTTTTCGTCCTGACCTACGTCAAAGATGTGAACAATATTGGGATGATTGAGGAACGAACCTAAGCGAGCTTCATTAAGAAAGAGCTCACCGTAGGAAGGTTGCTTGGCGACCTCTGATTTTATTCGCTTGATCGCAACCCGTTTGGCAAAGCCGGAAAGGCCGGTATGTTCAGCGAGAACGATCTCTCCCATGCCACCAGCGGCCAAATGTTTGAGTTCAATATAGCGACCAAATCGTCGCAACGATTCTGGCATAACTGTATCCGCAGTCGAGGGTGCTCCAGACGTCAATATTACCGAGGAGGTTATTTGAAGCAAGGCTAACCCTCGACCCGGGGTGATGACGGGTCTAGGTTGTCCAGCTATGATCACCGATGTACCCGCGGTCTTGACCGCGTTGGTCGCGGATAGCCCCGATGGCATTGCACTCACAGAGGGGGGTGCCTACGCGTTTGCCAATGCCGCGCTCGGGGAGGTCCTCGGGGTGGCCGTATCTAGGTTGGTTGGTGAGCTTATAGAAAAGCAGATGCCCGAGGAGGATCGGCCTTCTCTGCGGGCCTGGCTGGAAGATGCGGAGCGAGGAGTCGCTGCGTTGCGATTTGTTCACGCGGACGGCTCGGTGCGCGTCCTCGAACTCACCCCTCTTCGGAGGACAACCGAGCCTGGTCAGCGGGGAGGACTCGAAGGGTTTATTGCTCGGGATGTGACTAAAAAGAGGCGGGTACAGACGGATCTATTAGTGGCGGATCGGATGATGTCCATCGGTGCACTGGCCGCGGGGGTGGCTCATGATATTAATAATCCCCTCTCGTACGTGCTCGGAAACCTAGATTTTCTGCGGGGGGAGCTACCGGGTTTACTCCCTGGTCAAACTCCTGAACTGGCTACTGATATCAGTGAAGCGGTGGAGGAGGCTCAGGAGGGGGCGGAGCGAGTTAAGCGTATCGTCTCAGATCTTCGAGCCTTTGCGAGGGCGGACACGGGAACCATGCGCGAGCTAGATGTGGTCCGGGTGGTGAACTCCGCTCTCAATATGGCGTTTGTAGAGATTCGTCACCGGGCCCGGCTTGAGCGCAATCTGGACCCATTACCTCCCGTACGGGCGAATGAGGCTCGTTTGGGTCAAGTAGTTCTCAATCTTCTTCTTAACGCAGTACATGCTATGCGTGAGGGATATCAGGAACGTAATGTGATTCGTGTAGCAACCCGCGAAGAGGACGGATTTGCGTGTGTTGAAGTATCAGATAATGGACCGGGTATTCCTCAGGAGCTGATAGGGCGGGTGTTTGATCCCTTTTTTACAACTAAGCCGCTCGGTACCGGCACCGGTTTAGGTCTCGCGATGGTCCACGGCATAGTCACTGAGCTTGGGGGCCAGGTGATGATAGATAGCCAACTGGGGCATGGGACCACGTTTACGGTACGCCTTCCGGCTGCACAGAGCGTGTTCGACCATTGTGATCAAGAACTGGAGACCGAGGATCTCGGATTACCCGCAGCTCGAGTATTGGTGGTTGATGATGATCCGTTGATCACTACCATCCTCCGTCGCTCTTTGCGGCGTGAAGGTCATGCGGTTACTGCGGAAGAGGGCGGCGGAGCGGCGATTCGGCGCTTGGAAAAAGATGACAACTTTGACGTTATCTTTTGCGATTTGCTTATGCCGGAAGTCTCGGGAATTGAGGTGTATGAGTGGGTGGAGAACAATAAACCCCATCTTGGTCCCCGAATGGTATTCATGAGTGGAGGCGTGTTTACGGAGCGGGTGCACGCGTTTCTGTCACAGGTAAGAAATCCCAGGGTGGATAAGCCATTTGAACTGGCTGCGGTAACTCGTTTAGTTCGTCATCGTTCTCCTAGAGCGGCGGTGAGATGAGGTGTTGTTGCCTAAACTAGGCTTTGGACTGTACTAAGCTTTTGTAGACTTAACTTAGGGCGTGTCTTTGCTCTCCGGCTGCGGCGATGACTTGTTTCCCATATTGGTGAGGGGTCGGTGGTTTCGCCACCCTTTCTGGCCCCTCGGTCGGGTACATCCCGTACCCTCCCTCCGGGGACAACCGCTCACAAACACGGGATACGGCGTCATCTCCGCAGCCGGAGGGTAAAGACACGCCCTAGTCGGCGGTCCGGCACTTTTGATACAGCAAAGTGCGCATGAGTTGAGCATCTAGCTCAGCTCGCTTGCACGCGCGGCGAGGCTCAGCCGAGCGTAGAAGCAGGAACTGGGTTCAACTCAAGTGATTTCTGCTGTAAGTGGGGCGGGACGGCCAAAGGGTGTGGGTCGCTGCGACGCTCGCCCAGCGAAGGTGGACCCATGTATACGTGTATTAACACTTGTATCTTCATACTCGGTATTTTGCAGTTATCGTCCCCAGGATGGGCCCAGGGGGTTCAACAAACAAAAGGGCCGTTTCAAGACAAGTTTCGTCAACTAGATGAGATTTTGCCAACTCCGAACGCCTACCGTAATGCGGCTGGCGAACCAGGTGTCGAGTATTGGCAGCAGCAGGTTGATTACAAGATTGAGGTGAAGCTGGATGAGGCTGGTCGACGTCTCCAAGGGCATGAAGTGGTCCATTACCACAACCGCTCACCCTATACGCTGAAGTATCTCTGGCTTCAGTTGGAGCAAAATCGATTCAAACCAGATTCGCTGGCAGAAACCTCCGCAAATTTTGGGGGTCAAGGTGATCGTTCCCCGGGTACACGGCTTGCTAAAGGGAAAGAGCCGGCGGGTGTCAGCCTGAACCAGCTCCGTCGGATGCAATACATGGCGGATACGGAGATTGGTTATACCCTGTCGGAGGTAAAGGACGAAAAGGGCAATCTCCTTCCGTTTACCGTATACGGAGCGCAAATGCGTATAGATTTGCCGACGCCTCTAGCTAGTGGTGAAACTACCCGGTTCAGCCTTAGTTTTGCTTACAATATTTTGGAAGAGAATGCGATGGTCGCCCGCGCCGGTTATGAGCACTTTCCGGATGATAGCCGTAAGGGGGGAAATGATATCTTTTTGTTGGCGCAATGGTTTCCACGTTTGGCGGCTTATTCAGACTACGAAGCATGGCACAATAAGGAGTTCCTAGGTCGTGGTGAGTTCACTTTGGAGTTTGGTAACTACGATGTCACGATCACCGTCCCTGCGGACCATATTGTGGCCTCTACTGGGAGCCTCCAAAATCCCGAAGATGTGTTGACCGTTGCCCAGCGAGCTCGTCTAGAGCAGGCAAGAAGCGCTAAGCGCCCCGTTTTTGTTGTCACCCCGGAAGAGGCCCTAGCGAACGAACGATCCGGTAGTATCGAGACCAAAAGTTGGCACTTTACCGCACAAAATGTTCGGGACTTTGCATGGGCGGCTTCGCGAAAGTTCATCTGGGATGCAAAAGGCCACCGTCAACCGAACAGTAAGGTGCAGCCTTTGGTTATGGCTATGTCCTATTATCCAAAAGAGGGTGGCGACTTATGGAAGAAGTATTCCACAGAATCTATTATTCATACCATGAAGGTCTATTCTCGCTTCACCTTCGACTACCCATATCCAGTAAGCTTGAGCGTCAATGGTCCGGTGGGCGGTATGGAGTACCCCATGATTACATTCAATGGTCCTCGAACCATATGGCACAAGAAAGCCAAAGGCGAGAAACATGATACTCGTACTTATACCTTGGCGGAAAAGCGCTTCTTGTTAGGGGTGGTTATTCATGAGGTGGGTCACAACTATTTTCCAATGATCATTAATTCCGACGAACGGCAGTGGACATGGATGGATGAGGGTTTCAATAGTTTTCTGGATGCCATTGCTTGCCGGGAATGGGATCCAGACATTCCATGGGGAGTAGAGGCCCGGGACGTGGTTGATTATATGAAATCTGATGCCCAGGTCCCGATCATGACCCAATCTGATAGTGTCTTACAACTGGGGCCCAATGCATATACTAAACCTACGGTGGCGTTGAATATTCTTCGAGAGATCATTCTTGGTCGGGAGCGCTTTGATTTTGCTTTTAAAGAGTACGCAAGCCGTTGGAAAAACAAACGTCCTACGCCCGCGGACTTCTTTCGGACCATGGAAGAGGCCTCCGGTGTGGACCTGGATTGGTTTTTTCGTGGTTGGTTTTACACAACTGACCATGTGGATATATCTATTGATCGAGTTGTTAAATTGCGGATGGATACGGAGAATCCGGACATAGACTTTGCTCGTCGTCGCCAAGAGGAAGCAGATAAACCCGGGTCACTATTTGTGGAGCGGAACCGACAGAGCGGTCGAAAGCCTCGGGTAGAACTCGACGAGGTGCTTCGGGATTTTCACGACAAACATGACCGCTTTACCGTATCTAATGAGCAGCGGAACACGTACGAGCAGTACCTTACTGACCTTAAGCCGTGGGAACGTAAAGCGTTGGAGCGGGCGCTTAAAGAAGATCACAACTATTACGTGATGACATTTAGCAATCGCGGTGGATTGGTGATGCCCATCTTACTTGAGATGACTTACGTGGATGGTAAGAAGGAACAAATGGTCATTCCGGCGGAGATTTGGCGTCGCTCGTCGAAGAAGGTCAGTAAACTGGTTGTTAGGCCTAAAAAGCAAGAGCTCGTATCGGTGGTGGTTGATCCCGGTTGGGAGACGGCTGACGTAGATGTGCACAACAATCACTATCCTCGACGAATCCAGCCCTCACGTATCGAAGCGTACAAGAGCAAAAAGCCCAAGAAGCCTGAATACCGAGATCTCATGCATGAGATGAAGACGAAGCGGAAAAAGCCTAAGCCTAAACCTTACCGAAAATAGTGTGGGTTGCTCTGTCGCTAAAACCACCGACAGTTTTGGCGGAAGGTTCATTGGGTAGGACGCAAATCTCACAGGTGGTAGGCCGATTTTGCGAGATCATATGCCAAAGCTCGTGCGACCTGATGGGCTTCATCTTCGTGTAGTCGATGCTCAGCGACCAAGCGGGCTAAATATCCACAATCCACCCTTCGAGCCATATCGTGTCGGGCTGGGATGGACAAAAAGGCGCGGGTGTCATCATTGAAGCCGACACTGTTGTAAAATCCTGCGGTTTCCGTGGTCATTTCCCTAAACCGTCGCATCCCCTCTGGGCTGTCGTGAAACCACCAGGCCGGTCCTAAACGGAGCGCAGGATAGTGACCCGCAAGTGGTGCCAACTCCCTGCTGTAGCTGGTCTCATCAAGCGTGAACACAATCATTGTTAGTTTAGGCTCGGTGCCAAATCGGTTGAGAAGCGGTCGAAGCGCGTGTACGTACTCTGTTGATGTAGGAATATCAGCCCCTTTATCCCGCCCATAGCTCAAGAATAAGTTTTGATTGTGATTGCGCAACGATCCAGGGTGAATCTGTAGGACGAGCTCGTCGTCAAGGCTCATGCGGGCCATTTCGGTGAGCATTTGTCCTCGAAAGACCTCTGCCTCGTGGGCGTCTACCTGACCGGACACCACCCGCTGAAATAATGCCTCAGCCTCCGAACTCTCTAGATCATAAGTCACGGCAGTTGGGTGGCCATGATCGGTGGAGGTTGTACCAACGGCGATAAAATCAGCCCGTCGTTTACGATGGGCCCGAAGATATCCAGACCAGCTGCGTGTATCCTCGCCAGTAATATCTGCGAATTGGTCTAGTGCGGATTGGAAGCCTTCATACTCCGGATCTACAACGTTATCTGGTCGATATGCAGAAATAACTCGACCACGCCAACCTGAGTCAAGAATTGCCTTATGATGTTCGAGGGTATCGGTGGGGCTTTCGGTGGTTGCAAGTACTTCAATGTTAAACTGCTCAAACAATGCGCGAGGCCGAAACCTATCCTGTTTTAATGCCTGCGTGATGGTATCGTAGTATAGATCAGCGGTGGCTAAGGAAAGGCGCTCAGATATACCAAAAACCTCATAAAAAACATAATCGAGCCACATCCGAGACGGGGTACCGCGGAAAAGGAAATAATTCTTCGCAAACACTCGCCAACTCTCCCGGGGGTCAGTGGCAGGTGCTCCCGAGCGTGATGGCACCCCTAATGTTTCTAGGGGTACACCTTGACTATAGAGCATTCGAAAGAGGTAGTGATCAGGCGCCAGAAAAAGTTCTGCTGGGTTCCCAAAAGGCTCGTTGCGCGCAAACCATGAGGGGTCAGTGTGTCCATGGGGACTGATAATTGGCAGCTCTCGAACTTGATCGTACAGGCGCCTGGCAATAGTACGTTGACTGGGATCTGAAGTAAACAGTCGATCGTCATCTAGATGGTTAGTCTCACGGTTTTGGTTGTTAAACATATTCTCGTAGCACTCCAAATTGACTTGGTCTATGTTGATATCGGTTACCTTTTCAAGGGTCGTTCCTTATTCTGAAGGAAAATAATGTTTGAGGAAAAAAAGAAAGAAACACAAGCCCTTCCTCTTGTACATAGGGTTGACCTCGACGATTCGGTAGCGGTGGCTCTTAGCCCGTTGCCGAAGGGAACGGAACTTGTGGTTGGTTCCATTCGAGTTACGGTGCAAGAACCCATCGAGCCTTATCACAAGGTGGCGCTTAGGGATCACGCTCTTGGGCAATTGGTCACCAGGTTTGGTGCGCCGATCGGTCGGGCCATCCAGCCGATCTTTGCTGGGACTCATGTCCATGTGCACAATGTGGAGACATGTCTGTCGGGCCCGAAAACTTACTCATTTCAGCCCAATCAACCCCGTCCCCAACTTGGGTCAGAACATGTCAAAGAGACTTTTATGGGCTACCTCCGCCAGGATGGTCGGGTAGCTACCCGCAATGAGATCTGGGTGGTACCTACGGTGGGCTGCGTCGCTAACATTTGTGAACAAATCGCCCTCAAATGTCGGACGAAGTTTGCCGAACGTATCGATACCGTACGGGCTATGACTCATCCTTTGGGTTGCTCTCAACTTGGTGACGATCTTGGGAGTACCCGGCGCGTACTAGCCTCTTTGGCTTGTCATCCAAACGCGGGAGGGGTGGTCTTTGTAGCCCTAGGATGCGAATCCAATCAAATTGACGCTTTGCTTCCAGAAACACAAGGTCTTCTTCCGGAGCGGGTTCGAGTGATTCGAGCCCAGGTTGAAGAGCATGAGATAGATGCGGGTGTACGAGCGGTAGAAGAACTGGTCGAAGTGATGGATGGTGATCATCGAGAGCCTCGTCCGGTTTCTGATCTTGTCATTGGACTAAAATGTGGGGGCTCCGATGCCCTGAGCGGACTGACGGCAAATCCTCTGCTAGGGACCATTACCAACCGCGTTGCGTCAGCAGGGGGAACCGTGCTCCTGACCGAGATTCCTGAAATATTTGGAGCAGAGCACCTTCTATTACAACGAGCTGCAAACCGTGAGGCCTTTGATGCCCTTGTAAACCTGGTTAACGGTTTCAAAGAATACTTTATCGAGCATAAGCAGCCTGTTCATGAAAATCCATCACCAGGCAATATTGCTGGCGGAATTACTACCCTAGAAGAAAAGTCATTAGGGGCAGTCCAGAAAGCTGGTACTGCGCCGGTAATGGATGTGATCGGCTACGGTCAGCGGGTGCGCAAGTCAGGGCTAACCTTGCTGGAAGCTCCGGGGAATGATGCGGTGTCTGGTACGGCCTTAACGGCTGCAGGGGCAACCCTTGTCTTGTTTACCACTGGGCGGGGGACGCCGCTTGGCTTTCCTGCGCCTACGGTGAAAATTGCCTCTAATTCTAGCCTAGCCCAGCGGAAACGAGCCTGGATCGATTACGACGCGGGAGGGGTGTTGTCGGATGGAATGGGAACCGTTGCTGATGACTTTATGGCGAAGCTCTTGGCGCTGGCGAGCGGTCAGCCGACTTGCTCCGAAGTGAATGGAGAGGGGTCTATTGCCATCTGGAAACGAGGTGTCACTCTATGACTGCAGCCGGTTCTGAGCAGAGGCTCTCCAACAAAATCTTGGATGCGAATACTTCAGCATATTCGCGCCAAACACTCGAGGGGCGTATTCTTCATCTGGGCCCCGGTGCGTTTTTCCGAGCGCACCAAGCTGACTACTTCAACCAGCTGAATATCCAGGAGCCCAAATGGGGTATCGATGCGATCTCTTTGCGCTCTCGCCATATCGCGGAGGCGCTTCAACCGCAGGACTGGCTGTATACCCTTGAACTGCGCGACGAAACCATTGAGTATCGAACGATTCTAGCGCTACAGGGAATCACCCCCCTAAGCGAGTATACGCCGCGCGCCTTCCTTAATCCCTTGCTCTCTTTAGTCACGCTCACAATTACAGAAAAGGGGTATTGTCTTGGGGTAGATGGGCAGATTGACTTTGCTCATTCAGATATTGTGCATGATTTAGCCGAGCCCGAGAAGCCCCGCAGTGCCCTTGGACTTCTTTTGCAGGGGCTTCGAGTGCGCCGAGTCCAAGGTTTAGCACCTCCGGTGATTCTCTGCTGTGATAACTTATCTGCCAACGGGATCAAGCTCCAAGGGGCGCTCACTACACTGGCTCGGGCTCAAGAACCGTCCTTCGCTACTTGGCTTGAAGACAATATATGTTTTCCTTCATCCATGGTGGATGCGATTACGCCCGCTACCGATGAAGGGGTACGAAACCGCGTGCAGCAGAGCTGCGGGTACTACGATGCGATGCCGGTACAACGTGAGGCCTTCACCTCCTGGGTGGTTGAGGTGCCAGACGGTGTCCAGCTCCCTCCCCTTGACCGGGTGGGGGTGGTGTTCACTCCTGACGTAACGCCGTACGCGCAGGCTAAGTTGCGGATGCTCAACGGCGCCCATAGCACACTTGCTTATCTTGGGCTTGCTCATGGCGCGCGTACAGTGAGTGAAGCGGTAAGCAACACCTACCTGAGGGGTGTTCTTAATGATCTAATGAGAGATGAGGTTGCCCCTTCTCTACATAGTCCGGCGGATTTTGATCTCAACGGATACCGCGAAGCGCTGCTTAAGCGCTTTAGTAATCCAGCGCTTGAGCACTTACTATCGCAAATTGCTTGGGATGGTTCCAAGAAACTTCCAATACGTCTTCTAGGAACTATCAGCGACAATCTCGATGCGGCGCGCCCGATCGAAAATGCAAGTCTCGGTGTTGCGGCGTGGTGTCGATTTGTAGTGCGTAGGGCACAAGCAAACGAAGCCATTATAGATCCTCTCGCCGAGAATCTAGCTACTCTCGGGTGTCGTTGCACCCATAATGCTACGACCGACATACAACGGTTTCTTGAGCTTCGCGAGGTATTTAGTAAAGACCTAACCGAGAGCCCACTCTTCGTGGAGAGTCTCACGCGAGCTTATGAGAAAGTTGTAAATATAGAACGAGAAAAAAGGATTTTCCCATGATCAAAGTATTACGCGTAGCTCACAGCAAAGGATAGTTGAATTGAGTTTTACGCATTTTCTAAAAATCCTCAACCAGCCACACAGTGCGCCACAAGCTAGCGTAGCTCGTAAGAGCTTAGATAGACTTCAAGCGGTTTCTGCTTTAGTTATCATCTGCAGCCTTGGTTCCTGGGGGTGTACATCATCGGGGCCGAGACGCTTAATCTCAAGCGATTGTCATCCTGAGGACTATCCAACGGTTCAAGCGGTACACTATATGGCAAAAATTCTCCAGGAGGAAAGTGATGACCGGCTTGATATTCAAATATATGCTGGTGGCCAACTGGGTTCCGAGCGAGATACGCTGGAGATAACCGCCTTTGGAGGCATAGATCTTAGCCGCGTCAATCTTGCGTCACTCAACGCGATCGAGCCATTGACTACCATTCTATCGCTCCCCTTTCTGTTCCGTTCCGCAGACCATTTACGAGCTAGCCTAGACGGGCCAGTAGGTCAGGTTATGCTAGAATCTTTAAGGCCACACAATCTACTCGGGCTGTGCTTTTATGATTCAGGTGAGCGAAGTTTCTACAATACCAAACGTCCAATTCTGACGCCAGAGGATATGCATGGGATGAAGATCCGGGTCCAAAATTCTGATCTTTATGTGGCTATGGTTCGAGCGCTTGGTGCGGATGCTACACCGATGTTCGTAGGAGAGGTATATCAGTCGCTGGTTCAAGGAGTGATAGATGGTGCCGAGAATAACTGGCCGACATATGATTCTGCTCGTCACTTTGAAGCCGCACCACATTATAGTTTAACCCGTCATGTTATGGCCCCAGAGATGTTGGTTGTGTCCCTTGATCGTTGGCAGAAATTAAGCCAAGAAGATCAAAAACTTATGCGAAGTGCAGCCAAACGCTCGGTCGCACATATGCGCCAGCTATGGGATGAGCGAGTGGCAAGATCACGAGCGCAACTGCTTGAGGCTGGTGTGCGCGTGAACGAGGTTGAGGATCTCTCCGCCTTTCAAGAACGCATGAGGCCGGTTTGGTCGCAGTTTGTTACCACTGCGCGCCAACGTGAACTGGTAGCACAGATTCAAGCTCTCGGCGAAGCTATGGAGAAAAACAATGACGCGAGCTCTCGCTAGAATCAGTCAGCTCGCTGCGGACTATCTTGTCATCGCGGCGGGCATTGGCCTTTGTGCCATAACGGTAATTATTGGTTGGCAGGTATTTGGACGCTATGTTTTGCACTCCAGTCCATCCTGGTCCGAGCAAGCCGCATTGACACTAATGATCTGGATAGTCTTTCTCGCTGCGGCAGCTGGTGTAAGAGAAGGGTTTCATATCCGTATCACGATAGTGGAGAACGCGCTTGGTCCTTCCGGTCAGCGGGTACTTCGCCTTCTATCTAACTTGGTGGTGGGGACCTGCGGGGTAGCAATGTCTATCGGAGGCGCAGTTCTTGTCTATCGTACCTGGGCTAATGTAATTCCCACTTTGGGTTTGCCTCGAGGGATGGCATATGCCGGATTTCCGATCGCTGGGGTGCTGATTGTCCTCTTTTCTCTAGAGAAAATCTTGGAAGAACTCGGTTCATTCAAGAGGGATAGAAGGTAGCAATAATATGGCTTTAGGCATCCTAATGTTCACTCTTCTCACGTGCTTGCTGCTCGGGGTACCCGTTGCCTTCTCCTTGCTTGCGGCCTCACTAGCTTGCTTTGCTGTACTTGATATACCACTGGTGGTGGCGTTTCAGCGCCTAGCCGCTGGGGTGAGTGGCTTTTCGTTAATAGCGATCCCCTTTTTTATCTTTGCGGGAGATCTCATGTATCGGTCTGGAATCGCGGAGCGCTTGGTCCACGTGGCTGAGGGGGCTTTTGGGCGGGCAAGAGGGGGGCTGGGCATCGTCAACGTGGGGGCCTCTACCCTGTTTGGTGCGGTCTCAGGTTCAGCTATAGCAAGCGCATCCGCGATGGGTTCCTCCCTTATGCCCCTTATGAGGGAGAAGGGGTATGATGGTGACTATGCGGTGAATGTTACTGTCACCGGAGCCATTGTTGGCCTTTTGATCCCCCCGTCTCACAATATGCTCATCTATGCTGCAGCATCGGGGATTAATGTCTCCATCGGCGATCTCTTCTTAGCAGGAGTTGTTCCTGGGGTGCTTACGGCCGCTCTGCTGATGACTGTAGCCTGGGTGGTTGCCGTCAAGCGTGGCTACAAGCAAGGTGTATTCCCTGGTTGGTTACCCTTTTTGCGGGCTATTGCTCTAGCTATACCAGGGCTCATGACCGGGGTTATCATTATGGGAGGTATTATCTCTGGTGCCTTCACTCCCACCGAATCCTCGGCGATTGCAGTTTGGTATACTATCCTTGTTGGGGCCCTCGTATACCGTACTCTAGGATGGCCGCGATTTGTTGAGGCGGCTAAACAGTCGGCACGCATCACTGCCATGGTCCTACTTATCATCGGATCGGCCACTGCGTTTGGTTTCGCTCTTGCTATTCTTCAGGCGCCGGCTCAATTGGCTGAGCTAATTACCAGTATCACAAACAATCCGGTCGGCATCTTATTGATCATCAATGTAATACTACTCCTTTTGGGGACGTTTATGGATATGGGGCCACTGATTGTGATCACTACACCTATATTGCTACCTATTGCGATGGAAGCGGGTATTAACCCGGTGCATTTTGGTGTGATCATGATGCTCAATCTAGGCATTGGGCTCGTCACTCCACCAGTGGGTTCCGTATTGTTTGTGGGCTCGGCTGTAGGCAAAGTTCCAGTGGAAGATGCCGTAAAAACTATTTGGCCGTTTTACTGTGCTTTATTGGTGGCACTCTTTGTTATTACTTTTACGCCGGCACTCTCTTTGACCCTTCCTAATTTTGTCAATTCCTGAACTCTACTCCCTATGGGGTTGTTCAGACCGGACTCTTCTTTGCTGTACAGCAGAAATCCCTTGGGTAGAGCCCAAGTTCCAGCTTCTCCGCGTGGTAATACCCCGCTGCGCGCCCCTTGTTGATACTTCCAGAATCGATTCAATTGGTCTTTGCAGTAGAGATGAGAATTCAGTCTTTTTAAAGGTCCGGTGTGTAGCCGGTTGCAACAAGTTTTCGTTCGTGGGGCTCTGCACTATGCTGGTTCTCCATCAAAAAGCAGTGTTTGAGTATATATTTGGTTCCCTCTAGACCCTGAACTTCCGAGATATGGGTAATACCGCGAGATCCATCGTTGAAGCGGCTTGTCTGTATGACAATCTGTATTGCCGACGCGACTTGTTCACGCAGGACCGCATGAGGAATAAGAACATCCGACATAAGGGCCATAGTTTCGATGCGTCTCAAGGTATCATCGGGATAGGTGGCATGGGTGGTACTCATGGATCCTCCGTGGCCAGAGGTCATGGCTTGGATCAGATCCAATGCTTCGCCACCTCGGAGTTCACCAATGATCATTCGATCCGGACGTAACCGCATGGATGACCAAAAGAGTTCTTTGATTGTGATCTTACCTTTGCCTTTGAGATCACCAGGGTGTGCTTCGAGATATACAACATGTGGTTGTTGAAGCTGCAGTTCCGATGAGTCTTCGATGACAATGATGCGTTCGTCAGGGGTGATCAAAGTTGATAGTACATTGAGTAAAGAGGTTTTTCCTGAGCCGGTACCACCAGCAACAATGATATTTTTCTTGTGGGAAACAGTAGCTCGCAGGAACTCAACGGCCTCTTCAGTGATACTTCCCCAGGTGATCAACTGCTCGATCGTAAGCTTAGATTGGGAGAACTTGCGGATTGCTATGTGAATGCCATCTCGTGCTGCGGGCGGAAGGATGATGTGGACTCGCGAGCCGTCGGGCAGCCGTGCGTCTAAGCGTGGATATTCGGAACTGATAGTACGCCCTACAAATTGGGCAATACCTTGGGCCGCACTCATTAGGTCACTGGGATCATCGAACTGTTGCCCACTATCTTCGAGTTTCCCGCTGCGCTCGATATAGATTTGTTGGGGGCCATTGACCAGAATTTCACTAATACTTGGATCATCAAGAAGTGGGGTTATGGGGCCAAGTAAAGCTCTTAAGGATTGTTGATAAACCTCTCTTGGAATGGGGATGTCTTGGCGTGCCATGTGCCTACTCACTAAAGTATGGCTCGTTCGGAAATCGATTTCGTCCGAACTCCAGCCAGGTTAGATATTCTTTTTGCCGACCCTCTTGTTTAAGCATAGCTAGAAGACTAAGGAGATACAAGGGTTGGTTTGGTGCTTTGCGTACGGCGATTTGTAGTTCCTCAATGCCTCCGGCTTTGTTTCCAGTGGCAAATAGTCCTCTTCCGTAGAAAAAATGGTCTTCCGCGAACTCAGGTAAGTGCGACCGATAATATGCCCGTAGTTTGTGATAGCGCCCAAGCTGAAATAGCTTCCAGCTATAGCTATAGTCTTCGCTCGCACTGGTGAGATTTTTGTGTGTGAGGAGTAGGTATTTTCGGCGCTGCCGAACTACCTCAGCCTCTTCAGTATCTTGTGCGACCGCCAAGTATTGCTCATAGAGAGCCAAAGCCTCCTCAAAGTCCAAGAAGACACGATCAGCGAGCCACCCCAACCTTAGTAGAGCTCGTGGGTGCTTGGGGTCTTGGCGCAGGACTTTCTGATAAGCTTGGTACGCACCTCGAACTTCTCCGGCTTGGCGTAAGGCCTGACCGAGGGTTAGGTTGAGTTCTGGGGTTCGATCAGATACTTGTAAAAGGAGCGCTACCGCGGAGTTTTCTCGACGCAGTTGCAGGAGTGCTAGCGCTTGCTGTCGGGTCACTTCTTGGACGCGGTAGTGCTGTTCTTTAGCCTTCTCGAAGTGTATTAGAGCCGCTTCGAACTGCTCTAAACGAGTAAGGGTGATCCCGATATTAAAGTGAATCTCGGGGCTTGGCTGATCATTTAGGGCATCAAAATACTGAGCAAGGGCTGCCTCCAGTTCCCCGTTTTCTTCGAGCAGCTTCCCTTTCTCCATGGGGTTTGACGTTGCGCAGGCGTTGAGAGCAGTCGATAATATGAATATAAGCCAACCAGCCGCGAATTTTTCGAGTGCGTTCACCATGTATACATATATCTTTCTTGCTTTCGACCGAAGATGTCTGAACGAACTTGTCTACTGCGCAGTTTGGGAGAGCATCTGCTGGGCTTTCTGCTGTATTAGACTTCCAGCGGAAGCGCTGCCATAGGCAAACTTCCAGAGTTCCCGTGCGCTTTTTAGCGCGCCGGGACCTTGGTCCCGATAGAGGCCATAGCCGCGAAGAAAGGCCGCACGGGCAAATTCATCAAGCTTACTGCCAAGTTCATTGGTATCAGCATGGTTGGGCTCAATTTGGTAGGCAAGTTCCTGTGCGCGTCTTGCACCGGTGCCATCTCCTTGTTCAAGCAATTGGCGCCCAAGTTCAAGGTAGGCAACCCTAATTTCTGAAGTCAGTTTTTTGGGTAGCTCAGTAAAGTTTTTTGTCCAGCGCTGGGCCAAGAAAAGATACTTGGCTTCGAAAGCAAGTGCGCAATCATGATCATTTTCCTGGCGGCAGTGCTTAGCAGCGGCCTTCAACTTTCGCGCATAGTCCATGATGTGTTTGACCTGTTGCTTAAGGGCTATTTCTACTGGTGTGTGGGGTAGCCAGGCGTCCATTTTTTGTTGTGACTGTAGATTATTGTTAGTTAAGAACAACAGTCTCCCAATTTCCTGACAAACTGGGACTTGATAGCAAGGGTCTAGATCCGTATTGGCTACTTGAACCGAAGTTGGGATGGGGAGCGGCGGCTCCGCCCGAGCTTGACCTACGCATGCACCACAGTAGATTAAGCCTAATAGCCATAGCTGGTCGTTTCTGAAAGAGGTAATGCGCCCCCGACGCTTATCGCGTTGGAGGTGTCTGGAGCGCTTTGGGTTCTCATTGGTCGAGTACATTCGAAGTCACTCATGCTTTTGAGAACGAACGAATCTGGGTGATGCAAATCATTCGTCGTTCGAGCCGGTCGTTGGAAGGAGGTGGGTTTGGGTCATAGGCAAAAGTATGTGATACCTGACGACAACCGGGTAGGGCAGCATATCGAATCAACAGCGTTTCAGATGCTTCTGGGTTGGTCGTCAACACTCTGGCGTTCTCCCCCGTTTTCGACGGCATCTTTCTACAAGTTTGCGTAAACGCAATCCTTCCTGATATCCGAAGCTCTCTTTTAAGGGAAATAGGGCACGAAGTCGTTGGCTAAGCGCCATGGCCTGGTCATATTTACGCAGTCGTATAGCGCGTTTAACGCCAAAAATGGCGCCCTGTGCCGCTGTTTCCAAAAGAGACTTAGCTTGGTTATGAAGCAGTTGAGCTCGCATAAATATCTCCTCAGAACCGCCGGCTCTTTCAATAGCGGAAAGTGCCTGATGAGTTTGTTGTACGGCATAAAATAGATTTTCCGCCCCGATTCCGCGTTGCTGAATACGTTCTTCTGCCTTTTCAAGCAGTTGTTTGGTCTCGATTAGGCATGCGGTCGGAGGTTCACACGACGATGACTCCTGGACCCATTTCTCTGCGGTGAAGGTTTTGATGTCGGGGCTGCGTACTACTGCTTGGGAGCGTGGTAGCAACAATTGCAATGAAGCAACGATGATGACCATAAGTAAGGCCACACTGAAGATGACGGGCCATCTGATGCCTGAGCGCTTGGCAACGGACGGTAGCTTCTCAGTGAGAGGGAAGACTCTGGGAGCGGTAGCCTTAGGAGAAGGAACTACCTTTGGCGCCGGAGCCTTCTTTGGCGC
>JAHQVK010000191.1 GCA_019634385.1 Myxococcales bacterium | reverse complement strand
CGCTCTGACGACGAGGCGAGCGTACCCGGCGGTACGTGACCGAGGAGAGACTTTTCGTGGTCAGGACCTTTCACGGAAAGACTGGCCGACAGATGCGTGCAGGGCTAGAGCAACCGGCTGCTAAGGCTACAAGCCGGTTGCTCTGGCTTAGCAACATGCTTCGGGTGGTATTTATCGTGGAGCATTTGGACTGACTTCATATCTCATCGGTTGCATACGCCCGGCATGCGGTCTCTTCGTCTAAATGTTCTGCACAAGCCTACCTCTATGTCTATTGGAGCAAATCAACCGGCGGCTAGATGTTCGGATACTTGAGAAATCAGCGAGAGACCGGATTTGAGTTTAGCGACGCACCTTAGCGGTTTGGGCTGTACTTGATAGTTAATGGGAGCTGTAGAGTGCTTCTTGCGCTAGCTTTAGGGCGGTGACTGCATCGTGCTTCTTCTGAGCGGCGCGCATAGCCTCAAAGTCAAGCTTGTCCAAGCCTCGTTCGACTTGCTTCAAGAAATCTATGGCGCTGTTGGCAGCAGCCACCGCATTCTCTCGGAAAGGGAATTGATCGAGTTGCCAAACGCCCTCCCAGTTATTTTTTCGTAGGGTGTAGAAGAACTCGAACAACTCTATCGGGTGTACAGAGCCAGCAATAAGGTCGTCGTCCCAGCTACGGAAGTTGTCATTGACGTCCATGCCGAACAGACGACCATAGTCTATAGCCAGTTGCGCTGCGTCCGCTGGTGATTCGCCACCGTAGAGGGCGTGACCGAAGTCGAGAAGGATACCCACATTCGGTAATCCGATTTTCTCGATGCCTAGCAGTGTTCGGGCTACGCCGTCGTAACTCATATGTACTCGTGGTTCCCGAGGCTTGTACTCGATCACGAACTTGAGGTCAGGATTCTCACTGGCGAGTTGCCCGACACCGTCGACGCTGGCCTTCCAAAGTTCTTGGTGATCCACTTGAAATGGGTAGTCCCAACCGTCTTGCCCGGGCCAAAGTTTTACGTAGCTAGCACCGAAACGACGAACTACGTCCGCTGCTTTATTGATCAGCTCGTTGGCGAGCTTTCGTACTCCAGGATCTGGGTTTGTGAATGCTCCTTTTGCGAATTGTCGATTGTAAATTTCAGGGGTGATACCGATGACCGACAACTTGTTTCGCTTGAGGGCGGCTTCAACCTCGTCCAGCGTTAATGTAGGATCCGAAAAGGGATAATTAATATCAACGACGGTCAGATCGTTCACTTGTCCCGCCAAATCAATCATTTCGATTAGGCTGCGAGGGGGACCATAGCCATCGGTGGCGTAGCGATCTACGTAGGTTGCAAAGTGCCAAATACCCGCGCCGAACTTTTGCTTGGTACTCATAGATATTTCTCCATTAATTATGTTGCAACACATTAGTCACTAGCTGTGACTAATGTGCGTTAATAGTTTGACTACTATATTGCTGACAAAACTAGGCGACAAGAACCTCCACCCCGATAGCTTCAATAGCAGCTCGTGTTTCGTTGTTGATGTCGCTGTCAGTGATCAGGGTATTAATGAGTTGTAGGCCACCCAATACGCAGAAGGAGCGTCTCCCTATTTTGCTCGAGTCTGCCACAAGATATGTATGTTCGGCGGACTCGATCATGGCTCGTTTGATAGTAATGTCTGAAATTGAGGGATAGGTAAGGCCCACCGCGAGATCGATGGCACCAGTGGCTAGGAATAGTTTCTGAGCGAACAAGTCTCGGAAGTAGTCTGCTGAGCGTTCGCCACTTAGGGAGAGTGTAGGCGCTTTGAAGTGACCACCGGTCATGTGCACATCGAAGCCGGGCTCCGCCCCGAGCATCAAAGCAATATTGAGTGCATTGGTAATTACGGTGATGTCTCGTTTACCGAGAAGGTGGGTGGCCACCTCGGTGGTTGTTGAGCCGGAATCAATAATAAGGGCCTCACCGTCGGTGACTAAGTTGGCCGCTGCCTGGCCGATCCGCTGTTTTGCGGACCGATGACCGCGGTCGGCCAAGGCCATGGATCGAACTTGTTGGGGCACGGACCGAAGGTAGGCACCCCCATGCTCTCGAACGATGTGTCCCTCAGCCTCGAGTTTCTGCAGATCTTGACGCACGGTGACTTCGGAGACCGCGAAAGCTTGGGCAAGAATGCTGACTCGAGCACTGCCTTCTTCTCTTAGCCATTCTAGCATCCTACTACGGCGTGCTTCGCCAAGTAGCCGAATGCCCCGCTTGTCGTCGTCCATAACCGTCCATACTGCATTTTCTGTTCATATGTGACTTGAGAAATAAAGCGAAAGAAATCGAAAGTCAAAAGCTTGCGATATTTTGTGGGTTTGGGTATGAATAACCACAAATTTTAAGAGGTGGTACGAAGCCCATGTATACCGACCGACAACTAGCGTATAAATCGCTTCAATATCGGCGCGAAATTCTTAGTGTAATTAAGCGCGCCGGCGCGGGCCACACGGGGGGAAGTCTCTCCTGCACTGATATATTAAATGTGCTTTATAATCGAGTGCTGCGTGTTACTCCAGAAACCTTTTCTTCACCGACCCGTGATCGCTATGTCCAAAGTAAAGGGCACTCGGTGGAGGCGCTCTTCGTTGTACTTGCTGATCAAGGGTTTTTTCCGAGCAAAGAGCTAGAAACCCTTTGTCAGTATGGCTCTCATTTTGTTGGGCACCCAACCCGAAAGGTACCAGGCGTTGAACAGAATACTGGCGCCTTGGGCCATGGTCTGCCGATTTGTACCGGTATGGCTCTTGGTGGAAAGATGGACGGTGCGGATTTTCGTGTGTTCACCTTGCTTGGTGATGGTGAGTTAGCTGAGGGGTCAAATTGGGAGGCGGCTTTAGCTGCCGCTCACTATGGGCTTGATAATCTTACTGCGATCGTTGATTGCAACGCCTTACAAATTACTGGGCCAACCCGGGAAGTGATGAGCACCGAACCGCTTATTGAGAAATTTGCTGCTTTTGGTTGGGCGGTACGGACCGTTGATGGGCACGACTTGGGTGAACTGAGCGCGGCTTTTGCTAAGCCTCTGGCGCTTGGTCAGCCGAGTTTGGTGATAGCACGTACGACCAAGGGTAAAGGGGTGAGTTTCATGGAGAATCAAGTTGGTTGGCACCACCGGGTCCCTAACGAAGAGGAGCTCGCTCAGGCGCTCAGAGAAATTGATGATGCACTTGAGTTACCCAGCGAGGCCGAAGGATGAGTGCTCCAGCCCCTCCGATACATTCTGTAGCCGCCCAAACGGTTGCGGCAAAGCTCGGACTTAAACTGGGGCGACCGAACCTCGAAGTCTTTGCTTCCACCCTGCTGGAACTGGCTTCTGCTGACGAGAGTATTGTGGTAGTAACCAGTGATTCTCGAGGTTCGGGCAAGTTAGTTCCGTTCGCTAAGGCTCTACCCAAACAAATTGTTGAAGTTGGCATAGCTGAGCAGAATTTGGTGGGTATTGCTGCAGGCCTTGCTTCGGTTGGCAAAAAGGTTTTTGCTGTATCACCGGCATGCTTCCTGACCGCTCGTTCATTCGAACAAATCAAAAACGATGTTGCTTATTCGGCTAACCCGGTTGCCCTGGTCGGCATTAGCGCAGGGGTTAGTTATGGCGCGCTTGGGTCAACCCATCACTCGCTCCATGACTTGGCGGCGTTGCGTGCTGTGAATAATATATCCCTCGTCGTGCCAGCAGACAATTTTGAGGCTTCGGAGGCGGTCCGCTGTGCAGCTAAATTCTCTGCGCCGGTCTATCTAAGGTTCGGTAAGGCTCCGTTGTATGATCTTCCTGAACACAAATTTGAGTTTGGATGTTCCCGGCTGGTGCGGCCTGGAAACGATGCTGCGTTCATAGCCACCGGTGAAACGGTGATTCACGCCCTACTGGCCGCTCAGTTACTTGAGGAGACAGATGGACTTAAGTGTAGGGTGGTGAGTGTCCCTACTGTCAAGCCTTTAGATATAGATGCTGTGCGGGACGCGGCTTCGGTCTGCGGTGCGGTTGTCACTGTCGAGGAGCATATGGTGCACGGTGGTTTAGGAGAAGCATGCGCGTCCACGATCATCCAAGGCAACGGATACAAGGGACGTTTCAAGATTGTTGGTATACCCGACGAATACACAGTTCCGGGAAGTCAAGCGGACATCTTTCACCATTACGGTATTTCTATGATTGGTCTGGCTGAAACGGTGCGTGGCTTACTTAAGCGGTGATATCATGCCCTATGTAATTGCAATTGATCAGAGCACATCAGCCACCAAGGCGCTAATGTTTGATGATGTTGGCCACTGCTTGGATCGCGAATCCCTGGACCATCGTCAACACTATCCCCACCCTGGTTGGGTAGAGCATGATGGGGAAGAAATTTGGCGCAACGTCCTTGAAACGACCAAGGCCCTTTGCTTACGGCAGGCGGCTCGCTTAGATAGTGTGGCCTGCGTTAGCATAACTAATCAGCGTGAAACAATTGTGGTGTTTGACAAAGCTACCGGCCGGCCTCTTTGTCCGGTTATAGTTTGGCACTGCCGTCGTAGCGTATCTATCTGTGAGGCTCATGAAGCGGCTGGTCATGGCCCGTTGATTTACGCCCGCACGGGTCTTCGTCTCGATGCTTATTTTTCGGGATCCAAGCTTGAATGGTTAATTAGTCATCATCCGGAGCTGAGGTCTAAGCTCGAAAGTGGTGAGGCATTGATCGGCACGATCGATACATACCTCATCTATAGGCTTAGTGAAGGCCGCGTGTTTGCTACAGATCCCACGAATGCGAGTCGTACCTTACTCTATGATATTGGTAAGCTTTCTTGGGATGAGGAACTATGTAAACTGTGGCGAGTACCGCCCAAGGCATTGCCTGAAGTACGAGAGAGTGAAGCCCAGTTTGGTGAGACAACCTTGGGTGAGATATTGCAACGCCCCCGTCCTATTATTGGAGTTATGGGGGATTCGCAGGCTTCGTTATTCGCCCAGCGTTGCTACTCGCCAGGTGCGGCGAAAGTTACATTCGGGACCGGATCCTCGGTGATTCTCAACATTGGGAACAAGCCACAACTATCCACCAATGGACTGGTGACTGCTCTGGCCTGGGTACGAGGCGGGGTGCCTACTTATGGCTTTGAAGGTATAATTATGAACTCGGCGGCGACGCTCAATTGGCTTCGGGATCAATTGGGGTTGGTGCGCGATGTCGCCGAGGTTGAATCCCTATCGCAAGAGCTCTCTGATGCGGGGGGGGTTTACGTTGTGCCCGCGTTTTCGGGCTTTGGATTGCCGCACTGGGAACCGGATGCGAGAGCGGCGATCGTAGGACTTTCTGGCTATAGCGACCGGCGTCATGTTGCGCGAGCTGCCCTTGAAAGCATCGCCTATCAGCTTCGTGATGCACTGATGGCCATGCAGCACGAAAGCGGAGTGGAGCTGACTGCACTTCGAGCGGACGGGGGCCCAACAGCCAATCGTCTTTTGATGCAGTTCACCTCGGATATTATTCAGAGGGACCTGGTAGTCGCTGAAGCACCGGACTGTTCAGCGCTGGGGGCCACGCTGGCCGGACTACTTGGGTTGGGAGTGTACTCCTCGTTAGAAGCGATCGAAAGCCTAGAGCGTAGTGAACAGGTATTTCGGCCGCAGATGTTGCCCCCCCTTGCGAAAAATCTCCATGACGGTTGGCAGTTGGCAGTTGGCCAGGTCCTTGTTGGTGTCCCACAGAAAAACTCTTCGGAGAGCTAATCTATGATTATTTCTTGTTCCCTATCTCGTTCTTGTTTACTCACATGTCTTGTTGGGACGGTTTTTGCCGCTTGCACGAGTCGTGATTCGGGTGATTTAGCTAAAGCAGAATCGGTGACGACCCCGGCCAGTCAACGGATGGCTGTGGTGGTCTCAACGCTAAACAATCCGTGGTTTGTTGTTCTTGGGGAGTCGGCAGCAAAGCGTGCCCGAGAGCTTGGCTATGAAGCGACGATCTTTGATTCTAGAAATGATCCCGCTCAGGAGGCTTCCCACTTCGAGAATATCGTTGCGTCTGGCTACCAAGCGATTTTGTTTAATCCTACGGATGCTGACGGTTCTATCGCAAATGTCCGTAGGGCAAAAACAGCTGGAATACCTGTGTTCTGTATGGACAGAGAAGTGAACGCTACCGATGTGGCGGTTACACAGATTATTTCTGACAACTATTCGGGGGCGGTCGCCATTGGCCAGTACTTCGTAAAGCTGGTGGGTAAAGAAGGAAAGTACGTGGAATTGCTGGGCCTGACCGGGGACAATAATACCTGGAATCGCTCAAAGGGGTTTCATAGCGTGGTTGATCGCTTTCCCGGGTTGAAAATGGTGGCTCAGCAAAGTGCAGACTTCGATCGCGCCAAAGCTCTTGAGGTGTTAGAGTCCGTCCTTCAAGCGAACCCAGAGATAGACGCGGTGTTTGCAGGCAATGATGCTATGGCAATGGGAGCATATCGAGCGTTGGTGGCCGCGGACAAGGCTGACAAAGTTAGAGTTTTTGGTTTTGATGGGGCTGATGATGTTGTGAAGCTGATAGCGGAAGGTAAGATAGCCGCCACCGGAATGCAGTTTCCCAAGGTCATGGCTCAAACGGCTGCGGAGAGTGCGAATAGTTACCTTAAGGGTGAGCGGAATTTTCCCAAAAAAATCCCTGTTGCAGTGGAGCTGGTGAGTCAGGATAATGTTAGAAAATTTGGTGACTACGGCCGCAAATAACTCGAGTGATGCTGTAGCGGATGTTCAACATTCATCTATGATCCATCGCTATAGATGGGGAATAGCAGTATTGGTTTCTCTTGGGTTCTTTATGGCCTTCCCCCCGTTTTATGTGGTTTCGCTACACGATGCGCAGGAACAACTGGTAGCGAAAGCCTTTAATGCGAAGACATACGTAGAAGAGTTTTGGCAGGTTCGCCTGCTAGGGGCTGTTGAGCAAGCCATTGATATCGTAGAGCTCAAAACCGCACTTCAAGAGGATTCAGCGGCGACAGTGGAGCGTTTGGGCCATCGGCTAGGTCTCGGCAGCCTCACTGCCTACTTCTTAGTACGTGGTCTTGGAGTAGTTACTTCCGTGGAGGATGGGATAGTTGGTATAGCATTACAGGATGGTGGGCGGTCAGAGGTGGTCATAGATACTGGGCCGGTCTTCGGCAATGCCATTCGGGAAGCAAGTGGTCTACTCAATATCAGTGAGTTTGCGAATGGGCAGGATTTCAATGCTTTATCTTCTGAACTTAATCGTCGGGTTGAGGAGATGGTCTTGCCCCGTTTGGCAAACATTGGTGTGGGCCGTACTGTGCGTTTTGCCGGCGCGGTAGAATTGCCAGATATCTCTGAGGTGCCAGTTGCCTTACGACTGGTTCCGGTTGTTATCGAGTTTCTATAATGTTTAGTTCTGCGAAACCGTCTGGTGAGGTTGTCTTAGAAGCGAAGAATGTTAGCAAATTTTTTCCGGGAGTTAAGGCCCTTGATCAAGTTAGTATTACGCTCCGTAGTGGTCGGTTGACTGCCTTGTTGGGTGAAAACGGTGCGGGGAAATCGACCCTTATGAATATTATCGCCGGAGTCCTTCCTATGGATGAGGGAGAGCTGCAGCTGGCAGGGGCGAGGGTACATTTTTCTAATCCACGGGAGGCACGTGAAGCAGGGGTCTCCATGATATTTCAGGAGTTTAATCTCTTTGCAGATCTGTCGGTAGCGGAGAATATATTCTTGGGTCGTGAGCCTATCGACCGATGGGGCTTTGTCGATTTTGCGACCATGAATAGGCATACATCTGCGTTGCTTTCAGAGCTAGACTTGGCCGTAGAACCTACAACGACTGTGGACCATCTGAGGGTTGGTCAACAACAAATTGTTGAAATAGCCAAAGCAATATCTAGCAATGCCCGGGTTCTTATTATGGATGAACCGACGTCGGCGATCACTGAGCACGAGATTGGTGTCCTGTTTGGACTGGTCAAAAAACTTAAGGCACAGGGTGTTGCTATTGCTTATATCACCCACAAGCTCGAAGAACTTATTCATATAGGTGATGACGCAGTGGTGATGCGGGATGGAAAGATGATTCAAGCTGCTCCTCTCCAAGACCTCAGTCGAGATGAGATTGTGGAGATGATGGTTGGTCGCTCCGTGAAGGGAAGGCGACGACCGAATCGGGTGAGTGTGGGCTCCGAAGTCCTGCGTGCGGAGGGGGTATCGCTTCGGCATCCGGAACGTCACGGAGATTTTCTGCTGAAGGACATCAATTTCCATGTTTGCCGAGGTGAGGTGCTGGGGCTCTTCGGATTGATGGGTGCGGGCCGGACAGAATTACTGGAGACTATGTTTGGTCTGCACGCGGCAAGAGCGTCTGGAATGGTATTTGTTCGAGGTGAGCATGCCAAGATTCACTCCCCTTTGGAGGCTATTCGACATGGGTTGGCATTAGCACCCGAAGACCGTAAGCGAGAAGGGCTGGTACTTGGAATGTCGGTCTGTGAAAACACGAGTTTGGCTTGTCTGTCTCGTTTTGAGCGAGCTGGATTTTTGAATGAATCTGCGGAGCGGGAGATGGTAGCAGCATCGGTGGCAAGGTTTCGGGTGAAGACACCATCTATCCAGCAAACAATCCGGAATCTGAGTGGTGGAAATCAACAGAAGGTCATTCTTGCTAAGTGGCTCGAGACAAACCCGGAAGTATTGCTATTGGACGAGCCAACCCGAGGTATTGATGCAAACGCCAAAGATGAGATCTATGCATTGATTCATGAACTTAGTCAAAGTGGGCTTGCGGTTATAGTTGTATCCTCCGAGATCCCGGAGATTCTCGCGCTAGCGGACCGAGTAATGGTAATGTGTGAGGGGCGCAAAACGGCGGAATTCAATCGGGAAACTGTTAACGAACAGGTGATGATGGCGGCAGCCCTGCCTTTGAGCCGGGGGCCCAAATGAAAGACTACCAGGTTTCGACAAAAGAGCTGCTTACAAAATCTCAGTCGCTGATTGCGTTGGCTCTGATGGTTATCGCCATGTCTATTTTGTCCGACAAGTTTCTTTCATTGGACAATGGCTGGAATATTCTTCGGCAAATATCAGTAAATCTTTGTCTGTCTATTGGTATGACGCTTGTCATCCTTTCGGGAGGTATCGACCTTTCGGTGGGAGCCGTGCTTGGGCTGTCCGGTTCGGTTGCGGCCGGGTTGCTGAAGCATGGCATCGCGCTGCCTATGTTTGACGTACTCCTGCAGTTTACGGTCAGTGGAGCTCTTTTGAGCGGAGTTTGTGTGGGGCTTTTGCTCGGACTATTTAATGGATTTGCGGTGACCTCCCTGCGGATCCCTCCGTTTGTGGCAACGCTGGGCATGCTGAGTATCGGGCGGGGGCTTACGATGCTTTGGACTGGAGGGTTTCCAATTACCGGTTTGGGAAGTTCCTTTGGGTACCTAGGCACAGGGACATGGCTAGGCGTTCCTATGCCAGTATGGGTAACATCGATACTTGTTGTCATATTTGTTATTGTCACTCAGCGCACAAGGTTTGGCCGCTATTTGTATGCTGTGGGCGGGAATGAACGAGCAGCGCTGTTGACGGGACTCCGGGTGAGCAGGATAAAGCTCTGGGTCTATGCACTCGGTGGCGGGCTTGCGGGTATTGCTGGATTGCTCGTCACCGCTCGACTCGACTCTGCGCAACCGAATGCGGGACTAGGCTATGAGCTTGATTCTATTGCCGCGGTTGTCATTGGGGGTACCTCGCTCGCCGGTGGCCGAGGGACGGTCTTGGGAACAGTACTTGGCTGTCTGATCATAGGTGTCCTTAATAATGGTTTGTTTTTGCTTGATGTTTCGCCTTTTTGGCAGCAGATCGTGAAGGGTTTTGTTATTTTAGCGGCGGTGGCTGTTGATAAGGCGAAGTGAGTAGCGGACCCAGGGTCGGCCCTTGCAGCAGATATCCCTCAGCAACGCAGGAAACAAGTCAGAACGCGGTCCGGAGTGTAAAGACACGCCCTAGTCAGTGGGACGAACGAACCGCAGAAACTGATGTTGGACCTCTTCTGCTGTGACTGTACGATCGATAAACATGATCTCATCTAATCGGCTCTGACCCGGATTTTTCTCTCTCGTGTTTTGAGGGTAGCTACCGCCGATCTTAATGCCTCGAGGATTAGTTGCCGATGAGCTGCTGCCTTCAAGACCCACATTCCATGGGTTATCATCATGACGATAGAAACCGGAAAGAGCCTGCCCGTTTCTGTATAGATCTATAGTTCCATCCTCGAAGTTAAAGACGCCAGCTAAATGTATCCATTCGTTTTGAGGAAGAAGACTCCGATAGTCCTCGTCTGCGATATATATTTGTGATCGATCGCCATCAACTCGTCGACCGAGGGCTACAAGTCGGAGGGTGCCGTCGATAGAAATGAGTTCGAGTAGAAATCGGACTGAATGGCCATCAGAATCTCCACTCAGGATACCAGCGAGACCCATGGCGTTGTATATGTCTGAGGGATCATCAGGAGTTTGGGTGTTTAGCGCTGGACCCTCACCTATCCGCTTTACCCACGTCATTATGGTTGCTCCTTTACTGCTCGCAAATGCAGAGAGCGTTTGTACTCCCGCCTCTTGCCATACCCCTGCCTTCCAATCGTTGTTACCAAGCTCATTTGGGCCAATCTGGGTGACGAGCAAAGAGTGCTGACTACCAGCGTGGGCGCCATCTTGAACCCGCATTTCTTCGCCCCCATTTACCAATTCCAATGGGGTACCAGAGTGACCCAGATCCTGCTCGATGTGTGGCCCTTCCGATGATGGGTGTTCAAAGTCATAAAAAACTTGGAGATTTGGCGCTATGCTCGGTAAAATTATTGGAGGCGGATCCGGATGTGTTTTCTCAGGGATACTTGTGGATGAGGTAGATGTGGGTACTTCGGTTGATTGAGGTAGATTGAGGGTTTGGCAATGGACGATAAATATGGTGAGCCCCATAGCCGGGAACCTCATGCAGCTTCTCGAGTCTAGTAAACTATTCGACACTTCTATTCCTTTACAGCAGAAATCACTTGATTGAACCCAAGTTCCTGCTTCTAGGCGGGGCTATGCCCCGCTGCGCGCCCCCTTGTTGATTCTCCCAGAATCACCAAGGGGTCTTTGCTGTTCTGATTCTACCGATGATATTGGAAACCGCACCGTCAAAGACCAGGGTTGGTTGCGAGCAGGGCTAGCCATCCTCCTTGTTAGGCACTGATACTGTAGTTGCTTATAGGGTTAACTCTGGTGATTCGGGAATCGGTTTGCTTCAGACATACCGGAGCAAGATGGATAGCAGGCTCATTACTGAGCAATTTGCACAATCAATGTCAATCAATCAATGTCAATGTTACGCGAATCCGTGCAGTTGTTGTTTGGTTTGCCCAATCACGGACCATAGATCCAGAAGATGTTTAGTCACTGGACTCTGTGCCGTTTCCATATCCAAGAGCAAGGGTCAGTTAATTTTATTAATCAATATTGAAACACTATGGGCCCACAATATTTCGTAAATGTAGATTGATAATATTGTTGTGAGCGCTCCTGAGGAAAGTTTCTGGCATCGAGTAGTGCGCCACGGGCATTTGATTGATACAATTAATATTGACTCAGCTGATGCGAAGTGACGAATAGTTTATAGGTCCGGCAAAGAACTACGGTTGTAGATATGAAGTTGTCTTGTCACTTAAAGTGTATGTTTGGTCTAAGTAGTGGGTATAAAATACCAGTTAGGGGTATACTCATGTTATCAGTTGTAGTCTTACTTCCGATGTGTACTGAGACACCACTAGAAGTTGAGTTGGAGAATCAGATGTCAGTTCCATCCGCTGATGGAGCATATCCTCCCAAAGCCCCCCCTTCGACTGATCTTGGGACCAACTTTCCTACTGAGGGTGGGGCGTTGCTTGAAGCGGATAGAGTTCGCTTGACCTTTGACGATCTTGAGACCTTGCCTGATGTGATATCTGTTGTTGGTCAGGTGGAGGTGAGTACCGAATTGGCGTTTAGCGGAGATAGGTCACTCAAGGTTAGTGGTGGGGGAGAGGGGTACAACCGCAATTTTGCTACCATCAGGTTGGGCAATGAGTTTCTGCAGAAAAAGATCTATGGCCGAATGATGGTTTGGCTCGATGAGTCTGAGTACGGCGATGGTGGAGACTTTACGTATGTGCAAGCTGATGGCCCACCCCAATCGAAATGGATAGCGGCCGGCGCGTCGGAAGATACCAGAGTCATGTATCGTGGACGGGTGAGTGACTATCCTCAGGATGGAACCTTTATGAGTAATTATGACACCTGGATAGACAACGACGGTGATGGGTATAGTGACTGGGTTACGAATTGCTGGGTTCATTCAGAGACTAAGTTTCCTTCGGGGGAATGGGTATGTGTCGAATGGAAATTCGATTCGGAAGCCTCCCAGATTAAGCATTGGCTAAACGGGAAAGAGATCAAGGATATTACGGTGACCGGCTCGGGGGATGAGTGCGTGAGTTCTGAGACTCAACAAGAAGAATGGACGGCTCCCACAAAATTTGTGGCACTGCATGTAGGTATTGAGCAATACTCGAGCTTTGCTGTGCCTCAGACGATGTTTATTGATGATATGGTTGTTGGGGCGAGTCATGTCGGCTGCCCCAACGAAGTGCCCTAGCCATGGGATAGTAGCCAAGGACGTATCTTCAAACTCTGGTTGTGGCGATGGCGCCGTATTCCGCGTTTTTGAAGACTCGGCCACGGAGGGAGGGTGTGGGATGTACCGGACCGAGGGGCCCGAAAAGGTGGCAAAGCCACCGAGCCTTCGCAAACGTGGGATACAAGTTAGAACGCGGTCCGGAGTGTAAAGACACGCCCTAAAAGCCGTGCTTGATAGCTACACCCATCGCCAAATCCACCGGCTGCTAGATGGACAAGAGCGTAGTGTCCAGTGGTTGTAGGACTACGTTGAAGTTCAAAGGAAGAAGAAGGGTTAATGAACGTCTGTGTACAGCAGAAATCCCTTGGGTTGAATCCAAGTTCCTGCTTCTCAGCGGGGCCATGCCCCGCTGCGCGACGACTTGTTGATTCCTACCGAATCACTTCAAGTTGGTCTTTGCGGTACGTGGGTTCTAAGGTTGGTACCGAATGACTGAATGTCTATGTTTTAGAGGAGGGAAGGCAAAGCTCTAAAGCTGCCGACGGAAAAGTTGTTGTGTACGCCGAGGCTTCGAAGCATTACCACGAGCAAGATATAAATGAGTGGTGCAAACGGTATGCGAGGCAAGTGGAGGTAGTGCTTCAGTCCCTACTTACGAGGCCCTGTGGGTGCTCCCGGAGCTGGTGCAGCCCTCGGAGGGGGAAGCGAGCAAGCTGCCGCGGAAGCTTGAGAGTCTCCGCGAGCTTATGGAGTGTCTTTAACCTCCGGACCACGTTTTTTCAAAGGTGGGAAACAAGCCAGAACGCGGCCTGGAGGTTAAAGATGCGCCCTCGAGCCGAATCAAGCCCAATGAGTGTTTTTCGCGCGTTGTGCGGGTGTAGCTCGTGTGGCCTATCCCGCGTTTGTGATGGCTCAGCCCCCGATGACTAGGTGGCTTTGGGAAAATTGGTCGAGGCTCACTCAGTGCTGTCAGCACGACGAAGTGGGCTACCGCTTGAACTGCGTGTACGTCATTGCCCCCCAAACTCACTGTATGCCGGTTTTCAATCGCTAGGGCTGGTTAAACTACGTTGAGAACGGCGTGGGCTTGCTCGCGCCGTTTGGCAACCCACGCATTAACTCCCTCGCGCGGCTATGTCACGGGGTAGATATACACGAAAGAGACAGAACATACTTTAGCTGTGGTGATTCCCGGCCGTAGGTACAATAAACTGGCGTGAGGCAACAAGCTTTAGGCTATTAGGGGAAAAAATCCCAAGAAAAGGTCGGTTGGATGGGTACTACTCTCACTCAATGACTAGTTTGTGAAAGGAAAATATATGCGCGAGATAATAGGCCCTCTTAATTCAGGATACGAAGAAATTTTTTCAGCAGATGCCCTCAACTTTATCGGTGAACTCGGCGTCAAATATACTCCAAGGGTTCGGGAGTTACTTGAACGGCGAAAAGAAATACAGGTTAGATATGACCGGGGGGAGTATCCCTCATTTTTAGAAGATACTCATGGTATACGTGCGGGTGATTGGAAGGTTGCTGATCTTCCGCAAGATCTTCTAGATCGCCGAGTAGAAATCACCGGTCCGGTAGACCGAAAAATGGTGATCAACGCGCTCAACTCGGGCGCAAAGACCTTCATGGCTGATTTCGAAGATTCGAATGCGCCCACGTGGAGCAATTGTGTAACTGGGCAGATAAATCTTCGCGATGCGGTGCGTGGAGATATTGAGTATGTGTCACCGGACAACGGCAAACATTACAAGCTGGAGCCCGATCCAGCTGTTCTTATTGTCCGGCCGCGTGGTTGGCATCTCTTTGAGCGGCATATGCTCATAGACAATGAGGCTATTCCGGCTGGAATTTTTGACTTTGGCCTGTATTTTTTCCACAATGTTCGAGCACTTCTCGAAAAGGGAAGTGGGCCATACTTTTATCTGCCGAAGATGCAGAGCCATCTTGAAGCGCGGCTTTGGAATGATATTTTTACGGATGCGCAAAATGCTTTGGGTATCCCGCAAAAAACCATTAAGGCTACGGTGCTGATCGAGACTCTTCCCGCGAGTTTTGAAATGGATGAGATATTGTATGAGTTACGTGATCACTCTGCCGGACTGAACTGCGGCCGGTGGGACTATATCTTTAGCTATATCAAAACATTTCGGAACCATACGGGGATGGTATTGCCTGATCGGTCCTTGGTCAGCATGAGCCAGCCGTTTATGCGAGCCTATAGTCAGCTAGTCATTAAGACCTGCCATCGAAGAGGGGTGCATGCGATGGGCGGAATGGCAGCACAGATTCCTATCAAAGGAGATCCAGAAGCGAATGAGACTGCTTTAGCGAAAGTGCGTGAAGACAAGCTCCGGGAGGCTCAAGATGGGCACGATGGTACATGGGTGGCACATCCAGCCTTGGTGTCTATTGCTCGGTCGGTATTTGATGAGCATATGCCGAATGCGAATCAAATAGACAAGCAACGGGACGATGTTCATGTAGCGGCTGAAAACCTGGTGCAGGTTCCTCTCGGTGAGCGTACAGAAGCAGGGTTGCGGCAGAATATCAGGGTTGGTGTTCAGTATATTGCAGCGTGGATAGATGGAAATGGATGCGTTCCACTCTACCATCTAATGGAGGATGCTGCTACGGCAGAAATTTCTCGGACTCAAGTATGGCAATGGGTGAAGCATGGGGCCCTTTTGAGTGATGGCCGAACGGTGACCCGAGAAATGGTACTTGAGACACTCGATGATGAACTCCAAAAGCTGGAACAAGAGCTGGGGCGGGAGCGTTTCGCGAAGACTCCGTTCCCTCGCGCCAAAAAACTTTTTGTAGATGTTGCACTTAGTGACGAGTGTGTAGATTTTCTAACTATACCTGCCTACGAAATTCTGACTAAAGACCTATAGGTGAATAGGAGAAGATAATGACCATCGCGATTCCAAAGACAGGTACAATGGCAACGGATGCCCTTTTTAAGGACCGATTTGCAGGAAAGAAACGCCCCTACTCAAACGAAGATGTCGAGCGACTACGCGGTTCGCTAAGTGTACAATACACGTTAGCCGATCGAGGTTCTCGCCGACTTTGGCGTTTGCTGCACGAAAATGATTACATTAATGCCTTAGGGGCGTTGACCGGTAATCAGGCGGTTCAGCAGGTGCGTGCCGGGTTGAACGCTATCTATCTTTCGGGATGGCAAGTGGCTGCGGATGCTAATCTTGCTGGTCATATGTACCCCGACCAGAGCTTATATCCAGCGAATTCGGTGCCGAATGTTGTGCGCCGGATAAACTCCGCGCTACAACGTGCGGATCAGGTTGAAGTCTCTGAAGGTGGTGCCAAAAGAGACTGGTTTGTACCTATTATTGCTGATGCAGAGGCTGGTTTTGGTGGTCCTCTCAACGCTTTCGAAATGATGAAGGCAATGATCGAAGCCGGAGCGGCGGGTGTCCATTTTGAGGACCAACTGTCTTCAGAGAAGAAGTGTGGACATCTTGGTGGCAAAGTGTTGGTGCCGGCAAGCCATTTTCTTCGTAGTTTGGTTGCCGCGCGCTTAGCGGCAGATATATGTGAAGTTCCCTCCGTACTTATTGCTCGGACCGATGCGGAAGCGGCTCAGCTTCTGACCACCGATCTTGACGAAGTTGACCAGCCTTTTGTCAAAACGAAAGAACGGACTGCCGAGGGGTTTTACCAGATCACCGGTGGCTTGGATATGGCGATCGCTAGGGCGAAACTATATGCCCCTTATGCTGATCTCCTATGGTGCGAGACTTCCAGGCCTAACCTTGAGGAAGCAAAGAAGTTTGTTGAAGGTGTCCGTAAGGAATTTCCAGATCAAATATTTGCCTACAATTGTTCACCGTCGTTCAATTGGAAGAAAAATCTTGATGATGCAACGATCGCTAAGTTCCAACGGGAACTCGGTGCCATGGGGTACAAATTTCAATTTGTCACATTGGCTGGTTTCCATAGCTTAAACTACTCGATGTTTGATCTATCTCATGGCTACCGCTCCGCGGGCATGACCGCTTATGCTCAGCTACAGCAGCTGGAGTTTAGTGCGGAAGAGCGGGGATATACGGCGACAAAACACCAGCGTGAGGTGGGTACCGGCTACTTTGATGATGTGAGTACGGTAGTGAGTGGCGGTCTCTCTTCCACCTTGGCGCTTAGCGGCTCAACGGAAGAGAAGCAGTTTTAGCCTACAGCAAAGACCCCTTGAACTGATTATTCGGTAAGAATCACCAAGTGGTTGCGTAGTGGGGCATAGCCCGGCGTAAAAGCAGGAACTTGGGTTCAACCCAAGTGATTTCTACTGTACGAGAATGGTTGGTTGTAACGGTCACTCTTTTGGCCACCCATAGAAGTTGTGCCTACCAATATTTACCGTTTGTTGAATTCCGCTTTTCACCATCCACTGTGGACGTTTTCGCCATGACTCAAAAAACCACAATGCCCCATGAGTAGGGTCTGAGCCGCTCTTCTTATTGATCAGTTGAAGGGCTAGTGCTTCAGCTCGCTGCCACGCCTTTGGGTTGTTTGGGTGATCAGGTCGCCCATCGCACCACCATCCAAACTCGCAACCCCTACGCTGTCGCTGAGTGACCACGTTGGTGATGCTATTGGGGTACTTTGTGTCAGCAACGCGATTGAGTACAACCCAGCCCACTGCAAGCATGCCATCGTCGCTCTCTCCGCGTGCCTCATGGTACATGGCTAGGGCGAGGTAGTATGCATCGCGGTCCGTGCTGGCCGATGCTGAGGGGATGAGACCATTACTTGCGCTGTAAAGAGATGTTAAGGTTAGGACAAGAACCAAGCGCAGCAGGGAATAAGTTGGCGAGTACATGAAGCTCCGGACTGCATCCATGTAACGAGTGTTAACTTATGTTTCATGATGTTGGCGATCAGGTGTACTCCGCATAGTCAGATGGTTGGCGTAGTGCTTACGAAGTATGAATAGGGCCATGGATGAGTTAGGGTTAGACGTCACGCGGTGGTGTTCTCACTATGGATCTCATGTGTGGTTTCTTGGATTTCAAGCGATAGCTTAGGGTGTATCTTTGCTCTCCGGCCTGCGTTCTGACTTGTATCCGTCGAGTGTGTGGGTTCGGTGGCTAGGCCTCCCTTTGGGGCCCCTCGGTCCAGTACATTCAGTACCCTTCCTCCGGGTTGAACCCTCACACCCTCCAACTACGGTGTCATCTCCGCAGCCGGAGGGGAAAGATACGCCCTGGGGTATCGGGTTTTTGCTTTTGTTATTGAAAGCAAAATTGCATAGAAGCTAACTATCTAGGGTTGGTCTTGATGTCGGCTGCATAATGATATCAAACAGCCGGTTGCTCCGCCTATTGGGGACCGGTCATATACAAGAATACATGAGGGATACACTGCGGCTGAGGGTGCTCATTGATTGTCAGTGATGCCAACCTTGACCCGCAAATTCCCTTTGTCACCAGGAGCTACGGTAGCGAGCCCATGGCCGTGGCCCGGCCCGTTAGGTGGGCCCATCCACGGCTCAACACAGTAGAATGGGCTATCTTCAGCTTCAGTCCAGGCAACTACGGCAGCCCATTCCGGCGAGGCCAGATCGCCTTCGAAGGTCATTGATACCGTGTTATCGCCGGGCAGGGGGCCGAATCGAATCGGCTGCGCTTTGATGTGGGTATGAATGCGATCAATGAGCTCAACTCCTTGAAAGGTCGTTTCGTCGGTGGTGGATCCAACTGGGGTCAGTTGGCCATTGGGGGCGTGGCGCCACGCTTTCCCTGCAGAGAGCTGAAGGGTGGTTGTAGAACGTTGCTCCGCTGGCAAGGGAAAATAGAAATGATGACCAGCGGACCAAGGAATAGGAGCTGCTCCATGGTTTTGCAAGGTGAGATCAACGGTGAAGTCGCTTTCAGCAAAGAGGTAAGTAACAGAGAACGTGTAATCAAACGGGTACGACCGCTGATCGTCTTCGGTCGGTTCAAACGTGGCGGTGAAGCCATTGTCTTTGCGCTCCATGGTGAAATTTCCACCGCGCGCGAATCCGTGGCGCGGCATCGGGCGTACTTGGTTTTGCCACTGCCATTGCCCTTCATTTTCTGCGTGGAAAGTGCGCCCAGCGAAGGGGAATAGGATAGGATTGCCTCCGCGCACTTTGGCAAGATTAGCGCCAGCATTGTCGGGCCATCTAATAATTGGTTGTCCACTGTGTCGCCATTCCGCTAGGCGAGCGCCCACGGTTGGAAAAGCGGTGAAAACCGATTCTCCTACCACCCACACCTCACGCTTTGGGTTGTGTTCAGGTCCCATATACTCTCTGTTGATCAACTTGAGGTTGAAGGCAAAAACTAAGGTTATTGAAGTTGGAAGAATGGCGGCCGCAACCGTCGCATATAGTGCGTTTCAAGTGATAGCTACACACAGGGCTAAATCAACAGGCTGCTAGTAAGCGGGGTGACCGTAGCACCGGATATTCGGTCGATACTGCCCACAGACCGGGCCCGAGGGTGAAGACGGGCCCATTAGCGTATCTTTACGTTCAGCGTACAACTATAAGCTATAGATTAGTTGGGCGTTGTCGCCAATATGAGGCAAGTACAGAACCGGACATATTCATCCAAGGGCCAAATATCGCGGGGGCGAGTCCAGCCTTCACGTTATCTAGGGCGCTGATAGCTAGACCGGTTGCCATACCGGAGTTCTGTAGTCCCACTTCTATCGCGACCGTTCTAGCGTCGCGCTCACTCAGGCGGAAAAGCCGCGCTCCCCAGTAACCGAGTAAGTAGCCAGCCATGTTGTGGATAACGACAACGAGAATGAGTGACAAGCCGATATATCTAATGGCGTCGTGGTTCAGGGAGGTAATGATGGCAATGATCACAACGATACCAAGCATGGATACCACCGGCAGCACATCTTTCAGCCAAGCGGCTCGGTTCTTGAGATATTGATTCACCAAAACACCCAGGAAGATGGGCAAAATGACCATCTTCAAGATACTTATCATAAGTCCCCAAAATGGAATGGCAACGAATTGGCCAGCGAGAGTATCCATAAGTAGAGGTGTTAGTAAGGGTGAGACCAGCGTAGAACACGCGGTCATAGTCACCGATAATGCAACATTGCCTTTTGCGAGGAAGGTAATGAGATTTGAAGCCACACCTCCCGGGCATGAGCCAACCAAGATGACCCCCGCCGCGACATGGCCGGTGAGCCCAAATCCATGAGCGAGTCCCCATCCAATAACGGGCATCATCCCAAATTGTATGACTAAGCCAATCAAGACTGGGCGCGGCATTTTGAGCACCTGAGTAAAGTCAGAGATACTCAGGGTTGTACCCATGCCAAACATGATCACCTGAATCAGAGGAACAATAAGAAGTTTGGTTTCAAATCCACCCCAACGTTGAAACAATTGCGGCCAAAGGATTGCGGCTAGTACCGCGAGAAGAACGGAAAGTGTAAAGCCGATCCTGCGGAGTGTCGCCCAAAAACCGTGCACATCTGAGACTACCCTGCGTAGGGTGGGCACACAACCAGCTGAAGCTCAGAAGCAGAATGTTCTGGGTGGTACCGGCTGGTGAATCATCTGCGGTCGGGGACCAGGTCTGAATGGGCTGTAGGGCGCCTCTAGCGTCGAGTGGGTATGATTATAGCTTTCCTGAGGCCAAAGAACGGTCCGAGCGATGTTGGCGGTGAGTGATGAAGACGTGCAATGAGAAGCCCAGAACGAATCGAATCACGGCCAATGGGGGTCTGAGATTACATGCACGCGCGGCGACGACGGAAGAGTACCATGAAACCAAGCAAACCGGCCCAAACCCAAAGGGTGGCGGTTTGAGCTCCTTGCGTGGAACATCCACCATCAACATCTAGATCGTCTGCTCCGACAACCGGGGGCGGTTGTACATTGCCGTCAGGTGTACTGTTGGGGTCAGCAGCGCTACTGACTGCGGTGAGTGCGGGTTGGCCT
>JAHQVK010000021.1 GCA_019634385.1 Myxococcales bacterium | reverse complement strand
TGATTCTGTAAGAATCAACAAGGGGTCGCGCAGCGGGGCACAGCCCGGCGGAGAAGCTAGAACTTGGGTTCTACCCAAGTTCTTTCTGCTATATAACGCTCACCAGGTGCATTCGGCTCTAGGAACCGTTCTTCTGAAGGCCGGTCTCTAGCAGCCTGTTGATCTAGCCCTGCACGCATCTGTCGGCCGGTCTTTCCGTTAAACGTCCTAACCACGAAAAGTCTTTCCTCGGTCACGTACCCCCAGGTACGCTCGCCTCGTCGTCAGAGCGTTTCACGAAAAGCCTGGCTCGACAGCTACACACATGGCCAAATCAACCGGCTGCTAGGTGACATCGGCTCTGAACCCGCCCTCTCTACATCACAGACAAGCGCAGCAAAATTAGGTCGTGCTTTCTCCAGCTGCGGAGATGACGCCATATCCCGCTTTTGTGAGGCCTCGACCACGGAGCATCGATCTATCCCTTGCGGCTCCCAATATCCTTCGACTCTTTGTTTTCGATAGCATGAGTCTACGGAGCCTAAAGCCTGTGAAGCAGTAATTCCCTTCAGTATGCTGCACTGACTTTACTGGGAACCCGGGGAAGCTCAACACTCCCTCGGGTTCTGAGCTCTCGAAAGCTCTCGCTCACGGAGAGCTACCGGTTTATACCCAATATATGACCTGCGATTTACTTGGTATCCCAGCAATAAAGAGCGTTATCCACTCCATTGGTTGCCAACGTACATTTATGGGTTTCACTCGCCTTAATTTGCCCCCCAGGGTTCGTATTTGGACCCCAGAAGTCGACGACATCTTTGATGGTATCGTGGAAGTCGAGCAGATCTACAGCGCTACCACTATTATTACAAGTAACGAGTGGGGGGGTGCCCGGTAGTTCATTCTGTTTGGTGACAGTCGATTGAAGATGCGAAACGGCCCACCAAATGGTTTCGTGACCCTGAGTGGCCGTATCGGGGAAAAAGTTGTTCGACGCTGTGCCAAGCATTGATCCCGAGTCTCCGGAACAGGCTCCTTCTGGCCCACTGACGCTCGTCCATCCGATGAAGTTGTTCGCTTGGCTGTCTATCCTAACGTGAAGCCAGGCTGGATCGTCATTGGGATTGGGTAGCCCGCTATTGCCTACGCCATAGCCAGACATTCCGAGGATAGCTCCTACGGGAGGTCGCTCAGTTCGCAGCATAGCGAAGTGGGCGGAGCTGAGCCCAAAAGAATCCTTTGTACCCGCAACTGCAACATCGAAGTTGGGATGATCTTCTAACACGCCCGTGTATTTCTCATGAGTGTAGAAGAAAAGTGTGCGAGAGAGTGATACGAATCCATCCCCGTTCGGAGCATCGTACCGAATAGTTACCGTCTGCACTCCATTTCCGAATAGTGGCAGGTAATCTCTGGCGGTGTTGGCGGGCTGGAGGCAGTGCGCAGCCGTCAGCAAGACATGGTTGTTGAGCAATACACCACTACAGCTGGAGCCGTCCGCAAAGGTCAGCTTGATCGACCCATAGAACGCATCTCCAACTACGTCCGTTCCGTAAATAGCTTGTTCATTGCCGTCTATCTGCTCTACCTCTACCTCGGAAGACATGGACTCGTCTGCGCCACCGCAAGCTGTATACAAAGTCAGTAATGCCGTGGCTGCAAGTAAGTGGAATTGGACTCTGTTCATGTGTTTTTTTTATTCATTCTCTGATTTTTCTCACCAGCATTCCACCGATGACTTGTACTTACGCGGGTGGTACTCATACATACCGTAAAGCGATGCCCTTACTCCGCATTGTTCATGGCTCTCTGCGAGTCACTTTCGGCTATATCTAAGAATATGCTTATACGCTAGCCTCATCGGCCCGATCAGTTGTTATTTTGATGTTATAAAGGCGGTTGGGTGCATACCTGAATGCGGGCTTAGTTGGGTCTCGCTCTGCTGGATGCGAGTTGGAGGTTGCCGCCCAACCTCCATCTTGTCGATCGTTGAGGCGATCTATCAAGTAGAGGGGCTAAAGAATGGCACCCTTAGTCAGATGAAATATGCGTAGATATCATACCCATACCCTCAATACTAACTAGCAGTCTATTGATTCGGCCATGTGTATAGCTATCGAGCCAGGATCTTCGTGAAACGCTCTGACGACGAGGCGAGCGTACCTAGCGGTACGTGACCGAGGAGAGACTTCTTGTGGTCAGGACCTTTCACGGAAAGACCGGCGCACAGATGCGTGCAGGGCTAGATCAACAGGCTATTAAGAAGCGGTAGAAATAGATGACAACTAATCTCAATGGTTCGGAGGAGAGCTTAGGTTCTCCAGCGGAGCCCGGCAGACGTTGGCTATACACTACAAGCCATTAACACATAGACCCTTGTCGGAACATCGCTCGCCAGCGCCCCCAGAAAGTTCAGCGCATGCGGAAGCAAGCATGACGGTAAGGTATCTATATACGTTTTTCCATGCCAGCATCGTATGACTCATACTCAAACTATGTAGCCACGAAAGACGACCCATCCAACGCAAGTCCCAGGACCAAGCTCCCACCTCTTCGAAGAAAATAGAGCACGATAGCGAATGATCAACAAAGCCCAGCGGAAAGTAATCTTCCCTCGATTACAGTACAAAGTCGACAGCGTGATTCAGGTGCAAATCTTTGATGGAAAGCTTTCGCAAGTGAGCCATGCGGGGTTCAAACCAAGTAATTTCTGCTGTAAAGCGCCGAAATCATAACTATGAATTGTAGGAGGAGCGACGTGGCCACCGGGGGTGATGGGCATCGATAATAATCCGGTGGGAATGACGAAGCGCGGCATGCGAGTGCACAGTGGTCCTTGATGTACCAACTAAGGTGCTATCTCTAGGTTGGTGAACCCCGTCATGCCCCCCGTCGTGAGCGTGCGCCATCGCAGGGTGTTCATGAGTGATAGGATGTTCGTGGTAAGATCGCCAAAGCCCCAATGAAATTATTAACCCACCAAGCCCGATGACGCCAAGCCCAAGAAATGCGCTCGTAGGACTCAGCCAGTAGAGCCACCCGGCTAGCGGATAGAACACCAACCAACACGCATGAGACAAAGAGAAGTGTGCAGCAAAGACATCCGGCCACTGCTGAGGCAGCGCCGAGCGTCGAAGTAAACGACTGCCCGCGGTCTGTACCGCGCTATTGCCCAAACCAACAATGAACCACAGCGCCCCTACCGTCGGAAGCTCTAGAGGCAAGAGGGTACCAGCCAGGAGTGCCGAGGAGCTGAGCCCAACTCCGATCCGCATCAACGCTCCTTCAGGCCAGTATCGAAGTAAGCTGGGAAGAAAGAACGCAGTGATCATCGAACCAACGCCAAGGCACATCATAACTAGGGCTAGCCCCCCTTCCCCTCGCCCGAGCTGAGACTGGACCAACGCGATACTATTAACGAGAACCATGGCTCCAGTAGCGGCTACACTCAGGTTAAGCGCCAGCAAGCTCTGGAGGCGAGGCGTGAGTAAATAGATTGAAAGCCCCTGCATGAACCGCATCGACTGAGAAGCCTCCGACCCATGATTGTCGCGAGGTACGCCTGGCAGCGTGGTGCCCAGTACCAACACTGCCGAGAGCAAGAACAACACGCCATTGGTGACAAACAGTATTGGGTAAGACACCACAAGCAAGAGCAATACACTGAGTGCGGGACTGACAAGATTCTCAAGGTCATAGCTCAACCGAGTCAGCGACAGCGCACGGGTGTAGTCCGCTTCATCGGTAAGAACATGCGCTACCGTAGCCTGAAAAAGGGGCTTGAACGCTGCAGCCGACGTATTGAGCACAACAATCACCAAGTAGACTTGCCACACCTCGTTCACCCACGGGAGGCACAGGACACTCACAGCACGTACGATGTCGAGCCACACCAGCACCTGTCGCCGAGGAGCAAAGCGGAGGAAGACAGTCGCAATTGGTGCCACCACAACATAAGCTATCATCTTAAGGGCAAGGACCCTCCCTAGTACCAAGGTGACGTTCTCACCGCTTAGGTCGTGCAGCAGGAGCGACAGCGCAAAAGTTAGTAGGCCTGTCCCAATAAGCGCTGCCACTTGAGCGGCAAACAAGCGCCGAAACTGACGGTGAGCGAGTGGTCCCTCCATAGCGATGGAGATGATATAGTGTTTTGTGAGCGCACGGTTCACCAAAGCCCAGTGATCTCTCACTTAGCTTTCTGCAGTACAGCAAAGACCACTTGAATTGATTCTGGAAGAATCAACAAGGGGTCGCGCAGCGGGGCATTGCCACGCGGAAAAGCTGGAACTTGGGTTCAACCCAAGGGATTTCTGCTGCAAGTACCACTGAGTATATTTGCCCTTTTGACCCAAGGGTCAACGCCGTCAACGCCGTACACACCAACCAAACTTTTTTTCTTATCCATCGCTTGAGATCCCCTCAGTGCAATTGATAAGAGCAACAAATACCGCTATTTTGCCGGATATGAGCCCATCGTTCACCGCCCCGCATCACGGTGTGCAGAGTTATACCGTCCCCATGGCAAGTCGCGGTACACGACTCATCGCAGTGATTCTCGATAGCCTAATCGCTGCGTTTGCCCTTGTCCCCTTGGCAATCACAATCGTTATAGGCGTCAAGTTCGACTTCGAGCTCAACGCTTTACTCATAGCTCCTTCTGTGCTATTTATCATCGGTTTGGTGATCACCAATTTGACGCTAATGGCTCAGGGGCAGACCTTGGGAAAAAAAGCGTGTAATATTCGAGTATATAGTGCAGACGGAAGACCGGCCTCCTTTACAACCATGTTCTTTATGAGATTTATCCTTGGTCAATGTATTTTGGGCATTATACCTTTCTACTCATTAATAAATATCATGTTCATTTTTGGTAAGGCTAGGCGATGTCTTCACGACAAAATCGCCTCAACTTATGTAGGATTCGCCTAGTATCCTAAATTCCCTATTGAGTGATACATTATCAACCGCTTTTGCATACTATTACCCGGACCTTCTTCCGCTCTCGTCGGTTACCTACAGCAGAAAGCACTTGGCTTCAACCCAAGGGATTTCTGCTGTAGGGGCAGATGTACCGAACTATTGAACGCAGTGCTAGGATAGACTTCATCATGTCCAATAAACTTTATGGTAGTCCTCGTTCGGGCTCAGCTGTGATCGAGGCCGCTTGTGCTTGGGTTGGTATCCAAGTGGAATTCATCAACGTCGAACTTAGCCAGAACGCCCAACGAGAAGCGTCTTATGCCGCAATTAACCCTCAGCGCAAACTCCCCACATTAGTCATTAACGGTGAAGTCCTCACCGAATCACTAGCCATCCTACTCACATTGGACGAGCGTTACCCAGACCGAGGCCTGTTACCACCGGTGGCCAGTCCACAGCGAGCGCAAGTCCTCCGATGGACCACCTTCGTTGCGACCGAGCTGTATCCACTGATTGAAATCATCGACTACCCAGAGCGCTTTTCACCCTGTGACGAGATGGTCGATGCTACGAAAGAGCGAGCTTTGACTTCTTGGCGGCACCGATGGAAATTGCTCGACAGTCACTTAGCCGGCTCCCCATTCGCATGGGAAGGAGGATTTTCGGCCTTAGATCTCTACTGCACAGTATGCAGCCGATGGCTTCTTTCCGAGACATTCCGCCGGACAGAGCTACCTCGGGTCCATTCTTCTTCCCAAGCTACCCAGAACCTACCGCAGCTAGCGAAGGCTTGGGCGAGAAATATTGGCAATGGGCAGAGTAGCCACAAGTAGCGCCATCCGCGCGAAGCCATCCCCCAATCAACGCCAAAGCATCTGGCTCATGCTCGGAGACAATGAAGGCCTGGTGAGAAGGCCCATTTTCGCATTGAGTGTTGCCTTTTATCTGCTTGAGAGCTCGTGAACTGCCGGAGGCGGGGACAACTTCTCACACTGAAACCGTTTCAAGCTCTGAGTCCAGGGCCAAAACGACTACTGAGCCTTCAAACACAGCGGTTGAGCCCCCAAAAGCATGCCAACGGCCCCTTCAAGCCCGCCTACTGAGCCCGCCATAGCCGGCGTGTGTGAACGATCGGCCCAGGAGGGAGGGTACGGGATGTACCGGACCGAGGGGCCCGAAAAAGGGTGGCGATGCCGCCGACCCCTCAATATGGGCAAAGCCGGTCAGAACGCGGTCCGGAGGTTAAAGACGCGCCCTAGCAGCCGGTTGATTTGGCCATGTGTGTAGCTATCAGGCGAGCGTACCTGGCGGCACGCGACCGAGGAGAGACTTTTCGTGGTCAGGACGTTTCACGGAAAGACCGGCCGATAGATGCGTGCTGGGCGAGATCAACCGGCTGCTAGGGGTCGCTCAGCGGGGCATTGCCACGGGGAGAAGCAGGAACTTGGGTTCAACCCAAGTTCTTTCAGCTGTAGTGATCCGCAGCGCCATCAGCGATGCGGATCTTGCCACGATAGGTACGCACTGAACAACGAACCTAGTAGCCCGTTGATCAACTCAGTAGACATAGTTCAAGGTAGGCCTTGTGTATGGAAAGGCTGCAATGAGGCGGGTACATACCGGTCGTAGGCAACCGAGGTGAGGTCAAGCCGGTCGGCGTCTTTCACGACAAAGACCATCCGAAGTACGCTTATTCAGCCAAATCACCAACCTGTTAGGGTTGGCAGTCCTCGTCCGCTTCTTCGGCAATCAGAATGAGTTGTTTCTTATCAATTTTGATACTTTTCTTTTGAGATTGAGCTTTAGTATCGGGCAAAGCTTTATGTCCATTCGTAGGTTCATCCTGCTGTCCTTGCCAATCTGGATCGAGAAAAGGAAACCGCATCTGCCCACCCATTACCATCATACTATCCTTCATCACCGACTATAGGCTTGGTAGAAGCTCAAGGCAACAACCCTACATTTGTGTACCTAAGGAATAGTGAGAGCTTGCTCAATCGTCATCAATGGGGTGTTGATCTAGCAGCCGGTTGATTTAGCCCAGTGTGTAGCTATCGAGCCCGGCTTTTCGTGAAACGCTCTGACGACGAGGCGAGCGTACCTCGCGGTACGCGACCGAGGAGAGACTTTTCGTGGTCAGGACGTTTCACGGAAAGACCGGCCGATGGATGCGTGCATGTTACAGCAGAAATCACTTGGGTTGAACCCAAGTTGCTGCTTCTACGCCGGGTTATGCCCCGCTGCGCGACCCCTTGTTGATTCTGACAGAATCAATTCAAGGGGTCTTTGTTGTATAGTCAAGCATCAGGACTCTCAGACGAGAGCCCGCCAAGACGGTCTAACGGTGGGGGCCTGGCTATATGGTAAAGCTGCCAAATGGTCGTCAGGCAATGGCCTGATCAAGCACCCCCTTCAGGATCTTTGTACCCGCAGAAAGAGTATATCTCTCGAGAAATCGCTTGCGTGCTCTATGGCCACGAGCCTCACGCATCGCAGTGCTCTCCGCAGCTAGTTGCCGGATACACTGGCGAAGACTATCAACATCTCCCGGTTTGGAGACGAGTCCAGCCCCCTCCACAATCATGGCCATATCGTTGACATCACTGACGATGATCGGCTTGGCCATCGCCATAGCATCAAAAAGTTTGGCTGGAATCTGGCCAACACTTCTCGCCCTGATCAAGCTTGGAATCGCGATAACATCAACCGCCGCAACATGGTTGGCCAACTCGGAGATAGGAAAGTTGCCTTTGCGACATAGATGATTTTCTCCAATCATCGACAACGCTTTCTCCCAGATACCCCGAGAAACATCATCTTCCAGAGAACATCCAAAAAACGCTAGACCAGGCCGCGATGCCTCATCGATGCCCGAAAGTGCTTCGATAAGAATATATACGCCTTTATGCTCGCGTGGCGTACCTATGAACCCAATCCAAAGCTTCTCATCATCCATATTGAGTGATGTTCGTACCTCGTTTGGTTCATCCCCAGGCCGCGGATGGAGGATATCCGGATCCCGAACATGCGGAAGGACTACGCCCCCAAATTTCTTCTGAAGCCAGGTGTTGGTTACCGTTTTGTGTGGCATCCAGCGGCTCACCTCCTCACAACTCCAGATCCCTGCCACTCTAAGCATTCGTCCGAGTTCAACCGATGCTGATAATTGTTTTAAGAACCGGTGGGTTGCAGAAGAAGATGGTGCCCCTCCTTCATCTTCCATGCGAAAACTAAGCTCCCAATCGTCGATATCAAGAACAACCCCGCGACCTCGAGGATTAACTCCCGCTAACAGAGCCACTCCCAAGCTGCGCGGGTCCGGCTTGGTAATAATTAGTGGTCCATCACACTCCGCAAGCATGCTACGTAGACACCGGGAAGCGGGCAGTAAGTCTTTCAGGGTGTGAAGTGGAAGGATCTGTACGTCACAATTCTCTGCGAAAGATTGAAATGGCCCCCAGAGCTTGTGGTCCTTCGGCACCGACCCGATGATCCTCACTTTTTCACCCATCCTTTCCGCCATCTCGGCTAGGACAACCGACCGTACCGCAGTATTAGAGGCTAGGTTCGGACTAAGAATGGTAAGCACGCATCGTGCGTTTCCAGAGGATTTAGCTATCGTCAAGCTCCTATCCAGTAGGAGCTCTATATTTCCGAGAATAGCTCCTTATTTTCGTACATGCATCTGTCAGGTGGTGTGCATCTCACAACCTCCAGCCACCCCAGCACCGGGTCTCACTCCGCCGGTAAACCCACGACCTTAGACTCCTTAACTCATACATTCAGCTGGTGTAGATCCTGATCTCTGGTACAGCTCTTTTCCAGAAGAAGTCATGTTCTTCCATCTGCGCTTGTTACAGCCAGATCTCAGTTACAGCAGAAATCACTTGGGTTGAACCCAAGTTCCTGCTCTCCGCCAGGCAATGCCCCGTTGCGCGACCCCTTGGTGACTCTTACAGAATCCATTCAATTGGTATTTGCTGTAAAACGATATCCACTAGCAAACTCCCCCAATCTAGCAGCCTGTTGATCTAGCCCTGCACGCATCTATCGGCCGGTCTTTCCGTGAAAACGTCCTGACCACGAAAAGTCTCTCCTCGGTCACGTACCGATAGATACGCTCTCCTCGTCGTCAGATCGTTTCACGAAAAGCCGGGCCTATCGCTACTCACAGGGCTAAATCAACCGGCTGCTAAGGTACGAAGACATATGGCTTACCGACAGAAATCACACCCATTAGCGAGCATACGTTTTCCGGTGAGTATCCATCACCCAAAGTTCGGCCCAATACAGCATTGATTCGGTAAGAAACAACAAGGGTCGCGCAGCGGGGCATTGCCCCGCGTAGAAGCAGGAACTTGGGTTCAACCCGAGTTCTTTCTGTTGTAGGACAGACTTGCTCCACCACCTAGCGGTATCACCGAACGTCCCATGAGCTGGCGTTTGCTTGGCCGTCGCGGTGGTGAATGCGGAGATAGCAACGGGTAAACGATCACTCCGAAGCTGGGTTGCGGCCCAACTTCACCTTCGTTGATTCATCAGACGCAATCGCTGACCTACCACAAAGGCATTCATCTCATCTGCGTTCGGCGGCTCCTCCGGCAGCACGCTCTTCTCCAGAGCCTCGTGGAGCAAGACTTCAAGGCGCTCGTAGTCTGCGAGGCATTGCATTGCATCGGATTCACTCACCGTCTGCTTTTCAGCCTGTTCTTTGATGTTGATCAGATCGACCACCCGACTGAATCCGTGCTGCTCCGCCAGCGGCCGGACGTTGGTGACCACCTCCCCGGTTCGGAGAAGGTGAATGCCCGTCAACGAAACGCGGTACGCGTACAACATCCTCTTCGCCGTCCGGCCTCCAGCCTTGGCCTCCACCCCGGATTCTCGACACATGCCCCGAAAGAACCCATGGTAGTGCCGAGCAACCCGCTGCGAAAGCGAGCCTCGCGCAAGTGCTGCGAGACGGTGACCCAATGGCGTGGTCAATACCTGAAAAGGCCCAAGGAACCGCTCAACCATGTTGCCGTTGCCCGAAAGAAGCAGGCTCGCACACTTACCCAATTCATTGAGCGTCAGGTCGGTCTCCCGGCCTTCCCAGTCGCCAAGAAAATCGATGCTCAACTTGGGTGCCTTGATTCCAAGAAGACTATCCGCGGGGGTCACAAAGCATCCCTTTAGGTCTACGTCGCTATCCGGCGACGGAAAGCCGTAGGCATGTGCGCCGGTCAAAGCCACCCAGAGCGCCTGCACATGGCGCTCGCTCGTGGGTTCAATGTATCGCCGAAGAAAGCTTTTGAGGGCGGACGCATCTATGTCCGGCGGCAAGGCCTCCGGGACGAGTTCCGGTGTCCAATCATCACCCAAGACCTCCACCTTTTCTCGCTGCCCCTCATCCAGACCAGACGGGAGCGCAAAGACGCGACGCGCCTGCTCCCGCCGACAGACCTTGAGAAACTCGTCTGCCGCTCTGTAGTCCGGACGTTCCGGCAAGCGAGAAGTCGCAGCCTCGTCATCGAGCGTATCAGCGATGGCTTTGGCCTCAGCCACCACCTCTTCCATAGGAATCTTCTGTTCCTTGATCTCAAGGAGTCGCACACGTAGCGCTCCTTGCACTTGAATAAGTGGCTCTCCGGTTCGAAGCCAGCACACGCAAGAGTGAAGCAGCCGAAGAAGATTGTAGGCGTTCTTGGGCCGATAAGATGACGGCTCCAACCGGACCCCGCCTCCATTGACGACAGTTGATCGAAAGTCCGTAAAACTCGTCCCCGGCAATAGGCCTCGGTCAAACAACGACCGGCAAAGGGCATGGACTTCTTTCTTTGCCGTCCCCGCGGACATTCCCAATCCAGCGCCCTTCAGAAACGCCGCCGCCTGAACCGCATCTCCCACATCCCCTTTGCCCATCTTTTGGATGAGCGTTCGCACCGCCTCATCCCTCTCCAGGGAACGGGCCATCTTCTTGAACTGGCTTTGGGCATATCGACCAAAGCTCCCGAGGATGTTCATCGAGACAAACATCCTTCGCATGCTAAGGAGACGCTCACCCAAGGGCCTAACCTCTTTATACAGCGGCGACCAGAGAGTCTCCAGCGTGTTGGCATCCCCCCTGAGTCCTTGTTCAACCAGCTTCGCAACCTCCCAGTAAGAAGATTCTCCGGTCGGGTCTTGAAGGGTGTACGGCATATCCCAAAGACCACTCGATTCATCGAAGGGCGCTACAAAACAGCCCCGCACATCCTCGTCGGAATCGGCATTGGCGAGCCCCCACGCCTGACTCCCGACCACTGCCGAGTAGATGACCTCATCTTTCAGCTTCCTGAAGTCCCAGTGCCGTCGGCCTAGATCAGCCAGTAGGTCCGCCCGCTGCATCGTGATTTGGTCCCGCTGCGCAGTCAGCCTCCGACCGCTCGGCGTCTCGAGAACGTAAGTATGGTGCCTAAGGTCGCGGACAACCGCCAAAGAAGCCTCTTTATGTAAGTGCCCATCCTCACCGGAGATATCTACACGCAGAAGGACTCGTGTGCCCTTCGGCAGCACAACGGTATCTTCATCAAGTTTAAAATTTTTGACCGTCATCTATCTTCCACCATCCCCGCTCTGACGCAATATATCTCGCTTCTATTGCCGCTGAGCCGCTTCGCAGTAGATGCCATCGTACCGAAGTTTCAATCCCCCGAGGGCTGCGCTTTAGCCTATTGACTCCTAGTCAACCACCCACGAGTCCACCTGCAAAGCCGGTGTGCTCGTCATTGCCACATCACGTAAGCTCGGGAGCTCAGCAGAGGTCAGCACAAAAAGTATTGAAGCTAATCCATCGCTAGACTTCTCCTTATTGCAGAGTTTTGCTTATCTCAAAATCCTTGTGATCTATTCGAGTGACAAGTCCATCTACAGCAGAAATCCCTTGGGTCGAACCCAAGTTCCTGCTTCTACGCCGGGCTATACCCCGCTGCGCGAACCCTAGCAGGCCATCGGAAAAGTGAGTTAAGCGCTTCGCTGGTCCTTTTTCCGTGGAACGTCCGGACCGGCTTCGCCTTTCATCGGTTGCATACGCCCGGTATGCGCCCTCTTCATCCGGAGCGTTCCACGGAAAAGGTACTTCGCGGATCACCCATCCCACTTTTCCGATGGCCTGCTAGAAGTCTCTCCTCGGTCACGTACCCCCAGGTACGCTGGCCTCGTCGTCAGAGCGTTTCACGATAATGCCGGGCTCGATAGCTACACACATGGCCAAATCAACCGGCTGCTAAGGCGTGTCTTTGACCTCCGGACCATGTTCTGATTGGTTTCCTGCGGTTGTAAGGCGTCGGTGGCTTCGCACCCCTTTCTGGCCCCTCGGCCGGGTACATCCAGTACCCTCCCTCCGGAGCCGAACCTCACAAACGCAGGATACGGCCTCATCTCCGCAGCCGTAGGTTATGAACACGCCCTAGCCTGAGCCGGATAGATCTAGGCTTTTCCATAGTGAAATACTTTTTCATGTAAGGCCAATTCCACTTTTCTCATTCGAAAGCATTTAGCGAAATCGTCGACACCACCAAAGAGTGCTATTTATAGGGCGGATCACGGGCAAAAATGTTGACGCCGACGACGGCAAACACCCACAAGTATTAATTCATCCAACAATGTAGCGCATGAGTCAGACCCTATTACTGTGAACTCATTGGTCGTCGTTTTCTCACTTTTCGATAGTTATCTTATATCTGGAGGGCTTGAGCTTCCACTACCTCATCTGCCGACCTGTCCCTAAGAGGTTTTCTTGCCAGATACAGTAGAAATCACTTGGGTTGAATCCAATTCCCTGCTTCCACGCGGGGCTATACCCCACTGTGCGACCACTTGTTGATTCTGTAAAAATCAACAAGTGGTCTTTGCTGTATCTTACCTAGAACATAAAGCTCCGGCGTATCTTTACAGTTACATAGCAGTAGTAACCCATACCACTCAATTCTAGGACGTGTCTTTACAGCCTGTTGATTTAGCCCAGTGTGTAGCTATCGAGCCAGGCTTTTCGTGAAACGTTCTGACGACGAGGCGAGCGTACCTGGCGGTACGCGACCGAGGAGAGACTTCTTGTGGTCAGGATGTTTCACGGAAAGAACGGCC
>JAHQVK010000190.1 GCA_019634385.1 Myxococcales bacterium | reverse complement strand
TGGAAGTCTGAACCAGTCATGATGTCGTGCTCGTTGGGGGGAACACCGTTCCACTGCCCGTTGACCTGTTCCCCGGTTTCGGTGAGGAAGATATCTTGATCCCCGCTCAGCTGGTGTAGTTCATCGAGGTCGGCAGCGAGCGTGATGCCCTCCGCGTTGTACCAAGGTCCCACACCAATGCGGTCGCGGGCATGGATGGGTTCGCCGCCGTTGTCCGCACTCAGGTAGGCTCGCCATGTGCGATCACCAGCATCAACGGCCGTAGCTAGGCTCTGACAAATCTCATCAGCCCCATCTAAGCCTCCCAGATTTCCGTCCTGCGTGGTGCTGGTGACAAAGAAGCCCAACTCAGCATTGGATTCTGACTCTTGTTCTGACTCTTGTTCTGACTCTTGTTCTGACTCTTGTTCTGACTCTTGTTCTGACTCTTGTTCTGACTCTTGTTCTGACTCTTCTTCGGCTACGTCCTCCAGTGGAATCTGACAAATGTTGTTGGCTTTGCATTCTAAGCCGGGAACACATAGGCCCTTGTCAGTACATCGCTCTCCAGCGCCTCCAGAAAGCTCACCGCACGCGGAAGCAAGCATCACGATAAGGGACCCATATATGTTTTTCCATGTGAGCATTGTTTGCCCTATTACTTACACCACAACGGCACGAAAGACGACCCACCCAAAGAGAGCCCTACGACCAAGCTTCTCCACCTCTTTGAAAAGAAGACAGTGCATTAGCGTCTGGTTCACAAAACCCACAAAAGCGAATCAGGGATAGAGGGACCCGCCTGTCTCAACCACGATCGTTCGGCCCAACGTACAGTCAGCCGGGCCGGAGTCGAGCTCAGTGGCCACCCGACTGTTCTCCCCTCGGCAACCATCCCAAGTGGCATTTGGAGCGAGTACCAAAGGTCAGCATGCATAATCAAAGTGGTAGGATCCTAACCAGTATCTCTAGCAGCCTGTTGATTTGGGCTTGTGTGTAGCTATCGAGCCAGGCTTTTCGTGAAACGCTCTGACGACGAGGTGAAGGTACCTCGCGGTACGTGACCGAGGAGAGACTTCTAGCAGGCCATCGGAGAAGTGGGATGGGTGATCCGCGAAGTATCTTTTCCGTGGAACGCTCCGGATGAAGAAGGCGCATACCGGGCGTATGCAACCAATGAAAGGCGAAGCCGGTCCAGACGTTCCACGGAAAATGGACCCGCGAAGCGCCTAACTCACTTTTCCGATGGCCTGCTAGTGGTCAGGACGTTTCACGGAAAGACCACCGACAGATGCGGGCAGGGCTAGATCAACAGGCTGCTAGAGGCCACCTACAGCAGAAATCACTTGGAATGGAAGCTGGCGTGAATACAAGGGTGTACTCATGCATCATCAACGTACAGCAGAAAGAGCTAGGGTCAAACCCAAGTTCCTGCATCTACGCCGGACTATGCCCCGCTGCGCGACCACTTGGTGATTCTTATAGAATCACCAAGTGGTGTTTGCTGTAGACTTTTCAATATCTTTTTCGAGATATATATGCATACCTAATCGAACTCCATCTTCAAGTATACGTGCGAAGTCCCACACGACTGCATTAGTCATCAACGTAAGGCATGAGAACCTGCCCTTCAGCGTGTCAATTTTTGAGGTTGTGGGATAGACCTTAACTAGTGCTACCGCGATGGCAAAAACTACTGCTGCTTACCTCACTATACATTAGTCAAGGCCTTCCTTACGGCTTTCTTACTCAAGCTGTGCCCTCTTTGATGCGAATGAACGGTGCTTCTTTGACCGCTATCGGAGACACGACGCTTCTTTTTGCACCATGGCTACTCAAAGTATTTTGGGCCCCCATCGTCGACCGTTATTGGTGGGCCGCTGTAGGCCGCCGGCGGAGCTGGTTGATTCCTCTCCAAATATTGTCGATAGTGGTGATATGTGGATTGGCTACTCGCACCCCTGAACATGCCATCCAGGCACTCTTAGGTTTCATGTTCGTCAGTAGTCTTATATCCGCCACCCAGGATATTGCTACTGACGGATTAGCCGTTCAGCTCCTGACTGCCAATGAACGGGGATGGGGCAACAGTGTTCAAGTCGGCGGTTACCGCTTGGGTATGATCTTAGGCGGCAGTATTCTACTCATCCTCTTTGCTCAACTTAGTTGGTCAGTGAGTTTCTATGTCATGGGCTTGCTTATATTTGGGGCTTCAATCCCGGTATTCTTCATTCGAGAACCCCCAGAACCCCCTAGCACCGATATATTACCGAGTCCATGGAGCTTCATACAACGTCCTGGCGCATGGTTATGGCTCTTTCTCCTCATCACCTATAAGTTGGGTGAACAAATGGCGGGCAGCGTAACTCGCCCAATGCTGGTCGATCTCGGCTTCTCCTTGCAAGAGATCGGGTGGTTAGCCGGAATGGATAGCTTATGCAGCTTATTAGGCGCCATCTTTGGCGGTCTATTGCTCGGGTTCATTCCCCGTAAAAAGGCTCTGGTAGGTTATGGATTGCTTCAGGCCCTCGGGGTTGCCGCCTGGGCCCTACCCAACCTCCTCTCCACCGAAAACTTATTTATAGTTGTGACGGGGGTAAAGCTGATAGATGGATTTGTCGGCAGTATGGCAACGGTTGCGCTTTTCACAACCATGATGGACCGTTGTGATCCCCGCAATGGTGGGACCGAGTATACATTACAAGCCAGCGTAGTACTCATTGCTGGCTTCATAGGAGCCACCACCGGCGGACGACTCGCGGACACCACCCATTTGGTACTCGAGCCCAACCTGGCGTATCCGGTATTTTTTGCAATAACCGCCTTGCTCACCACCGCCGGTGCTCTTGCCATGCTCCTGGACCGTTCTTGGGATATGCACACCCTCGTCGTAGGTCCATCTGAGGGCTCAAAAGCCCCTCACAACTAAACAGCCTGTTGATTGGGCCATGTGTGTAGCTGTCGAGCCAGGCTTTTCGAGAAACCAAGCGGTCTTTGCCGTACAGCAGAAATCACTTGGGTTGAACCCAAGTTCCTGCGGCTACGCCGGGCTAGGCCCAGCTGCGCGACCACTTGGTGATTCTTACAGAATCAATTCAAGCGGTCTTTGCTATATAATGATTCGTGCAAGATAGTACGCCGACCCCACACACGATTCATATCATTGGCCGATCAACCTCTCACTTCACCCGAATCGTGAAGATATTCGCCATGGAGGCCGAATTATCCTACGCCTTTGGCGTAGTACCAGATCTCTCCATAACCGACCCAAGAGTCTATGGTGACCACCCTGGCTTGCGAATTCCCAGTCTCCGGATCGCGTCCACCACCTGGTTTGGCTCACTCAACAGTTGCCGCGAACTGATCCGCCGAAGCCGGCGGCAAATGCAGGTCGTATGGCCGGAGTGGGCTTATGAGAACGAGGACATGAATATCGTGGCCAACGCACAAGAACTAACCCTACAAGCTATGTCAACGGAGGGATCGTTTGTCATGAGTCGGTTCATGGATGAAGACCGGAACTCCCTCTATAGTAAGAAGCTATACACTGGCCTTCGCGGTATGCTCAACTGGCTTGATCAACATGTAGATCAAACGCTAGCGGCACTGCCACCTGGGCGGGAACTCAGCTTTCTGGAGGTAGCACTATTTTGTTTGATCGAACATCTTGAATTTAGAGAGGTACTAGAAACCACCTCGTACAAAAGGCTCCAATCCTTTCGAGCTCACTTTGGTGAGCGTTCTTCAGCGCGAGCCACCGTCTACCAAGTCGATGCCACATAGTTCATGAATGATTTTTGTGTGCGAAATATCCGCCGAACTTTATGGGGGAACACTCACCCAAATATATAGTTTTGGTCGGTGAAACTTTTAGCTTTACTGATAGAATTAAACTTACCCCACTAACGCAGAAAGAAGGCCTTAGCAGCCCGCTTTTCTGACCCAGCACACATTCTTCGGACGGTCTTCCCTGAAAATCTCGTTAAGCTTACCCCGCATCAAGAGCATACGCCCGCTATACATCCTCTTCGGTGAAGTATTCCCCAAAAAGCCTAGCTCGAACTATACTCACTGACCAAATCAACCAGCCATGCAAGAACTTCGGCCAGTTTCGGCGGGACAAAAAATTCTCTTCCACCCAAGATGGGGACGGATCCCCACAGCTAAGCAGCAAAAAATTTGGACCGAGAACACCGTAGCTAATATTATATAATCACTCTTGCCACAAATACTTTTGAGCCCGCGAAAGCGGTAATAGATATCATGCAAGCACTTATGCGAAGAACGTTCTTTGAACCGCGAGCACCGCGCAGCGGGGCATAGCCCGGCGTAGAAGCAAGAGCTTGGGTTCAAACCAAGTAATTTCTGCTTTAATCATGCGCCAAGCGGTTTTTGTTTCACGAACTACGTACCAAATATTATATATATACTCAAAATTAGTTTTGACCGTAAAAGCTGTACCAGAAACAATATGAACACTCGAAATTCGCACCAATGGCTGCTTTAGAAACTAAGAAAAGCACCAGCGTTGAAGGTTGCATTGGTCAGTTGCTCACCGCCATGGTTCTCTGCAATCATATAGGTTCCTTCAAAGAGAAGCTGAAGATTTTTGGTGAGTGCATGGTAGATCCCACCTGTGCCTCGAATATTACAGAATATGTTGGTATCAGGATCGTTATCCGTTTGCTCTAGGCAGCTGAGACCACCGTTAACACCAATTTTTGTTTTTCCAAGGGTTGTGGTGACCTGGGCCATTCCACCATAGCTGTCTCGGGCCTCTCCGCTGGCGTCAACTGCGTCAAAGAAAAGTCCCACGCTTCCCAGACCCGACGCATAGTAGCCATAGGCCACAGCGCCAATAACGCCAACGTTGAAGACTGCGGTAAGTTCTAGTCCGTAAGCCTGGTAGTCGGCCACTGCTTCACTCCCCTGGGCCTTGACGTTCTGCGTTACTGCCGTTGCGGAGATAAAACCCTTTACCGTGCGGTCGAAGTTGTAGGCTACACGGGCTTGAACGCCGGGAGCGGCAGATCCGGAATCAATAGCATCGAGGCTGTTGGCCCCAAGGGTAGAGAGATCTAGAGGCTGGAAGATGCCAATGGTTGCAGATAGTCCGTTGAGGTCCGGTGTGGTGTAATTTATCTGTGAAAGCCTGTCTGCATAGATATAGCCGTAGCCAATGCCGGCGAGTTGCGTGTTTAGCGGGCTTTGTACCGCAGCAGAAGCGCCTACACCTACTAAGCTCATGTCATTGAGTACAGCATCGAGCCCGAAGAGCCCAAAATCACGCCCGAGCTTGAAAGTTCCGATGTCTTCTTTTCCGAAAGTGAGGAAAACCTGTCGAACATCAACCGCCGACAGATCGGTGATTCCCGCGTTAGCCACAGAGCCAGTCCAAAAACCAAAGAATGCCTTGAGATCCCATCCTAGCTGCGTGGTCTTTACGCTGGTTTGGAGTGTAGAGGGTAAAACCCCGTTCGTTACTGAGCTAACATTCTCCGAAGACTGGCAAATCAGCACATTTCCGGCCACTTCTGGCGATGGCCCCGGATCACACACGGTATATAGATAGTGTGCATTTACGTTGCCATTGACGCTAAGTGTCCAATCTCCGGCAGTGAGATCAATGGCCTGAGCGGGGGTACTGAAGATGAAAACAGTGCCTAAAGAAATGACTAATCCACTAAGTTTTGCGTTTATTCCTAAGGCATAAGGTTTTAGAGTCATGACTTTAATTTCTAGTTGAGTCTCGACCAGATGAACACCATAGCTACGAATATATTTATATTTATTGTTGATAATATCATTTAACATGGAGGGGTTGCACCAATATTTTATGAATAATTTTTCACCACCTCGGGGCTTCTTTCTACTTCAGACACGTAAATAGTCTTACTATTGAGCTATCTCAGCCGATGACTAGCAGCCTGTTGATTTAGCCCAGTGTGTAGCTATCGAGCCAGGCTTTTCGTGAAACGTTCTGACGACGAGGCGAGCGTACCTGGCGGTACGCGACCGAGGAGAGACTTCTTGTGGTCAGGATGTTTCACGGAAAGACC
>JAHQVK010000189.1 GCA_019634385.1 Myxococcales bacterium | reverse complement strand
CGTGAAACATCCTGACCACAAGAAGTCTCTCCTCGGTCGCGTACCGCCAGGTACGCTCGCCTCGTCGTCAGAACGTTTCACGAAAAGCCTGGCTCGATAGCTACACACAAGGCTAAATCAACAGGCTGCTAGGTGGCGACTTAGAGCTAGTTACAATGGTCTGCCCGTCAAGTGGGAGTTCAGATAGTCTATGGTGGTCTTGTTTTCTGAGCACCTCTCATGGCCTAGAGATAGATCCGACCGGCACACCGTCAAGGGACGGCGAAAAAGAAGTAAAATTCGTCGAGAAAATGAACGTTTATGTCTTTGAACAAGAGGGTTGGCTACAACTTAGTGCGCGGTGAGTTGAAGATCTTGGTGATATGATTGAGGTTCATCAACTGGCCCTCACTGTCGCGACAGTTGGATAATTGTTGAGGGAATTAGAGTTGTAGAGCAAAGACCCCTTAGTAATTCAGTAAGAATCAACAAGGGGTTGCGCAGCAGGGCATAGCCCGGCGTAGCAGCAGGAACTTGGGTTCAACCCAAGGGATTTCTGCTGTAGAACTGCAGAACGGATTAAAGTCTGTGACAAGCTGAAGCTGAACCGTAGGGTTCCAATCCATAATGGGGGAGGGTTCATTGGTGTTGTTTGAGTTTGGCACGTATGGATTGAAGTAGTCTTCGGGGCATCCCGGTTCGTCTGGAGAGCTCCATCAAGTCTGCCCGAGAAAGTCGCCCAACTAGGCGCAGCGCGGAAGCAACAGGTGTACGGGGGTTACCTACAAGAGCCTTGATCACTGCGGTGTGCCTGGTCAATTGACGATCTTCAGCGATTTTGTGAAGAACATCGGGATTAACGTAAGGAAGGCGGGCTATGTAGATGATTTCTTCGAGGGTGATACGAGCATTTTTTAGTACATAGTGATGAATTTGACGGTTACTATCTCGAGCCAAGGCCATACGTTCCTGTCGTTTTCCGCTTAGGGCAAGGTTGATCTTTTGCTCGGTACTTAACCTTTGAATGCGCCGACTCAGGGGCAGATTGTCTTGGGGTTCAGGGATTGGTTCCCAGTGGTAACTTAACGTATGAGATTCGTTGTTTTGTCCTCGCTCGATCTCTCGCTCACGACGAGCACGGGCATGATAGCTTTGATTGTATCGACACAGTCTATTAAAAGATTCACTACTCTTGTCTAGAATTAGGATGATAAAATCTATCTCGATCCGGGAGATAAGAGCGGTCATTTCGATAATATGATAGCCTGGTAGAATCCATTTTAGCTTGATGGGGTTTTGAGGATGTATAGATAGATTTGAGGCCGTAAGTTGGAGCAGGCCTTCCGGTTCGAATTGGTTGAGTAGGGATATAAAGCTTAAGACTGTGGGGCAGCGGATATCGGCTCGCAGAAGTGAGGCCTGTGCTGGTGGTAGAGAGGGGGAACGTTTCGACACTGGGGGGAGGGTTGACTGAAGGACCTTCGAAGATTCAGTGGTAGGGGCTAAGGTATCTACCTGCCAATGAGCTAAGATTCTTGGATGAGTATTGTGGGGTTCTTGTTCCAAAGCGCTGATAAACGCGGTGGTCGAGATGTATTGATGAAGGGAAGTAACTGCTGCTTGTTCTTCTGGAGCGAAAGTTAAGAGTGCATCTTGATGCTCACTGATACGTTCTATTCGTGTGGATATTACAAACTGCAAGTAGTCAGGTGATTGTAGTTCCACCACTACGATGTCACCTTCGATGATGGAGGAGAGGTCAACACCGGATACCGGAATAGCACCGTTGACCATGTGTCCGGTATAGTGCGCACTTAATGCGCGGTAGGATGCATATTGGATCCTGAGCAGAGAACGGGATTCCACCATCTTTCTCATCATGGAGGATCTTCAGAGACCGCGCAAAGTATCTGGACGTGCGCAGAACTCCGGTGCGCAAGCCTCGGTGTATGGGGTAAACTTTTGAGCGTGTCAATGTTGCCTCGACCTGGTGCCTCGACCGCGGTGCTGCGTGATCTGAGCCGTATTGTTGGTGCGGAGCGAGTCTCTGCCGCGGATGGTGATCGCCTGGCTTATGCTAGGGACTGTTGGACTCGGGATGTTTTGGAGTTGCGAGCTGGACGAGTAGGTGCGATCCCTGAGGTGATTGTCTGGCCAAGCACTGCGGAACAAGTAAGCCAAGTCTTGTCATTGGCCATTCGTCTCAGCATGCCGGTGGTACCTTACGGGACAGGAACCGGTCGTATGGGGGGATCTCGTCCTTCAGAGGGAGGCATTGTGCTGGATATGAAGCGGATGAAACGGGTTCGGCATTTCTCCCCCGAAGATCTGCTGATTGAAGTCGAGACCGGAATTCTTGGGGAAAGGCTCGAACGTTGGCTTAATGCTCGTGCGTTTACGCTGGGGCATGTCCCATCCTCCATGATGAGCGCAACGGTAGGGGGCTGGCTGGCCACGGGCAGTGTGGGGCACCTATATAGTCGATATGGTGCGATAGGGGATATGGTTCTTGGACTCGAAACGGTGACGGCGGGTCAGATTCGGCGGCATTTCTCCGGGCCGCGACCACCACCCACCACAGACTGGAATCGGTTGGTGCTTGGCAGTGAGGGGTGCCTCGGCGTGATGACTTCGGTAGTCCTGCGTATTCACGAGCAACCGGTTACGCGCGTCTTTTGTAGCTATCGGATTGCATCTATTACTCGGGGCCTAGAGTGCATGCGCCGAGTTATGCGGGCAGGCATACAGCCGTCGATCGTTCGCCTGTACGATACTTTTGAGTTTCGTGGAAACTTGGGGCGCCAGCCAGAAGAGGCGCTAGATGCAAGTCAAGCCTTGGGTTTGGATATATTTGTACCTCAAGGGACGATGACATCGAAGCGTACCTTTGCTCGGCGCCAATTGACGAAGTTTCGCCAACGTGTCGTGGAGCGCACAGCGCAGTCTGTGTTTGCGCTGCCGATGCTACTCAATCAAGCCCGTACGGCGCTTTCTCGAGATGGTCTTTTGCTGTTTGCTTTTGATGGGGTTGGCCCGATGGCCCACGCGGAGGCGGGGGTTGTTCGGGAGCTGGTGATGTCCGAAGGAGGTGAGGATCTCGGTCCTGGTCCGGGGCAAGAATGGTTTAACTATCAGCGACACGAGGTTGTGTTTCTGGCCGCTCCATTATTTACGGCGGGTCTATTTGTTGATCTCATTGATGTTACGACCACCTGGGATCGACTATTGCCTCTATATCGAGCGGTGAAGCGGGCGGTGAGTCGGGATGTTCTCGTCACGAGCAGTTTCACGCACGCTCGACCCGAGGGATGTGCGATAGAGTTTCGCTTTACCGGTTTGGCGGGAGATCAGAAAAATCTAGAAGACACCTTGGAACGCTACGATCGGGTGCTTAATCATACGTTGCAAGCAGTCCACGATGCGGGAGGGACTATCGCTCATCATCAGGGCGTAGGGGTGGCTCGGGCACCGGGTATGGATCGTGAGTTGGGGGTCGGTGGCAAGAAATTACTGTCGGCGGTTGCGACAGCTTTCGATCGGTCGAGAATCATGAATCCTGGAAAATTGGGACTGACCCGGTATACCCCTGCTCGTCTTCCGTTTAAGGGACCATCTCCTGGTTTGCCCCGAGCGCTCGCTGCTGCCGTGGGGGCGAGAAATGTAACTCAAGAGGGTCATAAAACCATTATTCGGCCTCCCGACGAAGGTGCACTCTCCGCGCTCTTTCGGGTGGCCAATGCCCGAGCCATTCCGTTGTTGAGTGACCAAAGTGAAAAGAGCACGCGACTAGAATCTATGTTTGTTGACCTAGGTCATTTGGATCGAATCAAACGAATTTCAGAGCGTTCTTTGTTTGTTGAGGTTGAGGCGGGCGTGATCGTGAAACGATTGGAGTCGGTACTGAATGCGCACGGATTAACGATGGGGCCTGTTCACCCTAGGGCGCGTCTGATGTCAGTGGGGGCCGCGCTTGCCCACAGTGTTTTAGTGAGGCGTTCGGTCGGCTTCGGACAGCTTAATGATGTATGTATGTCCATTCGTGGCGTCTTACCCAGTGGTGAGCCAATAGAAACGCGGGCGGCTCCTCACGCATCCACGGGGCCGTGTTTGAAGCACCTCTTTGTTGGTGGTGCCGGACGCTTTGGTTGGTTGGTCAAAGCGACGCTACGAGTGGTACAACGGCAACCATACCATCGAAGCTTGCGGATGAGTTTTGGTCAATTTGCTGATGCAGTGCACGCTATGGCTCATATTCTCCGACACGGGGTCAGACCGGTTGCGGCTCGAGTATGGCCGGATGGCTCGACCGGATACATTGCTCTCGAGCTTGTTGCCCCATCGGAGGAGCTTCTTGCGGCCCAGATGCAGCAACTGAGAGCGGCTGCTCATAAATGGGATGGTATCGCCCGTGAAGACACCACTTTTTGGGCGCAAGCCGGTCGTGTTGATGAGGTCATTGAAGTGGAGCTTCCGTGGAGTACGACGCAAACGTTTGTTCGGGGGATAGAATGGGCGAGTTGGGGCGATGTATGGCTTGACTTCATGACTCCGGAAGCGGCCACGATCGTTGTACGAGCGAAAAATAGTCGAGCCCGTCAGTCCGCACTGGCTTATGCTCAAAAGCAGGGGGGGCGGATTTTGTACTCCGGGAGTTCGCTAGCCTCTTCCGAGGCTCATTCGTTATACGCGTTTGAAGATGTTGCGCGGGCGCTTGCCCGCTCCATCGATCCTGGTCACATACTGTCATGACCCGATGAAGAAATCCTCAAGAGAGTGGAGTTGTGGGCAGAAAGGACCGTGGTCGTAGTTGAAAAGGATTGTTCATGGTTCGTCTGGTGAGGGGGCAACTTCCGTGCGACGCCCAGCGTTGCCTATTGTTTCTGATGAAGAGAGTCGGGCATATGCCACGTGTTCTGCGTGCCCAAGCCTTTGCCGCTCAGTTTGTCCGGTTGCTGAGATAGAGGCTCGAGAGACGTCTGCTCCCCAGCGGCTGATGAGCTTAGCTGGTCTGCTTCAAAAGGGGATGGTCTCAGCGGCGGAAGTAGGCGATATACCCTATCACTGCACTTCGTGTGGAGCCTGCGAAGAGGCATGTTTGCATGATAATCAAGTAGCATTATGGATGCTACGTACCCGCAACCGGCTTTTTGAGAATGGGCGGGTGCCAAATGCGGTGGCTGAAGCAGCAGCGTGTTTTGGGGTTGCCGGCAATCAATATGGTAAGAGTGGTGAACCGGCTCTGGTTAAGGCTCTCGAAGATGCAGGGGTACAGCTTCGTCGATCTGGTGTTGATGTATACTTAGCAGGGTGTGAGAGCCTGCATGACGCTCCCAAGGTTGTGACTTCGTTGTTTAGGGTTCTCAACAAAATGACGTCAATAGACCTTACAGTTACCCGTGCCTCAGCGCTATGCTGCGGGGCGCCCTTGGCTTGGGCCGGTGAGCATACTGGTTTTGTGAGCCACGCGCGTCGGTTTGCGTCAGCATTTGGAGAAACGAAGCGAGTTATTGCCCACGACCCAGCCTGCGCACACACTCTTCGCACTCTCTATCCCCATTTTGGAGTAGATTTTCAGCCTGAGGTCTGGACGTTGTATGGGTTTATAGGTGAGCAAATATGGGACTCTTCGCTTAGCTCAAGCTTGTCTCGGAGCGCACTTGGCCCTAATTCTGGGCGTGATAATCTTGTGTTTGAGCCATGTCATCTCGTGCGAACCTTTGGTGAGCGAGATCGCACTCGAGCGTTGTTAGACCAAGTGCTGGGGGATGATTGGGGACTCTTTCACCACAATGGTGTGAATGATTGTTGTGGTGCAGCGGGATTACTGCCCCTATCGGCTCCGGAAACAGCCTGGGAACTGGCCCATCAGAAAGTTGCAGCCTTCGTTGAGACGGGTGCTCGATCTCTGATAGCTCTCTCGCCGCGATGCAGTACTCATCTTCGACGTGCAGCGCCAGCTCTCCGGATAAGAGACCTTGTAGAGGTGGTCCTCGAGGATTACACATGAATATGCGCTCAATGGTGATAGTGAATCCCAACAGCGGTGGCGGAGCCACCGGACGGGCTTGGACTGGGTTGCGGCGAGGTTTGGAAACAACCCTCGGTTGTTGGGATGAAGTGTTCACTCAGGCCCCTAACCACGCGACAGCGTTGGCACGAAATGCCATAAATACCGGATATGATCAGCTGATTGTTGTGGGGGGCGATGGCACCTTGAACGAAGTGGTTAATGGGCTATTTCCGGAGGATAAGGAGATGGGTATTGGTACTGAACCTATTCGCCGGGACGTAAGACTTGCTGTGGTTAGAAGAGGTACCGGTGGCGATTTTGCTAGGAATCTAGCTCTGCCGAACAAGGGTATCAAGGTGTTTGCTCATGTGGCCTCTTCCCAAACTATATCAACAGATTTAGGTTTGTGCCTATTTCAAAGTCCCTCGGGAAAAGTATGTAGACGAGCGTTCATAAATATTGCTAGCTTTGGTCTAAGTGGGCTAGTTGATCAAAAGTTGAACTTCGGACGAAAAAGGGCTGGATCTCTGTCATATGCTGGTGCGATAATTTCTGCCTTGTATTCGTACAAGCGTCAGTTGGTAAGGGTGCTGGTAGATAATAAACCTTTATATGAAGGTAGGTTGCTCTTGGGAGCAGTAGCCAATGCTCCTTATTTTGGAGGAGGGATTAAGATCGCGCCTGATGCGGACTATAGTGATGGTCGGCTGAATATTGTACTTCTCGTACACATTGGTCAGCGGGAAGTTATGAATAGCTGGAGCATATACTCAGGTCAGCATATTCATTGGGATTCGGTTCGCGTTGCCCGTGGAGAAAGTATAGAAGTATCAGCTTTGGAGTCTACGGAGTGTTTGTTAGATATAGACGGGGAACAACCCGGTATGCTCGGGGCGACCATGAGTGTGGTACCAGATGCTGTGCAGTTGGTACTGCCGTGAAGGTAGATCAAAAACTACGTAAAGTGAGCCTCGCGGGCTTTTCAATAAGTTACTAAAAAATTGTTTAGTGAGCCCTCACTGAACTATGCCAGAGGCTGACTAGTAGTCGTGCAACGAGGTTAAACGAAGTTGCAGGAGCTTGCAGCCTGTTGATCTAGCCCTGCAGGCATCTATCGGCCGGTCTTTCCGTGAAACATCCTGACCACAAGAAGTCTCTCCTCGGTCGCGTACCGCCAGGTACGCTCGCCTCGTCGTCAGAGCGTTTCACGAAAAGCCTGGCTCGATAGCTACACACATGGCCAAATCAACAGGCTGCTAGTCAGTAGTAGCTGCTCTTTTGGTCTTACATCAAAGTTGGTTCAGTTGAACCCAACCTGCTTCTGTGCTTACGATTGGTTTTGCTGTGTTACGCGATCACTCGAAGAGTTTGTGTATGACACTGGTTCTATTCGAGTGACAGTGATGGTATCATGCTGGTTGTCCTGCATCGGTGTTCTACAGCAAAGACCCCTTGGTGATTCTGTGAGAATCACCAAGGGGTCGGGCAGGGGGGCATAGCCCGGCGTAGCAGCAGGAACTTGGGTTGAACCCAAGTGATTTCTGCTGTATCATAAAGATAATCGATGTCTTGTGTAAGTAAGCTTCTTTCGCTTGCTACTAAAGAAAACGGTCAGCTTCATATTGTGTCTGCGTGTGACAAGCTCGAGAATGGTTTCCGTGAACGTAAGATTATCTGCAGAGGACATGCACCGGATATGGGCCTCTCTGTTGCTAGCCGGTGGGCTGTTATTCCCTGCGGGATATCGATGGGTTCGGGCAAGCGTGCCGAAGCCAGTGAATGTTCTTCGAGGACGGGTGTCCCCAGATGATTTAGGACCAGTTCAAGCGCTTTGGTTAGGGCGTAGGATGGATCTCGCTGAGGTTTCAGTTGAAGATCTTCGAGTTGTTCCAGGCGTAGGAGAACGCATAGCTCAGCGAATCCTTACGTATCAAAGCGAACATGGGCGGTTTAAGACCCTGGAAGAATTGGAGGCAGTTAAGGGTGTAGGGCCAAAATTGAAGGCCCGTTTGGCGAAGTATGTCCAGATATATCGATAAAGCTCAATGGTTAGCTTGCCAATGCGATAAAACGCTTGAACTCACGTTGTTGTTGCTAGGGTGTCTTAGCAGCCGGCTGATCTAGCCCTGCACGCATCTATGGGCCGGTCTTTGCGTGAAAGGTCCTGACCACGAAAAGTCTCTCCTCGGTCGCGTACCGCCAGGTACGCTCGCCTCGTCGTCAGAGCTTTTCACGAAAAGCCGGGCTCGATAGCTACACACTGGGCTAAATCAACCGGCTGCTAGGTACAGCAAAGACCTTTGAATTGATTCAGTAAGAATCACCAAATGGTCGCGCAGCTGGGCATGGTTCGACGTAGCCGCAGGAACTTGGGTTCAACCCAAGTGATTTCTGCTGTGCTCGCCACTAAGAATCTTCACGAGGAGGGGGAGAGTGAGGCAGAGGGGTTTCTGCAGTTACATTTGTCGATTGTGAGGATGATAGGACACCTTGAGTCGTGGGGTGTAGTTGCTGATGGATGTTGTTATAGCTGAGAATGAGTTCCTTCCAGATCTGAAGCTTGGATGAATCCGAGGGTAGCAAACATCGTTCAGTCGCTATCGCCATGGTTTGTAGTTCGTTAATAAAGGCCATCGTTTCGCATAGTTTATGTTCGGTTTGTTGTAGGGTCTGGATGTAGTGCTCTGCGTCCTGAGAAGTAAGAGCAACGCGTTGGTCGGTGAGATGGTCGTTCGGCGACCGATTGCTCAATAGAATAAAGTCGATGTCTTCTTGGGCTTGATCACATTGACGTACCAATCTTCTGAAGAGAATGGAAAGCAGGCTGGTAATATGACTAGCATCATGAAGCCCACAGGATAGGGCGCTCTTTGCGTTACCTGCTTCCTTAGATGTCATATATGGTATGTAGGGCACGCTAGTATGATTATCAAGAGGTATGTTAGGCGCCATATTGCTCCCTGGTGGGTGTAAGTGATGTGCTTCATCTGTGTGACCAATGGTTGATTTTTATGTGAGCAAATCTAAGGTAAGAGAGATACTTATGACCCGAAGCTCGTAAGGTTAAGTGGTCGTTATGGTGTCATAGGTTTTGTTTCCAGCAAAGACCACTTGAATTGATTCTGTAAGAATCACCAAGTGGTCGCGCAGCGGGGCCTAGCCCGGCGTAGGAGCAGAAACTTGGGTTCAACCCAAATGATTTCTGCTGTAAGAACCGTCAGGTCATGAGATTTAGTCCACCGTGGTGGTCTGAGGTTCTTTCTGCCTGACGCGCTTTTAGGCTGTTCTGGTGTGAGTTGATTGTTCTGGTGATGACTGTTTTTTGGGCGAAGACTGGTATTTAAGCGCCATGAGGCCGGTTGAAAGGGTCGAAAATAAGCTCTAGCCGATCGGTATATGATGCTATTGGCCACCAACATCTAGTACGCTCCCTCGTTGGCAAAATGTTGCGCGAAAAAATATCTTCGTGAGTCATTTAAGGTTCTGGTGTCTCCCGATTGCTAGGCTGCAACTTCAAACGCGCCACTATATCTGACGGAGAAGGGTGTGAGGGAATAAGAATATACTGTCCATCACTCCAGAATTTTTGGAGGTCCGTATAATGTGCGGACCAAAGGTGTCCGGACTGGCCAGAGGATGTGATCCACCGAGTTTGGTCCGGTGTGGACAGATCAATGATGTATCGAAGGCTAGGACCATGGTTGGAAGCTACCACTTGAGGCAACGCGGGGGTGCTTATCTTGGCTACGTTGGGGGTTGAGGGACCGCCCCATCCCGGAGTTTCAGAGGAGAAGAACCGGCCTATAATCGGAATGTTTCCAAAGGCTAAGTGTTGATGATTAATTGTGAGTTGTTGTCCCCATGCCCATGACGCGTAGTCCTCGCCGTAGTAATGGGCTAAGCCGTCGAGCGCTTGGTGAAGACTGGGGGCAAGCCAGTCTTCACATGATTCGAGACGCTTGATTGTCCTTATGTCATCACACCAGTTAAGCTTACCTTTGAAGGCGTCGATAACTACTTGGGGAAAGCGGTTCCGAACTGCGCCAAAGGCCGTCTTGAGTTCGTCCTGGTAGATGTTGTCGGTCAGGGTTGCAAGGAAGGCATGATAGATGGCCGGCTGTGGTGCTTGCCGATCGTATACACCATCCCATTCTGCCAGTAGTGCAAGAGCGCGGGCGTCTCGCTTCGATTGGGGGTTGGTTGCCAAGAGAATGGGTAAAATATCCCAGACGCGTTTGGAGCTGACGTCCAACTGGATCGATGTAAGGCTATCCAGAGTATGTTTTTCTTGAGCGAGGATACGTTGTTCAATCACGTCACCCCGACCAGGATTCTTCCAGGTTGCTGTGATTACTTGGTTATACTCTTGAGGTACAATTCTACCGTTCGCCGTGACAATAAAACCGGTTTGCGGGTTGAGGACTTTGGGCATGTCATTCGGTTGAATGACCCCTTCCCAAGCATTCCGAGGGTCCTTGCCATAGACTGGGTGAGAACCTTGGGCAGGGTAGTTATCAGCACGTACGGGAATTTTGCCCAACATTATGTAGCCAATGTCACCATTGCTTGAGGCGAAGACCATATTATGAGGGGGTATGGCTGAGTGTGAAGCAGCGGAAACGGCATCGTCCCACGTTTGGGCTGCATTTAGCTCGTTGAAAAAACGAGCGGAATGATTGGGGGGGATGTTCGCTGTGCTTCGATAAGCGAGGACTACATCTGTGGGGGGATGGAGACCTTTATGCAAGTGAGGAAGAAGATGATCCGGCAAGATCCGCCCATTGCGGCTGGTCCGGTAGGTACGGGTTATAGGTGACCCACCACGAATCGTAAATATTTCCTTACGAGTTTGGAAGGTCTCCCAACCATTTTGGGTTTGATACTGGTCTGGGTTATTGGGATGAATTTGTTCAATAATGATGTCTTCAATGTCAGCTGCTGTAGTGGTGAAGCCCCAGGCTATATGTTGATTGTGACCGAGGATAATAAAGGGTAAACCGGGGAATGTCGCGCCGATAATATCTTGATTGCCGTAGTGGAGGTGGGCGAGGTACCAAAACCCAGGAGTGCTGAGCCGAAGATGAGGGTCATTGGCCAGTAAAGGTGCTCCGGATGCGCTTCGCTTGCCGCTGATGACGTAGTTATTTGAATGTTCAGTCAGTTCATTAGTAGTGCTCGTGGGAGTTGATGTGTTGGTTTGATTTCGCAGGATCGAGGGACCCATGGTTGCAACAAGATCTGTTATATGTAGCGCTACGCGTCCGTCGGAGGGATATGGTCGATGAAAGCTCTCCGCGAGAGTAGAGCCGCCTGTATACTCAAGGTAGAGAGAGCGAAGTTCATCTCTGTATGTATTTCCAAGGTAGTTGAAGAAGGTTGAAACGAGCATAGTGTCTAGTACAGACCACGAATGAGGGGTTGACCACGACACAAAGAACTCTGGTGCTGTGCGGTAAAAAGAACTGGTGAGATAGGCATTTACTCCTGCTACATAGCTTTCGATTAAAGCTCGTTCGTCTGCCTTAAGGTCAGCCATGGCTTGTCTGGCTTGTTCGGGGCGCCCTAAGACACGCGTGATCTCATCCGCGGGTAGCGCTTTCGCGCCAAAAATTTCAGAGAGTCGTCCGGAGGCTATCATGCGTGTAAGATGCATTTGCCAAAATCTATCTTGGGCATGAGTATATCCGAGAGAAAAGTATGCGTCAGATTGGCTCTGGGCAAGAATGTGAGGTACGCCGTGGGCGTCACGAAGAATAGACGCTTCATCGAGGAGATGATGAACTATGTCTTCACCATTCACCTTTGGTAGTGTGGTATAAAGGCCAGCTATTACCACAAAAGTTCCGCATACGGTCAGAAAGACGACAGAGTAAGCGAGTGCCACCAACGCACGGAAGATATATTTCATGAGGTGTTTTCTCTATACAGGATTGGTTCTCACTAGCTAGCAGGCCATCGGAAAAGTGAGTTAGGCGCTTCGCGGGTCCTTTTTCCGTGGAAGGTCTGGACCGGCTTCGCCTTTCATCGGTTGCATACGCCCGGTATGCGCCCTCTTCATCCGGAGCGTTGTACGGAAAAGATACTT
>JAHQVK010000188.1 GCA_019634385.1 Myxococcales bacterium | reverse complement strand
TAGCAGCCTGTTGATTTAGCCCAGTGTGTAGCTATCGAGGCAGGCTTTTCGTGAAACGTTCTGACGACGAGGCGAGCGTACCTGGCGGTACGCGACCGAGGAGAGACTTCTTGTGGTCAGGATGTTTCACGGAAAGACCGGCCGATAGATGCCTGCAGGGCTAGATCAGCAGGCTGTTAGGGCATGTCTTTGGAAGCCTCCCCAGCTCCGCCCCTCATATTGGTCGAGCCCGAGGTGTTGCTTCGGCACGGAAAATATTGATCAAATCTTAGATACAGCAAAGACCACTTGAATAGATTCTATAAGAATCGACAGGGGGTCGCGCAGTGGGGCAAAGCCCCACGTAGAAGCAGGAACTTGGCTTCAACCCGCCGTATTCCGTGTTGTGTTTGTGAGGGTTCGTCCCCGGAGGGAGGGTACTGGATGTACCGGGCCGAGGGGCTCGAAAGGGGGGCGAAGCCATCGATCCCTCACAAATTGTGGCAAACAAGTCAGAAAGCGGTTCGGAGGCTAACGACACGCCCTAGAGCCGCTCTAAACCGGTTTACCAATGAGTAAACGAGAAAACTCATCTAAGGGATATGTAGTATGAAGGAGCTTCCAGCCGGCCAGGCTAAACAAACTTTTGAACTCTTGTTTGGTACGAGCGCCTCCTTTACCAAATAACATCATCATCTGGAGATCCATCAATCGGGCAAAGTTCCGATCTGTACCCGGGGGTAAAATTCCCTCGATTACCAATAAACGCCCATCGGTAGCTACCACCTTTCTACAGTGTTTGAGTATGCTAACTGCGTCTTGTTTATTCCAGTTATGAAGAATATGCTTCAAGATATAGATGTCTCCATTTTGTGGAAGATTCTCAAAAAAATCTGTTGCCTCAAAACAGCAGCGATCTGCCAATTGTGAATCACGGAATTTGGGTATAGCGCGGCGTATAACTTGTTCACGATCGATCAGTGTACCCTGTAGGTGGGGCCATTTTGCTAACAGTATTGCTAGAGTGGTACCTAAACCTCCGCCAACATCCATAACTTTCTGAGCGGACCCAAAATCATAAGCCATAGACAAGGCTTGCGCTATACGAAGGGTAAACTGATCAATAGCTTGATCGTACAAGGATGCATCTTGGGGTTGGTTGTCTAGCCATGGATATAAATCTTGTCCATGTTGAACCTTAAAGGCTGATTCGCCGGAACGGATACATTGGGCCAAAGCGGCCCATGGTGAGACTTGGTTTGGTGAGCCAAGAAACTCAGCTAAGTGCCGAAGATTACCTTCTGTTGCGAGAGTTCGACCAAGATTGGTGTTGGCATACCGCTCGGTGCTAGGCTCATAGAAATAGATGCCTTCACCAACAAGTATAGCCATAAGCCGTTTGAGCATATTGCTGTCGCAATCGGTAGCTTCAGCCAATTCAGGCAGGGACATGGTACTATTCTCAGTGAGAACATCGGAGATACCGAGAACAGCAGCGGCAGATATTGCCTGGGAAACCCACCGTCCGGCAAGGAGATTCAAGACTGTTGTCTCTGGACTAATAGTTTCCACTTTGCTCATGTGACCTCGGTCAGGGATATATTTAACCAATCAGCTATGTTGCTTGGATGCCATCTAACTACTGGTCGACCGAGCGATCGCTCTACGTCTTTCGCAACTTTGTCGAGCGTTCGCCAACGCTGACGTCCTTCAAGAATTTCTGCGCTGAGGCGTGCGGAAGTGAGTTGGATCTCCCAGCTATGAATACTGAGTTCATTCCACATACGCTTTCCCAAAATGGGGCCTATCGACATACTAATGCGTAAGATAAGTTCTGCAAACAAACTTTCACCAAGCTTCAGTTGCTTATTCATATACTCAAAGGTTTTGTCTACAGTCATCTCTTGAGTAAGAGCGCAGTGGGCCTCAACTAGCATAGATGGAAACGCTGGAATAACGATTATTTGACCTGACGCTTTTTCCGGAACTTCAGGTGATAGAAGTATCTGCTCTGCCCAGAATTTTAGTGCTTGTTGCATACGGTCTGAGAGCTCAACAAAGCGAGCACCCATGGCTGAAAAAGGGGCTAGTTTTTCGCCGGAGAGTTGATAAATTTTTTGTTTATAGAATTGACAGGGAAAGCTCCAGTACACATGATTGTCCCAAAAGACTTTGGAGGCCATAGCCTCTGCGTGCCCATATACCGCAGCAGCTTTTCGATAAACGCCAATCGAGCCATTGATCAGAGCTCGATACTGCGCGTTTAACTCACGACTCCGGTTTAGTAGCTGAGTAGGATCTATCTGGTCTATTCGTATCAACTCTGTCGTAAACGAATTAGCAAGTGCTATGTAGTCGGTGCCTGGGCTGTATAGTGGGTCAGAGAATGCGCCGGCCTCGCCCACGATCGCCCACCGGTCAGGGTGCCAGCAGCGTGAGATCGTGTGGCAATACTTTTTTATGCAGCGGAAGTCGATGACTTCATACTCGACGATGTGACGGGCAAAATGTGGTTCATGTTCTTGAAGGAAGGTCATTACAGCGTCGAGGTCATGGACTTTCTCAAAGCCATGGATATGGTCATGAGTCACGACCCCGATGCTGGTCATCTGACTAGACAAAGGGATGATCCATACCCAGTACCCACGCCCCATGAGGTGGTTGGTTGAGAGCCAACGGTTTTGGCTCTCTGGCACTTGGTGCCAGCGCGAATCGTCTTTGCTGGCCATCACGTTGATGTCCACCCGCCCGCGGACACGAAACCAGCCGGCATTTGCCTCGTGTTGTCCTCCCCGCTTGAGCCTCAATCGCCCTCGGAGTAGTCCTGATCGTCCGGTGGCATCAATTACCCAATCAGCGGTCAGAGCCTTCGTTCTACTTGTAGTCTCGATTGTTATCTGGTGCGGATTGTCTCCACTTTCTAGGTTGATATCTACTACGCGGGTCTCTTCTAGAAGGTGCACGCCATCGTCGACAATTTGGCCCCTTAGATCTGATTCAAACCGGCCCCGGTCAAGTTGGTATGAGGGCACTATCGGATGGTTGATTGGGCCAATTTCCGTGCGTTTTTCGATCGAGCAGTGGCCACCTCCGGGGAAAAAACGGAGACCGAACTTTGGCAAATGTTGCTCGCAAAGATAGGTCTTAAGTCCCAAGCTTTCTAGATACTGAGAGCCTAGTTCTACGGTTGATTCACCGACTTTGTGGGCCCCATCAGGCAAGGGTCGACCGGTTTTTTCGATCACCCCAATCCGAAGTTCACCTCCCTCCAAGACCAGCTGCTTGGCTAGGGTCAGGCCTGCGAGTCCACCTCCACAAATCAGGGCATTGAAGTGATTACTCATGCTGTCACCAGGTTTGACTATAGTCAAAACCTTCTTCGGGTGCTATCCGCGTCTCGTAGGAGAGTAGCAGGCAAGCATCAAGTCGAGTGCTGTTCGCTTGATACTGTGTTGGCTGGCCATTATGGGTGACTGCTATGGGACCGGTTATGTCCAGTCTGGGTGGCTATGATTGGGATGTAGCCCACTGGATTCGCCAGGTGGTTTTATGGCAAACCGTTGAAGGATGAGGCTCCAGTGTCCGGAAGTTGTGCATACGCTTTGCGAGTTGCAGCTGCGGTGTGCGCAGTCTTGGTGTACGTTGCCTTAGCCCCTTGGGGATATGCGCTATTTGCGTGTATTTCAGCTTGGCCTGTCCGGCATCCAAATAAGCGTAGAAAGCAACTGCAAGCCGCCATACGCTTGGGGTTCAAGGCTACGCTTTTGTGGGCCCATATGTTGCGAATTGTGCGAGTGGACATGCCTAAGGTGGCGGAGTTGTCTGCTTTGGGCCCATGTGTAGTGGTAGCTAATCATCCCGGACATCTTGATATTGTGGGCATCCTCAGCTGGTTACCTAATGCCTTCACCATCGTGAAACCGGCAATTTATCATCAACCTTGGCTTCGACCTCTCATGACAGGTTCTGGGCAGTTGGAAGGTGCGGACACTCACCCCTTGGAGGCTGAGCGCCTGATACAAGAAGCGGTGAAAAAGTTGCACTCAGGTCAGAATATGGTCTCATTTCCAGAAGGTACACGGACAGGTGTCGAGAGACTCATACCTTTCCGCCGGCTACCTTTCGAGATTGCCTGCCAAGCAGATGTGCCTATCATCACTCTCAAGATCAGTTGTCATCCTTGCTATCTGTCAAAAAAGAGGCCTACGCTCCTACCCCCACGGCGTATTCCGGTCTTCAAGATGGAATTATTGGAAACCCTGTACCCTCGGGACTTTGCGGGCGATAGTCGGCGTCTTCGAGACGCAGCTCAAGCTTTATGTTTTGGTAACTAGTCGAGGAAAATATGACAAACACCCAATTGGATGACGAGATCAAGCGGTTGATTGTAGATACACTGATGCTTGAGGATGTGACCCCAGAAGAAATTGACTTGGAGGCTCCTCTGTTTGGGGACGGGCTAGGCTTAGATTCCATTGATGCTCTTGAGCTAGCACTGGCTATCCATAAAAAATTCGGAGTAAAGACGTCACCGGATGACGAAAAGAATCGTGAATATTTTTACTCCGTGAAAAGCCTCAGGGACTTTATTTTGTCCAACCAAGCTGAGTCGAAAAGTGCCTGATGGGTCCTAACCGACAGTTTGTTGGATCAAGTTATGGAGATCTCCTAGAGTTGGGTTATCAGACTCTGCCGTTGATTGTGTTTTGTCTGAGCTTAGGATTCATAACGAATACTCTATTTAGGCTGACTATAGTGAAAAAGATTGCCTACGGTACAAGACACTCTTACGCCGCAATGTGCACGTAGTATGCTGATTGTAGTCGCGCTAGCCTACCCTTTCGGGGTGCACTGGGCACTGAATACGGGCCAAGAGTTGATGCTTGTGGGGCTTGTGGGTTTGTTGTTATTGCCCTTAGTTCTGTGTCGTGTGTACCGAAAAGGTATCGGAAGCCTGAAGAATATCTCATCAATAGGCGCAATACTGATGGTTACTATTTCTAGTGCATCAGCGGTTCTGCATGTGGATAGAGGCATGTTGCTAGTTCCTATGGTGACAAATTTGGTGGTTGGTTGGAGCTTTGGCTGGACCCTGTGGGTCGGCCCGCCTATGATTGAGCGTTTTGCGCGATTGGTGGAGCCTCAACTATCAGCCCCCAAAGTACACTGGTGTGCTGTTTGGACTTATGTATGGGTGGGCTACTTTGGAGTGAATATGGTTATCACTAGTCTGCTTACAGCTTTTGCCCCGATATCCTGGTGGGTTATCTATACCGGATGTGTGACTTATTTGCTTATGGGAATCCTATTTGTAGTAGAAATTCTAGGGCGTTGGTACATTTTCGGCAGGGGTGATAGATAGTCATGGAATGCTCCTTGATTCGCCATTCTAATCTGTCTGAGGTGGTGGCTTATGGCGGAGAAAGAGCATATACGGCCGGTGAGTTGCTGACGGATGTGGCTAAGGTTGCTCAGGTTCTGGAAGGCCTAGATATTGTAGACCAGGTGTTATTGGTTTTTGAAAGTGATGCCTATCTTCAGCTGGTTTCTGTGCTCGCCGCGTGGGCCGCTGGAGCGGAACCTATTATTCCCGCTGATACTCGTCGCTCAACTCTCACGATGCTCAAAGATCGAGAGAGTGTCAGTGTGGTTTTGCATGATACGCGTTCTGGGTTGTCTCACCGAGTCCAGGATATTCTTGGTGCCCAAGAATTCAATGTCAATATGGCATTGATCCATGAAAAACTAGAAAAGCTTTGGTTTAAACAAATCCCAAGCATTGTGTTTTCGGACGGAAACTGTCGAGGCAGCAGCAGTGAGCGGCGGGTTACTTCAGCGGAGCTCCAATCTGAACTACAAAGACTACAGGTGGTGTTCCCGTATTCGCCAAGGTCAAAAGTAGCGCGATCGATGGCTTCTTCCCATCGTTATAGTTGGATGTGGTCTGTTTTGAAGCCCCTTGTAGATGGTGCAATGTTTTGTACATATAAGGTGCTGCCGACGGCAGATGTCCTTAAATCGCTAAACGAGCAGGCTATAGATATATGGGTAACTCTGCCCTCTCACATTAGAAAAGCAGCCTCAGTCACAGAAGGCGAGTCCACGCTGGCCTTAGTATGCATGCAGGGACTACCGGTATCTCATTCGACCACCCCGTTCTATGGAGAATGCTTGGAGGTCCTTTGCTCTATGGAAAGTGGCGCGTTGGCTACTCGCTCAAGTCCTGGCGAGCCGTTTCGAGTCCTCGATGGAATTACCGCTTATAATAAAGGAATTACTCCTTATAATGAAAAGCTCCTAGGATGGCTGGTCAATGGTGTAGAGTCTGAGCCAACTTCAGTTATGTTGGGTGAACTAAATGAGGATGGGACTGTAGACTACTATGGTGAAAACTGTCGATTTTTACCAATTAAGAGCAAGGAGGGGCTTGATCTTGATCGCTGGGAGAATGAGCTTGTCGAGATATTTGATGTTGTTGATGTTGGGGTTGGTCTCTGCCATTTGTCGACAAAAGGGAGTTCGCTAGTAGTCGCGATACAAGATCACCCGTCAGAGCAGTCACGGATGGAAGAATGGTATTCGTATCTCCGGGAAAAAGTACCTGATACCTCAATATATTTATTCGAATTGGCCCAAATACCTCGGGATCAGCTAGGGCGAGTGATTCAACCGCATATGAAGGCGTTGGCGGGTATTGACGAGAACGGGCAGCTGCGAGCAACTCATCTGTCTTTGGGGCCCTCAGAGAGCATGGAGACCGAAGTCATTACTGAAGTCCATGTGCCTTATGATTATCGTTGGTTTGAGGGACACTTTGAGAGTTACCCAGTATTACCCGCTGCTATACAACTAGAAGCGCTAATCATGCCCTGTATTCGAAAGCTCAATCTTATGGAGATGGATACCAGTTTTCAATTTGAGCGGCTAAAGTTCATACGGCGTATTATCCCTGGATCTACGGTCAGAGTGTGTATTCACTCACTTCCCAGAGGTGGAATTGATTTTTCAGTGGAATGTGATGGGACGGTTTGCACTAGCGGCAGAGTGGTGGAGGCTATTTGATGTTCAAGCCCTGTATTCTTATTCCAACCTACAACAATCCAAAAACGTTGGGCGCCGTGGTTGAGAACTCGGCCTCTTACCTACGAGATATATTGGTGGTTGATGATGGAAGTGACCCCCAAGGGCGTTCTATTTGTGATGCTCTGGAGACTAGCGGGCGGGCTCGCGTGCGTTACATGCACCGCAATAGAGGCAAGGGGGCGGCGGTTAAAGCGGGTCTCACTTGGGCGAAATCGTTGGGTTTTAGCCATGCCTTGCAGGTAGATGCAGACAGTCAACACGACCTGGGCCAAATCAGTAGCTTTCTAGATCAGGGAGTTCAAGACCCGGCAGTATGTATATTAGCTTACCCTGAGTATGATGATTCTGCTCCTAAGATTCGTCGATTTGCAAGGAAGTTCACCCAGTTTTGGGTGAATCTGGAGGTGGGGCGAGGTGTGATCAAAGACCCGATGGTTGGGTTTAGACTCTATCCGATTCAAGCTACCTTAGATGCAGGTGCAATTGGTGAGCGAATGGACTTCGATGTGGAGATTGCGGTGCGATTAGCATGGCAAGGCGTGCCGATCGTAAATCGCCCGGTTGCGGTCTATTATCCGAGTGAAGAGAATGGTGGGGTTAGTCATTTCCAGCCATTCAAAGACAACTTGAGATTCTCTTGGCTGCATACTCGATTGTGTATAGAAGCGATGAGTCGATGGGTTATCCGGCGGGTGCAAAGACTTATCATTGAGGGAGAACGAGTGTGAGCTCGTTGGCCGGTGGTTGGCTTTCGGTTCCCGAACGCGGAACGGTCTGGGGTATTCAGGTTTTATGCTGGCTGGCTCAGAGTATGGGCCGACGTATGGTTCGTGGCCTTGTTGGATTAGTTGCGCTATATTATCTGCTGGTAGATAAACAAGTTCGGGCAGCTTCGCGTGAGTGGCTGGAGATTGTCACTGGCGAAAAACCGTCGTTTAGCATGATATATGGTCATATTCGCCGCTTTGCAAATATTGGGGTTGATCGTATATTTTTGTTGCTGAATAGAGAGGATTTGTTTCAATTCACAAGAGATGGGCATCATTATCTTGCCCAGTTAGAGCGAGAGCGAACCGGAGCTCTGCTTGTAGGAGCGCATTTAGGAAGCTTTGAGGCTATGCGCTTAGGAGCACGTTACGATTCTCTGTCTATTAATATTGCTGGTAACTTCTCGAATGCACGGATGATCAATACGATTCTCGAGTCGTTGAGCGAAGATCATGTGACTCGAGTAGTGTCTATAGCTCCTGGAGACTTTAGTGGTATATTTAGATTGCAAGAATGTATCTCCAAAGGAGAGATGGTTGCGATCTTGGCGGATAGAGTGGCGGATAATCAACCTTCAGTTGTTGTGAATTTTTTTGGTCGTCCTGCTCGGTTTCCGTCCGGTCCATTTCAACTCGCGGCTTTGCTTCGATGTCCAGTCTATCTGACATTTGGTTTGTATGCTGAGCCAAATATATACTCACTATCATGTGAGCCATTTGCGGAAAAGATAGAACTTCCCCGAAAGCATAGGGAAGAGGCTCTCCAACAATGGGTGCAACGATACGCAGTGGCGCTTGAGCAAAAAGCTCGTCAGGCTCCAGATAATTGGTTCAACTTTTATCCCTTTTGGGAGGTGAGTGAGTGACTATACCTAGGCACGCAGTGACTGTGCCGATCTCTATACCCTATCATGATTGTGATCCACTTGGCGTTGTTTGGCACGGAAGATACTTTAAGTATTTTGAACTAGCTCGGACTGAGCTCATGCGGTCAATTCAACTGGATGTGGGGGATGTCAGGAAAATGGGTTATGCCATGTATTTGGTAGATTCTCACTGTCGCTGGATGAAGGCCCTACGATATGGTGACGAAGTCTTGTGTACAGCCTGGTTTACAGGCAAGGAGCCGCATTTCCGTATCGCATTTGATCTTCGTAACCAAGATGGTATTCGGTGCTCTAGGGCAACCATGATTTTTGCGATCACAACCGGAGGTGGTCGCTTGTTGTCAGAGTTACCTCCTGAATTTAGGGAAAAACTGCCACATGATAGATAGATATATACAAGGCTTGTTGTTTCAAGGCGTTCTTCTGGGGTTTTCAGTAGGAGAAATTTTGAGTGTTCTAGCTGGTCCGAATGTATATGAGGAACCAAAGAGATTACTTGTGCCAATAGCGAGTACACCAACGCACGATGCGGGGGACCTAATCTCGTCAGATAACTCACCTCCAACCACTAAGCATTCCGATGCAGCCGGTGATGAGTCTGAACTTGATGGAGGGGATGTTCCTGCGGAGGGTAAGCACTCGGATGTGGTAGATGATGAACCTAAGTCGAGCAAGGGACTAGTCCCCGCGGAGGATAAGCACTCGGATGTAGTAGATGATGAACCTAAGTCGAGCAAGGGACTAGTCCCCGCGGAGGACAAGCACTCGGATGTAGCCGGTGGTGAATCAGAGGTCCACGGTGACGTAGTTGAAGAGAATAGTCCGCCAGGATCCCGGCGTTCAGAAGCTTTAGGTGGCCGAGACAAGGTTAATACTAAAATCTCTAAGCGGGAGGGTTTAAGGGGAGCTAAGGTAAATAGGGGAGAAGTGGCAACTTCAACGGTGGCAAGCATTGGCATCATGGATGGGCCAGAGTCAGATTTGGGGCTTGTACCAACCGCAACGACGGCGCCAGAAGTTGTCTCGCTGTTTATGAAACTCAAAGAGCTGAAAAGCTTTCGAGCGAGATTCGAGGAGGTGAAGCAGCTTCGGCTACTTTCTAACCCACTTCGATCTGATGGCATTCTAGCATACTTGGCGCCGGACAAACTAGTACGAAAGCTTGAGCAGCCTCGTCCAACCAGAGTTATTATCCGACCAGCTAAGCTCACGACCATCACCGAGAGTGAAGTGGTGCATGTAGATCTTGTGGCTAGGCCTGAGATTCGAGGCTTGGTGGGGTCAATGCTTCAGCTGCTTCAGGGCGATATTGATACTATTGGGAAGGCTTATCGTCTATATTTTAGCGAAGAGGAGTCTAAATGGCGACTTCGCATGATCCCGCGCTCTGTTCGACTATTGTCTTTGGTAAAGGAGATCGCCTTTGTTGGGAGGAATACGTCTATTGAACAGATAACGATTAAGGAGGCCTCCGGTGATCTTACGGAAACACACTTTGTCGAAGTTGAGGTAAATGTGGAATTTTCGGAAGCAGAACTATTGGCGTTGTTTGGAGAAAAATCATGATACACAAACAGTCGTTTAGATCGCACTATTAGTATTCTTAGTCCATAACTCTTTCGGAGATGGTTGCCAATTATCTTTGTGTGAATGGGTACATGTGCAACCTACAAGGATAGTGGTGACCCGGACGGGATTGCCGGCTCTAGCTATAGATTATTGAATGAACTATGGACTTAGGATACTAGTAATGAGGAGAGATCTTCTCATAGCGACTACAGGTGGGCTGCTGGTTGTATTGGTTGCGATCATGAGTCTTTGGAGTCTACCGGTGGTCGTTGATATGTCTCAGTTTATGCTGGGAGATAGACCATCCACTGAGGTGATGGTGGCTCGGGCATTAGCGCATTCACCGGCCAGTCGTACGTTGATTATTCTTGCTGAGGGGATAGACGGGGTGTCTACACACTTAGTGAGCCAAGCGATTGAGCACGAACTCAGAGCAGACCCTACAGTGATGCGTTCGCTTGAGTATATCTCTGGCTCTCCCCCACAAAAATTAGAAGAAACATTGTGGTTGCTGTATGGCCCGCGGGTACCCTACTTTTTGGCTAGATCTGCAGAAGAGGCGCGTCGTCTGATTTCACCCTCCGGAGTTTCTCGGGCCTTAGATAAACTCCTCACTGGCCTACAAGGACCGCAATCTAGTTTGATAGCTCGTGTAGCTCCGAGGGATCCGTGGCTGATACTACCGAAGCGATTTGAGCAGGCGGCTTCCGCACAGGGTGGCATTCAGGTCATCAATGGTCGATTCAGGACCAGCAACGGACGTTTTGCTGTCGTTTTTCTTCGCACCCGTGCATCGGCTTTTGATGGAGCTAAGCACGCGCAACTACTGGACGCTATTGATGATGCGCGTGAACGAGTGTCGCAGAAATTAGGGCTCAAACAATTACAAATTTCCGGATTTCACCGGTTTGCTGTCGCTATCCAGAGTTCGATGCAGCGAGATATTACAAGGATATCTATTCTATCAATTGTTTCCTTGCTTATTGTTTTTATATTTTTGTTTCGATCTCTCAGAGTTTTGGCGTCAGTTTTGATAGTTGTATCATCAGGTTTTATTTGTGGCCTAGCAACAACTCGGTTGTTGTTTGGTGAGGTACATGGCCTAACATTAGCGTTTGGTAGTTCACTTATTGGTGTGTCCATAGATTATGCTCTTCATTACTATGTACACTTTGTTCTCCGGGCAAAGAGCGTGGACCCAGGCGAGCTGATGCGGAAATTGTGGCCGGGCCTCTTGTTGGGAGCGGGAACGACGGTGATAGGCTTCATGGCGCTAGCGGTCTCTAGCATTCCCGGGTTGTTTGAGGTCTCGATTTTCGCAGCGACCGGTATTGTTGGTGCCTGCGTATCTACAAGGGTATTTCTTCCAGTCTTGGTACCGGTCCATGTCCATCAGGCAACTGCTCTTAGGTCGGCAAAGGGAGTAGATACCATCATGGGCATGATGGTTCGGTTCTCGGCCCGGAGGACGGGTAGAGCGTTTGTGGGCCTTTTGGGGCTCATGGCTGTCAGTGGGTGGTTTTGGGTGAAATGGGATGATGACATTACTCGCCTAGCTAGGATGCCAACCTCGCTGATTTCCGAAGAAGAGATGGTTGGGGCTCATACTGGTGGGTTTGAGCAGCGGAGATGCATAGTGGCTCTTGGTACGAACGCAGAAGAAGCTCTGCAAGTAAACGATAGGTTGCTCGCAGAGTTAGATGCAGCAGTGCACGCGGGGGAGTTGATGCGGTTTCGCTCAATAGGGACTTGGCTGTCGAGCACCCAGACTCAACACCAAATAGCTGGATTACTCCAGGCGGATGTGAATTTACCAACGAAGCTACGAGAACTGGGCTCTGATAAAGGTTTCTCCCCCGGTGCGTTTGATCCATTTATTGCCACCTTATCTTCCCCTTTGAGACCAGCACTCACCCTAGAACTATTATATGAATCGCCTCTTAAGTCCTGGATACAAAATTTTATAATAGATCCTCAGCTCGGGCCGAAAGCGACTTTGGGGATGGTGAGCTTTCTGGGTGGTGTGGTGGATTCCGAAGCATTGAGCCATCGCATTAGAGATATTCCGGGGGCTATTTGGCTCGACCAGGCAAATCTTTATAACGAAGCGAACCGAAAATACCAACAACGAACAGTAATAGGGTTGCTATTGGGACTTGTCGGTGTAAGTGTTCTTGTGTGGGGGCGTTATAGGAAGAAACGCGAACTCATTACCGCACTGCTTCCAGCTACCATCGCGGTAATGGTTGTCGTGGGATGCTTAGGATGGTTGGGAGTCGAGCTTAATCTAGTAGCTCTTACGGGGTTGCTTATGGTTTTCAGTATGGGAGTTGATTATGGTGTGTTTCTTGCGGAGTCGGGTGCCGAGCGTTTAGCCACCCAGCTCGCTATTGTTGTTGCTTGGGGGTCAACAGTAGCGGGGTTTGGTTTTCTGTCCCTATCGTCTCATCCAGCAATGCAGTCGCTAGGACTCGTAGCCGGTTTAGGAGTAACTGTGACGGTAGTAACGATACCGTATTTTTGCCCGCGCGTAGGGGTATGGAGATAGAGCATGTTGGGAGGAGATAAGTTATGCTCCAGTTATCTGGTGGTAGGTGGTCTTATATGGATGACTAGTTGGGGGTGTGTGTCAACGGTTCCATCCGTGAGCGCGCGAAAGGCGTTAGCTTCTTTGACTGCGGTATCCATTCGTTCTCCGCAGGAGATGCCTATCGATTTCCAGTGGCGACAAGTTGTGAAGGTTGTGTACGGGGAGCGCAAGCCTCGCGAGTTTGATGCGGTGTTGGAGAAGTCAGGGAGACGGATGACATTGTTGGGTATGACTCCTCTTGGCACTGTGACCTTTGTTGCCGAAGCTGAAGGGACCAGAGTTCGCTTTGAGAATCGCACCGGCGAGACGTTGCCGTTTGACGGGACCTATATTCTTCGTGATGTGCAGCGGGTGTTTTTTCCATGGCTGTCGGGTTCTGTGCGAAACGGTTGGCGTACAGGTAGGTTTGGGGAGGAAATGGTGCGGGAGCGAGTGGTCGACGGTCAGGTTGTAGAGCGTCGTTTTGAGCGGCGAGGAAAACTACAGGCAAAGATCGAGTTCTTAGAGCCGGTGGCCGCTTACAAGGCTTCTCCTCGGGTGAAGCTCGAAAACATGCGATTTGGATACCTTCTGGATATCCAAACGCTCGTCCCTTAGTTCTTGCGATTCGCTATAATTATGTTCAGTATAGAGCTGTGCCCTCTTCATCGAAGGAACTCTATGTTGAGCTACAGATAGCCACGGCGTTCTCTTTCCTCAGGGGAGCCTCACAGCCAGGCGAGCTTGTTCATATGGCTGGCCTCTTGGGGTACAAACGCGTCGCGATAACTGACCACAATGGTTTGTATGGAGTGGTGCAAGCACATCGTAGCGGTATGGCGAATGGCGTAGAGGTCATTCCTGGAGCAGAGCTTACCCTTTCTGACGGGGCTGGAAGCTCCCTGATTCTGTTACCAGAAAATATTGATGGATACGCTCATCTTTGCCGACTAATTACTTTGGGGCGGTGCCGAGGAGCAAAGGGAGAATTTAACCTGTGGCTTCAAGATGTAGCGGCGCATGCCAAAGGGCTTCAGGCTATTCATATTGGCCACATAGATGTTGATTTTGTAGCGTCCGTCAAAGATATTTTTGAGGATCGCCTAGCTCTAGGCCTTAATAAGAACCTGACACCGAATGATCATGGGTACCAAGATTTGGTGAACAGTGTTTCCTCTAAGTTAAATGTAAGGAAAGTAGTAACTGGAGGGGTTTTAATACACCATCCAAATCGAAAGCCATTGCAAGATATACTTACATGTATACGGCTGGGGTTAACTCTGGATGAAGCAGGTCGGTATTTACTTCCAAATCACGCCGCTCGCCTCCGCTCTCCTGAGGTGATGAGAAAGATATACCAGGATGAACCAGAGGCTTTGGCTGCTTCTAAATATATTGCGGAATTATGTAGATTTCGACTCGGTGAACTTAAACAAGAATTTGTTCTCGAAGTTCTTCCGGAGGGGGAAACCGGTGATGGTTACCTACGTAAGCTGGTTGAAAAAGGCCTCTTCCAACGGTACGGAGCAAGAGCTCCGGGCTCAGTACTACAGCAAGTAGAACATGAATTGGCGTTGATCCAACAGCTGGATTATGCTGGATACTTTTTGACAGTATGGGATATTGTTAGGTGGGCTAGGTCTCAGTCTATTCTCTGTCAAGGACGAGGGTCGTCAGCTAACTCGATAGTTTGCTATCTCTTGGGTATTACGTCTATTGATCCAGTTCGAATGGATCTACTCTTCGAGAGATTTATTTCGATGGAGAGGAACGAACCGCCAGATATTGATATTGATATTGATAACTCACGTCGGGAAGAAGTAATACAATATGTATACAGTAAATATGGGCGAGATCGGGCAGCGATGGTGGCGAATGTTATTAGATATCGCAACCGTTTAGCTTATCGAGAAGTTGCAAAGGTATTGGGGATTGGAAAAGAGCAGACCTCGCGCTTGATACGGAATTGTTCACATTGGGAAAATTCGCCAATGGGAGAAAAAGAACTAGAAGAGTCTGGTCTAGATTCAACAGATATCCGTGTACAAAATTTGGTGCGATGGAGCACGGAACTGGTGGGGTTTCCGCGTCACTTAGGATTACATCCTGGTGGCTTTGTTATTACAAAACAACCACTGGATGAAATGGTACCTATAGAAAATGCGACTAAGAGCTGTCGCACAGTGATTGAATGGGATAAGAGAGATATTGAGACCCTGGGGTTGGTAAAAGTTGACCTCTTGGGTTTAGGAATTCTCAGTGTTATTCAGAAGAGCTTTGCGGGAATTCTAGCCAGTGAGGGCCTGGAGTTGGATCTGTCATCGCTACCATCTGAGGATGCCAATGTTTATAATATGATCTGTGATGCGGATACGATTGGTACTTTTCAAGTAGAATCTAGAGCGCAGATGCAAATACTGCCCCGACTTAAACCGCGAACGTTTTATGACCTTGTAATATCGATAGCCATCGTACGCCCAGGGCCAATTCAAGGAGATATGATACATCCTTATTTGCGGCGTCGAGAGGGTTTGGATGTCATAGAGTATCCACATCCCGCTTTGGAAGAAATTCTAGGTAAAACTCATGGAATCCCACTGTTCCAGGAGCAAGTGATGAAAATGGCGATAGCTACGGCTGGGTTTAGTCCTGGTGAAGCGGATCAACTTCGAAGGGCTATAGGGTGGCAGTCGGAAATAGAAATCAAGGCTCTCCGTACGCGACTTGTTGAAGGTATGCTGAGATATGGTCTCAGTCGAGATTATGCAGAGCAAGTATATAGGATGATTCAAGGGTTTGGTGCTTATGGGTTTCCAGAGTCTCACGCTGCATCATTTGCTCTTATCAGTTATGCCTCTTGTTATCTCAAGCGTTATCATCCGGCGGCGTATTTGATTGGATTGCTGAATAGTCAGCCAATGGGATTTTATCAGCCGCGTACCCTGGTGGCAGATGCTCAGCGCCATGGGGTGGAAATTCGTCCGGTTTCAGTATTACGGAGTTCGTGGGATGCAAAGTTAGAGTTGGGCAGTGAAAGTTATCTGAGAAGTTGGTGGGAATCTAGCTCTCATCCTGCGCGAGTGCATACGCCTTGGGCTGATCTACAAGCAGGCCGATGGCGGCGTGGTCAGGTCGTGCAGTCGGCAGTGAGATTAGGTTTTCGCTCCATTCATGGATTAGCCAAGGATACTGCTGCGCGCATTGAGGTGGCTCGAGGTAGGGGAGAGTTTTATAGCTTCTCAGATTTGATTCGAAAAACCGGAATAGCTAAACAGCAGCTTTTGGTATTGGCGTCAGCGGGGGCTTTTCGATGTTTCGGGTTGGAGCGCCGGGCGGCAATCTGGGAGGTACTGGCTACAAATTTTTCAAAAGGATTGTTCGCGGAGACTCTGAGGGAGTCAGGATCGCGACCCTCGGAGGTGCGACTTCCGCCTATGAGCAAGTTTGAAGAGATTCAGGCGGATTATAGTTCATTTGGTATGTCGCTTCGATGTCACCCAATGGAGCTACTCAGATCTGGATTGGATACCGCTGGAGTACGTTCTTCACGCACTATTGATGAAGCTCACGAGGGAGCAGAAGTTGAGGTTGCGGGCCTGGTGATTACCCGTCAGCGACCAACTACAGCCCGGGGGGTCATTTTTGTTACCCTGGAGGATGAGAATGGTCACATGAATCTTGTGATCTTCCGTCCCGTCTACGAACGGTACAAGGAGGTGGCGCGAGATGCGATGTTTCTTCGTGCTCGGGGGATTCTGCAGCGGTCAGATAAAGTCATCCATATTGTTGTGAGGCATATGAGTTCGATCTCCTTGGAGGCGTTCGTTGCCGTTAGGAGCCGTGATTTTCGCTAGCTAGTGCTTTTATATACGGTTCTTGACTCGAAAATTTCGCGCAAAAATCCCTTTGATCACCGTTCAGTCCTCTTTTTGACCGCCGGTGAGAGCCCAAGATGTTCCATATTGTGGGTCTACAATAGGGCATATGTGAAATGGTGCGCTGCCTCTGAATAAGATTTCTTGTGATATTTGCTGGGTGAGCGGTCGCCACTGTTCGTGAGTAGTTGCCCGGAGCGATTGGTAAAGGCATGATTTCAGTCATGTCTGAGGCGGTCACCGAAGGCTTCCGTGTTCGAGTAGAGTCACGCTATTTGGCGCATCAATCAACGCCAGCGCATAATCGCTTCGTGTTCGCCTATACGGTGATGATGATAAATGAGGGCGACGGGACGGTTAAGCTTGAAAGTCGACATTGGATCATTACCGATGGGAGAGACAAAGTCGAAGAGGTTCGTGGGGAAGGGGTGGTTGGCGAAAAACCAGTGCTCAAGCCTGGCCAAAGCTTCCAATACACATCTGGCTGTGTACTGGAAACGACATTTGGCACGATGAAAGGAGCTTATCGTATTGTGCGGGAAGACGGCACTTACTTCGATGCGGAGATATCACCCTTTATGTTGATGACACCTTTTGCGTCCTTAGGAGGGGACATTTTACACTGAAATTCCTGCAACTGGTATTTCGACAACGGGTGCCGACCCGTTTCGTTGTACATCTTCTTTGATGAGCACAGAGCTGTTTCTCGCCCTTACGCCGGATTGGGTCATTAAGGCCGTCGAAGCCGGAGGGTTTGTGCCTACTGGGCACGTAATGGCCCTGCATTGCTTAGAAAATCGAGTCTACGATCTTCGGCTAGAGTCTGGGGAGCATGTTGTGGCCAAGTTCTACCGGCCCGGACGCTGGTCCAAGGAAGCGATTGCAGAAGAACATCAATTTCTATTTGAGCTGCAAGAGGCAGAAATTCCAGTTTGCGCTCCCCTTCGGTTCGCCAATGGGGAGAGCATTCACACTGTCGAAGATATTCATTATGCAGTGTGGCCTCGAACTGGCGGTCGTTCCCCAGAGGAATTCACAGATGAACAAGTGGGTATCTTAGGGCGATTGGTAGCGCGAATTCATAATGTGGGGGGTCTATCGGGAGTGAGTCATCGGCCGACGCTCGACTCTGATAGCTATGGTTTCGATGCCTTAGAGGTTATCGAGGATGCTCCATGGATGCCTCCTCACCTCGTGGAGCGTTACGGTGATGCTGTTGAGAGGATCGTTGATGTCTATGATGAGCTTATTCAGGGCGTGCCTCTCCACCGAATTCACGCTGATTGCCACCATGGCAACCTTCTTAATGGGCCGGATGGATGGTTTTTCCTGGATTTTGATGACTTTCGGATGGGACCTGCGGTCCAAGATGTTTGGCTACTGGTTCCTGGCCGCGATGAACAGGCGGCTCAACAACGAAAAGAATTTGTTGTTGCCTACCAGCAATTCAGGGCATTTGAGCTATCATGGATGCGGCTAGTGGAACCTCTAAGAGGGCTTAGATACGTTCATTACTCCGCTTGGGTGGCTCGTCGTTGGAAAGATCCCGCCTTTCCCATGACTTTTCCCCAGTACGAAGAGACAACGTACTGGGAACGTGAAGTCAGGGATCTCGAAGAGCAGGCGGATCGGTGTGAGCGAGAAATTTACACCCAATATGGTTAAGTTGAGGCGGTATGAGCTCCTTAAAACTATCTGTAATATCGAGAAAGCTTTCGGATGATCTGCGAGCCCTTCGTTTCGAAGAACCAACAACTCACGTATATGACCCTTTGGTTTATGCCTGGGAACCCCATGCCATGTACCTCGAACGATTTGGTGAAGGTGCCAAAGAAGTCATTCTACTAGGGATGAATCCTGGGCCATATGGTATGGCCCAAACCGGAGTCCCGTTTGGTGAAATCGCCATGGTTCGAGACTGGATGGGCATAGAAGCAGAGGTGAAGGCCCCCGAACCCTCGCACCCCAAACGCCCGATTACCGGCTTTTCATGCACTCGCAGTGAAGTAAGTGGGCGTCGTCTGTGGGGTTGGGCTAAAGATAGCTTTAAGACGCCTCAATCTTTCTTTAGCCGATTCTTTGTCGTCAATTATTGCCCATTGGTGTTCATGGAGCTGTCTGGGAAAAACCGCACACCAGATAAACTGCCAGCTGCGGAGCGCACTCCACTCGAAGAGCGATGCGATTTGGCCCTTCGTGAGGTTGTTGAAACACTCCAGCCTCGTTGGGTGGTGGGGGTAGGTGCGTTTGCGGAAAATCGGGCAAGACTAGCTCTAGAGGGGGTATCGGTATCAGTGGGCCGCATACTCCACCCCAGTCCGGCATCGCCAGCTGCCAATAGAGGTTGGGCGGCTGCGGCCACCAGAGATTTTCAGCGCCTAAAAATCCCAATACCTTAGCAGCCTGCTGATTTGGCCATGAGTGTAGCTATCGAGCCCGGCTTTTCGTGAAGCGCTCTGACGACGAGGCGAGCGTACCTGGCGGTACGTGACCGAGGAGAGACTTCTAGCAGGCCATCGGAAAAGTGAGTTAGGCGCTTCGCGGGTCCTTTTTCTGTGGAACGTCCGGACCGGCTTCGCCTTTCATCGGTT
>JAHQVK010000187.1 GCA_019634385.1 Myxococcales bacterium | reverse complement strand
GGCTGTACAGTAAAGACCCCGTGAATTGATTCTGTAAGAATCAACAAGGGGTCGCGCAGCGGGGCATAGCCCGGCGTAGAAGCAGGCACTTGGGTTCAACCCAAGAGATTTCTGCTGTATGATCGATGCGTACAAAACCAGTTTAAACGAAAGTCACATGACTCAGCAATAAGGAGGGCACGTGGAGCTGACCAATACCCTGGAGCTCCGATTCACTTCAGCAATGGTTTCAGCCGCCGATAAACAGTACTGGTGAGCAAACTTAGCTCATATACCGTATGGCTCCAAAGTTGTACGTTTTACATACTTCTAACCTACGCCCCTGGTATTAGCCACGCCACGAAGGATCAAGCTATAAGCGCGAGTCAACTCGCAGATTATTCACTGGAAGACCTTCTCGAAATGGAGGTTGTGACCGCTTCTGGGGTGGCTGAGGATCGCCGTTCGGCGGCAGCAAATATTCATGTAGTCTCTGCTTCCGATATCAAAGAACAGGGATGGCGGTCATTGGCAGAGATCCTTCAGTCAGTTCCAGGCCTATATATTGTCGATGACCATGTGTTTCCGGCCATTAATGTGCGAGGAATCTCTGCGGGATATAAAGGAGGCACCCGCATAGTTAAGGTCATGATCGATGGACAAGCTATCAATTTTCGACCCGATCTAACCGCCTTCATTGGTCCGGAGTACATACCGATCGAAACGATCGATCGAATAGAAATTGCCAAAGGTCCACTTTCGGCCCTCTATGGGGCCAACGCGTTTTTGGCTACCGTCAATGTTATCACTCGGGAAGGTAGTCAAAATATTCGACGGATCTCAGCGTCAACCAACTGGCGCGACGATCGAGCGAGTTTCGATGCATCAGCCGTGATCGAAGCTGGTGATCAGCAAAAAAATATAATGTTCGCTCTTACGGCTGGCCGCTTCGATCGATCGGGCCTAAAGCTGGAAAACACAAGCGGTATTGACACGGTACTTGAGAACATCGATGAGAAAAATATTGATGATTTAAGCCAGCCGCTATCGCTGTTCTATAAGCTCCAGCTCTCCAAACCAGATGAATTTGGGGAGATAACATTGGAGGGTGGCTATCAAAGGCTACAGGTTGGTTCAGAATTTCAACTCAACTCACTCCTCAGCCATCGCTCTTTGCTTAGTCTTGAGAATTACTGGAGCGCAATAAAGTACCAATATCATTTTGGTACGTTACTAGATATCCAAGCTCGGCTTGTATATCAAAAAGGCAATCCCCAAGATAGCTCTCAACAATACCTCACAAACGATCTGAGCAAATACTATTACCCAAATTACGAGTACCACTCCGGCTTAGCTCAATTGGAGCTCAATATCAACGCTGGAGATGTTCTACGAATAACCGCAGGAGCTGATGCGGAGATTGCGGTGGAAAACGTTTTGTACCTCACTGAAGTGCTCAATCGTCCAGTGGGAGAAAGAGAAGCCTTCTCTGAAATCGATATTTTCGATACGAACTCCGACCGCAAGCAAAATTTCACTGGCATTGGTGTCTATTCCCAACTCAAGCTATATCAGCTAGATCAGCTCCCCTCTCTTAGTGCAACAGCTAATATTCGGCTCGATTATATCCGGTGGGGAGATATAGCATTTCCCACCACACTGAGCTGGCGTGGAGCCATTTCGTATGAATGGTCCGACGCTCTGGTTACAAAGCTGATTTCTGGCCAAGCATTTCAGGTGCCATCTGGAACGTTACTTTTCTCCCAAGGTGGGTTTGGCAATATATTCAACGTGATTGGGAGCGAGCAGTTTCCAGAATTGGGCAGCCTTCGCCCTCAAACCATCTTCAGTGTGGAAACATGGACTAGTTTTAACCCCTTAGACTGGTTGGCGATCGAACTCGGTGTGTATTACCAAGAGTTAGATGACGCAATTGAGTTTGTCCTAAATGGTCCGTTTGTTGTTGCCACTAACCGGGGAAGTAGAAGCTTTATCGGGGGAGAAATGTCTGCCCATCTAAAACTATCTTTTCTTGATGTTCAGTCCTCCGTTAATGTTGTTTTTCCGAGGAACAGTCTCGAAACCTCTCTCCTAGATGATACAGATATCACGTTAGAATCGTATCCCGAGGTCTATTCGTCAACACGGCTGAAGATCGATTTTTGGAGCCAAGGATACGGAATATTGCGCTGGCGATGGGTAGGTGAACGAGGATCTTCGCAAAACAACGCCTACCTCAACCGACTTCGCTACTATAAGCTAGATCCATATAGTATTTTTGATGTTCTGCTTACCCCAAAATCGTTCTCGTTCATAAGCGATTATTCACAAACTCAAGTATCCATTGGGATTTTAAATCTAACCAACGAAAAATATCATGAGCCTGGCTTTGGCGGTGTTGATATTCCACAGCTTGGCCGAAGGTTTATACTGACGATTCATCAGAGTCTCTAAAGAAAACATGAAAAAATTAGTTGTTGCAACCTTGACCTTCTCGATAGTGGCTGGATGCTCGGGTGAAGAGGCGGACTCTCCCGGTAACTTTGTCTATATTGGTGGTATTATTTCCCTAACGGGATCATCAGCCACGCCAAGCTGGGGTAATGCGATGGAGCTTGCGATAAGCCATGCAAATAGAGGATTGGCTTCAGCTGGTTATGACTCATCCTTACAGTTTGCTAAAGAGATACGAGACTCTGCTAACCAATCTGAGCAAGCAGTGGAGGCAGCGGTAGATCTCGTTAAGACTCGAGACATCAAAGCAATCCTTAATGGCACAAGCAATTCATCACTGCACCTCAATGCTACTGCTTACAATAGTGATACCAGTGATGATCTGGATATCCCAATCATGTGCATGTCATGCTCGTCGCCATCACATCATAACCCAAAAGCAGAGAACGAAGATCCGGCCTTGCAGGCCGCATTTCGGAACACGGATGGTTGGCACTTTGGGCTATCTATGTCTTCCGAACCACAAGCAAGGACCCTTGCTAAAATCATGGCAACTGCTGGTAAGAATTCTGATGGTGATATCAACGAAGATGGGAAAACGAAAATATCGATCATCGCTATCGATGACCCATTCGGCAATGGATTTGCACAGGTACTCGAAGCTTCTTTAAAGGAGCTCTTTGCAATGCCTATTATCGAAATCCTTACTCACCCCAAAGACGCCGATCTAAATAGTACTGATTGGGGCGGGTATATCACCAAAATGATTGACGATCTCCCAGGGGACGTAAAACCGGATCATATTCTTGAAATAACATTTCCCCAATATTCTGCCGCCCTCATTCGAGCTTATAACACATCCAGCAGTTCAATACCTTTTTTACATACCCACTCGGTTCGTGAAAATGCTGTTCGCGTACAGGTGAACGCAGAATTAGACAAGCATGAAGGAACCTCTTATCTGCCCATGGATGGTAGTTCCGGTGAATCATTCGCCACCGCTTTTACTAATGCCTATGGCGCAGTACAAAGTCAGTGGGATTCCCATACCTACGATGCAACATTTCTTGTGGCTTTAGCCGTAATGGCGACAAGCATTACGGAGTCAAAAGATCCGAGCCAAGTAAGCGGAGCAGAGGTTCGTGATGCGCTCAAGCTATTGAATAATCCTAACGGTGTGAGTATTGGACCAGGCGCTGACGATTTTGCGAAAGCGATTGAGGCTTTTGAAGCGGGAAACACTGTTAACTATCAAGGTGCATCTGGGCCCTGTGACTTTGACCAATATGGCCGAGCGGTGAACAAGCTTTCCCACTGGCGATACGAAAATGGTGACTTCAAGGACGTTGCTATCTATGACTGTGTTCAGAACATGATGGAGTGTCCGGTCACAACACCTAGCAACGCTCCGTAGCGACAAGGCTTTTTTCGGCCTGTTACAGAAGAAAGAAGTTGAACCCAAGTATCTGCTTCTACGCCGGGCTATGCCCCGCTGCGCGACCTTGAATTGATTCTGTAAGAATCAATTCAAGGGGTCTTTGTTGTAACAGCCGGTTGATTTAGCCCAGTGTGTAGCTATCGAGCCCGGCTTTTCGTGGTCAGGACGTTTCACGGAAAGACCGGCCGATAGATGCGTGCAGGGCTAGATCAACCGGCTGGTAAGCCATAATGAGTTGTACAACCGGTGGGGAGCGAAGCCGGGCACGATGTTCCATCGAAAAAACCATCCAAAGAATGATTGCCTGACCGGGATTAGTTGGCGGCTACGATTGAAACGGATCCACTATTTCAATATCTTCGCCCCGCCCAGGTCCCACAGACAGTAGGGCTAATGAAACATTTAGCTCTTCCGCAATGCGGTCAACATACGCCCTAGCATTTTTAGGTAAGTCTTCAATATTCCGTGCTTGGCGGATGTCAGCAAAGCCCGGCATCATTTCGTATACAGGTGTGACTCTCGCTACGTCATGAGCGTTGTCGGGGTAGGTTGTGAAACGCTCACCATCGATTTCATAACCGGTACATATCGAGATTTGGTCGAGCCCGCTAAGAACGTCGAGCTTGGTTAACACAATTTGCTCTATGCCAGCGACGCGGACAGCGTACCTTAAAGCGACAAAGTCAAGCCACCCACAGCGGCGAGGACGTCCGGTCGTAGCTCCAAACTCCCTCCCATTTTCACGAAGTTGTTCGCCAAGAGCATCATGTAATTCAGTAGGGAATGGACCAGCGCCAACGCGGGTCGTATAGGCTTTTGTTATTCCTACTACCCTTCCCAGATGCTGGGGACCAAGGCCAGTGCCAGTTGCAGCATTGCTTCCTACGGTGTTGGATGAAGTTACGAACGGATAGGTACCATGGTCGATATCAAGAAGAACACCTTGGGCACCCTCAAATAGAATCTGGGCTCCGTCCCTGGATGCTTTTGCCAATTGCTCACCAACGTTGGCAAAGTAAGGAGCAAGTTCTTGACCCAATTCAACCGTCTCTTGAACCAATGAATCGATCTCCGCTCGCTGATACGGTTTCGTGTCGTTATTGGCGACGAGGAGAGCGTTTAACTCCGCAACCCGTTGCTCAACCAATCCTCGCACCCGCTCTGGATCGCTAAGATCAGCAATGCGCACCCCTCTGCGAGCGATCTTGTCCTCGTAAGCAGGACCAATGCCTCGACCGGTTGTTCCTATCTTGTCTACACCTCGAAATCGCTCGCGAGCGAGGTCGAGGCGACGGTGATAGGGCATAATAAGGTGCGCACCGTAGCTGACAAATAAACGGTTGGTGGGGTCAACGCCTTGGGCCTTAAGAGCGGTAATCTCATCACATAGTACGCGAAGATCAATCACAACCCCATTACCGATTGCACACCGAGTATCAGGGTGAAGAATACCGCTAGGAACCAAGTGGAGAATGGTTTCTCGGCCATCAACAACCAGGGTGTGCCCCGCATTGTTACCCCCTTGAAACCGCACGACCCAGCTCGCGCGCGCGCCGTAGCGATCTACGACTTTACCCTTTCCTTCGTCACCCCATTGGGCGCCGACAATGACCACGTTGGGCATGAGCTAGGTACAATCTCACGGAGATTCACGAATGCCTAGGGGACAAAGCTCCCTCGGTAAAAAAGACCCAAAGACGCCGCATACTTTTGGACGGCCCAGCTCGCATACGTTGATACAGCAAAGACCACCTGAATTGATTCTCTAAGACTCAACCAGTGGTCGCGCAGCGGGGCATTGCCACGCGTAGAAGCAGGAACTTGGGTTCAACCCAAGTGGTTTCTGCTGTAGGCACAAAGTCTCCGCTTCTTTGTTTTAGGAGAGCAAAGCTATATCCCCAGCCCCCTCCCGCAGGATCTCTGGATGCGCACCGGACCAATCAACAACGGTTGACGGTATACCCTTTAGCAAACCAGCATCCAGTACCAAGTCCACTTCAGTATGGATGTACGCCTCAGCCAGTCGTATTGGATCGGACACCTTATCACCCGGATCTCCTAATCCACTGGTGGACAACAATGGCTGTCCGAGGCCTTCTACCAATGCTTGAGCTACCGGATGGGCAGGGACACGAATGCCAATCGTGCGTCGCTTGCTTTGGCTCAGTCGGGGAGCCTCTTTAGTTGCCCGCAGAATAAAAGTAAACGGCCCGGGTAGCACCCGCTTCATGACCCGGAAACACTCATTATCGATCACGGCATAACGACTTACCGAGCTAAGATCCGCGCAGACCAATGATAGCGGCTTTGTCCGATCGAGCTGACGTAGCTGGTACAATCGTTCAACAGCTTCCCGCCGATCCATCGCAGCAGCCAGACCATATATAGTATCCGTCGGGTACACCACGTTTTGACCGGACTCTAGTCGAGCGACTGCCTGACGAACTCGGTGAGGTTCCGGGTGCTCGGGATGAATCTCGAGGATTTGGACGCGTTGACGGGCCAAGTGGGCCTTCTGATGCGTGGGTCGTCGGAAATCAACGGCGTTTTTGGGGGAGCTCTATAAATCAGGGTTAACCGCTGATACGCTTGACGCGCAGTGGATCTGCGAGATTGTTCGCATCATGTCTTCCAACCATCGCCGAGAAGCTACATACCAGGAAGCTGGCGTAGACATCGCAGCGGCGGACCGCCTGGTATCGCGCTTCGGAGCCTTGGCTCGAACAACAAAGATACCCGGTGTACTTGGTGATATTGGAGGTTTTGGTGCCCTCTTTTCACTGAGAGACGCCTTGGATACTCCCATGACCGACCCCGTTTTGGTATCGGGCACCGATGGCGTGGGCACCAAGCTGAAAGTAGCATTTGCCGCCAGCAGGCACGATTCGATCGGCATTGATCTCGTAGCCATGTGTGTAAACGACATTCTGACGACCGGCGCTAAACCGTTGTTTTTTCTTGATTATTTTGGTACGTCCGTCATGGATAGCTCCGTGGTCGAAGCCGTTGTCTCCGGCATCTCAGAAGGTTGCCGCCGGGCCCAATGTGCTCTAATAGGAGGAGAGACAGCGGAATTGCCTGGTATGTATGCTCCCGGTGAGTATGACCTGGCAGGGTTTGCCGTTGGGGTCGTAGATCGCCAGTCCATTATAGATGGCACTGGCATTTGTCCAGGACATGCGGTGGTAGGGATCAGTAGTCATGGCTTGCATTCCAATGGCTATTCACTCGCTCGAGAAGTGCTCCTTAACCGCGCTCAGTGTGGGTTGGACCAACCTATGGATGAGCACAGCGCAGAGACCTGGGCGGACGTGCTTCTCCACCCGACCGCCATATATACCCAAGTGGTGAGCGCTTTAGTGCGGTCCGTCCGTCCCCTCGCAATGGCTCATATTACGGGTGGGGGATTGCCCGGCAATCTATCTAGAGTGCTTCCGACGGGTACTTCCGCTGAGCTGTGGAGCTCCGCATGGACCGTTCCCGCGATTTTTCATCATATTCAACGCTTGGGTCCAGTCTCGCGGATGGAAATGTATCGAACCTTCAACATGGGGGTTGGGCTTGTTGTAGTCACCGATCAGCCGGAAAAAACGGTGCAGGTGGTTGAGCAAATGGGAGAAACCGCCCAAATAATCGGTACCATTCGGGCTATAGCCTCCGATACGGATGAAGCGGTGGTGATTAAGTGACGGTACGAATGGGCGTACTGGCCTCCGGCTCCGGAACCAATCTCCAGGCACTGATGGATGCTGACCTCGGCCCCGGAAAGATAGTCTGTTTCATATCCAATAGACGCTCGTCGGGAGCCTTCCAGCGAGCTGATGCGGCTGGTATTCCCTCTTGGTTCATTGATCACCGGACGTTCGATTCTCGGGAAGCTTTTGATGCCGCCATTGTGAAGCTGCTTCAGGAGGCCCAGGTTGAATGGGTTATATTCGCTGGTTTTATGAGAATTGTGACCCCCGTTCTTCTGGATACCTACCCTGGAAAAGTGGTGAATATTCATCCGTCACTCCTCCCTGCTTTTCCGGGGACACATGCTCAGCGCCAAGCGGTTGAGGCAGGAGTCAAACTTGCCGGTTGTACGGTTCACCTCGTGGAAAAGGAAGTTGACGCTGGTCCGATTTTGGCGCAAGCGGCTGTACCGGTCCTCCCCGAAGACACTGAAGAAACGTTGCGCCTACGAATTCTCGCGGAAGAACATCTCCTTTTCCCTCGAGTGATCAAAGCCCTCGCCGAAGGCCGCTTGCACCGCAGCAACCACATTGCTTGGTTTACACCCCCAGTGACTTCATAGCGAAGGCCTAGCAGCCGGTCGATTTAGCCCTGCACGCCTACGCATCCTATCGGCCGGTCTTTCCGTGAAAGGTCCTGACAACTTAGCAGGCCATCGGAAAAGTGAGTTAAGCGCTTCGCGGGTCCTTTTTCCGGGGAACGTCCGGACCGGCTTCGCCTTTCATCGGTTGCATACGCCCGGTATGCGCCCACTTCATCCGGAGCGTTCCACGGAAAAAATACTTCGCGGATCACCCATCCCACTTTTCCGATGGCCTGCTAGAAGATGGATGGTTCTTAGCGAGCCACGATGGCATCGATCTCGAACAAAGCCCCTTTTGGCAGGGCCTTAACGCCAATGGCCGCTCTGGAGGGAGGCTCTCCAGAGAAGAAATCGGCGTAAATGGCATTCACCTTTGCAAAGTCTTCCATATGCGTGAGGTACAACGTGGCACGAACCACATCACCCATACGGAAATTTTGCTCAGTCAGGATAGCTTGAAGGTTTAACATTGCCTGTTTCGCCTCGGCCTCTACCCCCCCGGATACCATTTCCCCCGAAGTCGGATCTAAACCGATCTGGCCAGAGACAAAAAGCAGCTCTTCGGCCCCCCTGATATGTACTGCTTGACTATAGGCTCCTACCGCGGCCGGCGCCTTAGAGGTTTGCACCACTTTGCGTTCCATAACCCAGCACTTTGCCTTCAGGCCCCAACTCGTTCAACAGCAACTACGCCACTCAGCTCATCTAGTCCCCGCATGACAATACGGAGTTGCTTGGCGTCGCGTACCGTGACCGAGAAAACGTTTACGGCACGACCATTTCGTTGTGTTTTGCAATTAGCGTTGAGGATATTGACTTTTGCGTCTGAGAACACCTGCGACATGAGGGATAACAGTCCCGCTTTGTCTTCGGATACAACCCGAAGCTGTACCTGCCGTAACCCGGTGTGTTTATCAGCCCAAGCAACCTCTAGTTTACGTTCTGGGTCCAAATGCAGAGCTTTATCGCAGGCCATCGAATGAACGGTGATGCCTCTTCCCATGGTGACATAACCCACGATGGGATCTCCGGGCACGGGACTGCAGCACTTCCCAAATCGGACCAACATGTCGTTGATACCCTGTACGACCACACCTGATTGGTTACTACGTTTCTTCGCCAGCCCCTGAATAAGCTGACTGAGCCCGGTCGAGGGGGAAGACCCATCATCCTTTGGACCGTTTTCGATTTCCTCCGGAATCATCTTCCGAAGAATCTCAAGCGGACGAACTTTCCCGTATCCTATGGCCGCCAGAAGTTCATCGTCTTGGCGATACCGACTGTTCTGCTGGAGAAACTTATCGATTGCGCCCTGACGAGTGAGCCTTTGTAAGGAGCGTCCGTATCGCTTCGCTTCTTTGTCTAGAAGGTCATGCCCCAGTTGTATGGCTCGCCGGCGTTCTTCTGTTCGAAGGTAGGCATTTATACGGTTGCGAGCTCGACTGGTGCGAACAAATGATAGCCAGTCTTTGCTGGGGCGTTGTTGAGGGGAAGATAGGATCTCAACAGTATCCCCATTTCGTAGTTTGTACCTGAGTGGGACAATCCGACCGTTGACCCGCGCCCCAACACAATGATGGCCTATTTCGGTGTGGATGAGATAGGCAAAGTCTACCGGTGTTGATCCTCGTTTAAGCTCTTTCACTTCCCCTTTAGGCGTAAAAATATACACCTCGTCAGAGAACAGATCGACTTTGACGGAGGATATGAAATCTGTGGGATCCTTCAGCTCGCGCTGCCACATCATCAACTGACGAAGCCAATCAAACTGACTGGCATCATCTTTCAGCGGTTTGCCCTCTTTGTATGCCCAGTGAGCGGCAATACCGTTTTCGGCAATATCATGCATTTCTCGGGTACGAATCTGGATTTCAACGCGATGCACGTCAGGACCAATGACGGTTGTGTGCAATGACTGATAACCGTTGGGCTTGGGCATGGCGATAAAGTCTTTGAATCGTCCCGGCACCGGTCGCCAAGTTTGATGGCATCTTCCGAGCACGCGATAACATTCTCCCACATTGCTTACGATCACCCGGAAAGCCATAATATCGTGGATTTGATCAAATTCTAGGTTCTGAGTCTTGAGCTTACGCCAGATCGAGTACGCGTGTTTGACCCGACTCGCGACCTCGCATCGCAGCCCCTCATCCTCCAGGACACTCACCAGGGTCCGATGGACCTCCTCCATATAGCCGTTGCGATTGGAGGCTGTGGAACGCAAGTGCTCGCCAACCTCCACAAAGTCCTTCGGGTGAAGATATTTTAGACAAAGATCCTCAAGGGCAGACTTCAGCCAAAAAATGCCTAAACGATTAGCAAGAGGCGCATAGATCTCTAACGTCTCCTGCGCGATGCGCTCCTGCTTATCGGGTCGCATATGCTGGAGGGTTTGCATATTGTGCAACCGATCCGCGAGCTTAACCAAGATAACCCTTATATCTTTGGCCATCGCCACCAGCATTCGTCGGAAGTTTTCCGCCTGCTTTTCAAATTGTGTGTTGAACGGGATATTGAGCTTGGTCACACCATCAACAATTTCCGCGACCTGGCGCCCGAACTCCTTCTCAATATCCTCACAGGTCGTGTCAGTATCTTCTACGGTGTCATGGAGTATACCGGCACATATTGCGTGCTCATCAAGCCGCATATCCGCTAGCAGAACACTGACTTCGAGTGGATGCGTCACGTAAGGCTCACCTGATTTTCGAACCTGACCATGATGTGCTCTAGCCGAGAAATCATAGGCCCGGCGAATCAGATCTACGTCCGCGGTTGGGTGGTAGGCCTGTACACGGTCTACAATCTCATGGAGCTGCAACATTTCCCGGACCTATCTCTAGAGTTTCGGAAGTATAGCACCCTGACCTTTTACCCTCAACAGATGGTTTAAGATGGACCCTCAATATTTAGGACACCCCCGCGGTCTTTGCGTCGGTCTGGAACCAGTTTGGTAGGTCCGTAATTGGTTGAACGCGTAAACTGGTGGTAGGTGCCTCACCTTGATCCAGCGGGTAGGACCTGTCTCCCCGGTGATCAACCTGCGATTTCTATTTTGATAATAATTAGTAAAATCAATTGCTTGCTAAAGTGTTTGCCCTGGGAGTCGCTAGGCGAATCAGCGGTCCCCCCCCACTGACGAATCTACCGGGGAACTTCAATGAAGGCTGTTAGGCGTCACTTGCCGAGCATATAGGATTTAGGAGGCAGCAACCTAATATTTTTCATAATGCCAAACTCAACAGAGGTCCGATAATAAGTATGCAGCAGACCCGAGCGTGTATCTCATCATAAAATAGGAGCTGATCACTGCCGTTTTTATTGAGAGCCAGACCGGTCTCATGACTATGGCCGAAGATACCATCTGCAATGACAGCAAAGACCACTTGAATTGATTCTGTAAGAATCAATTCAAGGTCTCGCAGCGGGGCATAGTCCCGCGTAGAGGCCGGTACTTGGGTTCAGCCCAAGTGATTTCTGCTGTATACCCCAACCGCTCTACGACCGTTGGTGAGACACATCTCATCATCCGAATCTCTCTGTGATAATAGATATAGATACTTGTCTGCTGCAGGGGATGACGAAAAACCAGGATACTTATTTGCCATGCGTCACTGCTACCGGAGGCTGAGTTTTAAGAAACCAACAGCGTAGAACATCAGCCGCTGGTTTTCCCCGGGGGGTGTAGTTTCCATCTTCCGGTCCTCCAAAGCCAAACCAATTCCAAAAGTACACGCCCTGAAGAAACGGCTGAGCACCCGATGCCGCTCGAGCAAAAGCTTCGTAACCGATACGCTGGGTTTCCAAACTAATATCCGCCTGTCGCGTTTCATCCCAAGGCCACCGAACCCCGGTAGTCAGACTAGGGTATCCAATCTCGGTGATAACAACTGGCTTTTGGAGCCTCTCCGACAACTTAGATATATCTTGGAGAGGGCCTCTCCATGCCTTGACGATATTATCGACTGAGGGGTTGTGCTCCGAACCCAGCTCCCAGTAAGCCGTCAACCCCACAATATCAACGAGATCCCAGAATTGCACTGGTTCGAAATGATCCCAATTGGCGCTGTACATCAACTCTAGCTGAGGATGACGAAGGCGAATTCTTTCAATGAGATGACCCCAACGTTCTCGCATATGCTCCCGAGTCAACAATTCAGAGCCAATAAGCAACCGATCCATATGTGTATAATTTGCGACCGAAGCAGCCTCCAGGATATATGCATCGTAGTTTTCCCACCACAGCTGCTCATTGCTCGGAGAAATTTTTCCTCTCCACTCCCCAGGCTGAGGCTCGCTCAGTCTCAGGATTGGAAACAAAGTCACATGAAGTCCGCGTGACTTGGCGTATCGAGCGGTATCGATCACTTGGGATTTTGTGGCCGTCCACTCCTTATGCGGTCTGATATAAGTTGAGTGAAGGTCTTGCTGCCACCAAACCCATACTAAGCTCACATGCGATGCGCCGTGCTCAACAATCTCATCAATTAGCCCATGGTAACTCCATGAGGACTCCATCGAGAACAACCCCAAGGAAATACCCCTTTCAGGAGGAGGTGAGTCTAAGACATGAATGAGGTGAGCAGCCCCCTCTTGGCAGGGCCCATGGCCCTCAGGAGTGGGAGCCAGCCATATCCAGCCTACCAGTAAACTTGCGGCGATCAGGGAACCAAGACCAACACATCGGAAACACTTTTGAGCCATGCGAACAGGCCCTTCTCTACCATCTCCGACCGACGAATGGAGGCGAGAACTACCCGGTGTTTGTACAGCAACAAATCACTCAAGTCGGCGTCAAGGTTGCGGCCTACAGCAAGAACAAAGGCTGGAAAAGGAGCTTGCCGAAGCGTCTCTGCCTCGGATGACGACAGCGGACAATCTTGCGGTCGCTTGTGTCTAGCCATCAACGCAGCCACACATCCCACGAAGGACACCCCTCGACGGTGTTGTTGTTGATGACGGTCAAGAATCAACGGTCTCAATGCATGAGCTCGAGTAAGAAGCCGGGTAATAAGAGACGTACTCCAAACGTCGGAACTGTGGTTGATCACAACCAAACGAACACCCAACTGAGCTAAGCGAGAAAGAAGCTGCTCCGTCGCACCAGCCCATTCCATAAGCTCCGACGTTGGGCCCCGAAATACAACAATCACCCAGTCATGCTCATTAAGCGACCGCCATTGCTGTCTGATAGCATAAAGGGGATGTTGTGCTGATAACTGACGAGAGTCCTCGTTCTCCAAAGCACCCAGATGGCCAAATCGAGCGGCAGCTTGGCAACCAATTCTGTTGTTGGATAACAACTGAGTCTCGAGACAGAGGAGATCTGCTGCCCTCAGGCGAACAGCGGTGGGAAATGGTCCGGATACAATACGCCTCAGGATCCCGGTTGCCTCCTGCCGATCGCTGAACTCTCGGTCAGATGAGAGCCAGAATGCTCGTTCCAGCAATAAGCGAGCTCGGGTAGCAAGGACGGCCGCTGCTGCCACCGCTGACCAACGGGCGGTCGGCTCAGTGTCCGTGATCGCCAAAGCCTTATCGAACATACCGTTTTGGTAGCCGTCAGCAGTCATACTGCGAGCACGTTGAGCTTCAAGATGGGCAGCCAAGGCAACAGCTTGGGGTTCACCCAGAGCAGCCCCACGCAGCGCCTCTTGGGTTGCTTTATCGAAATGGCCTTGAACGGCCCAAGCGTGAGCTCGTAACTGATGGAAGCGGGGATCCTCACCCAAAAATACGTTGGCTTGCTCTAGCCATGTCACACCATTGTTGTAGCGACCACATATCGACACAACGTAAGCCATAACGTCCAAAGCTAGTTGAGTAGGAAGATAGTATATATCTGTTGAAAAACTGACTGACCACTGAGCGGTTTTAAGAAACTCTTCTTGCGCGTCGGTGTCGACACACAGCGGTTGGACAAGTTGACGGAGCTGAGATGCCCGATCCTGATCATCTGGCGGTTGTCCCAAGAGAGAGCGAATGAGCATGTATCTGCTTTTTGCGTGCGGGTCAGTCGGCTCCTGGTGCGTAGGAGGTTCTGTGCAGTTCAGCCCAAAGAGGCTCCACAGTGGCAGGATGCACAAGCACCAGCTTCGAACGTTTGTGGGGATCTTTGGGCTCTTCCGTCCACCATTGAGATGTCTGCCCAGGCGAATTGGCACAAGATAAGCGTATGACGTCGACGGTTTGTTTGCGAGGAGATTAGATTGAGATACGGTAGTTGCTCCATGCAGCAGGCAACCCTCGAGGACACATGTAGCGTTTGTACAACACCTTACGGAGCAGATGCGCACTATTGCAAAACGTGCGGAGCATCCATACGTCCTCCCGACAATTGTCCCGCCTGTGAACACGTTATTCCTAACGGCTCTCGATTTTGTCCGGATTGCGGAATCCGCATGGTTGGACGTAGGCCTAGCCCCAACCATGTTGGCGCTTCATCAAGCGCGGAATCAGAGGCCAGAGCAGAAATTCAGTCCGTAACCCAAGCGATGCCCAAACAGGTCCAAGGTACAAATATTATTGGTAATCTTCTGCTTTTTGTGGCGATTCTTGCGATTATACTGGTAGTCATCCGAGAGATGAATCTCGGTAAGCCGAAGGAAGTCAGTCCGTTTGAAGGCGGAGCTCCCCCGATGGCTGCCGCAGCAGGCTCCACTGCGCCATCTTCTTCGGTGACCAGTGACCAAGATATTCAGGGTGTTATTGAGCTTGGCGCCGATATCCCCGCCCAGACTGGCACGTTGTTCATCGTTGCTCGGATAAAGGGTTCCGCTGAACGAGGCCCACCAGTGGCGGTCAAGAGGATTCCTCAACCTACATTTCCGTTACAGTTTCGATTGGGACCATCCGACGTTATGTTAAAGAGCATGCCGTTTACCGGCCCCTTTGATATCCGGGCTCGCCTCGACGCGGATGGCAATGTGATGACCAAAGACCCTGGTGATCTATTTAGTGCCAATCCAACGCCGGCAAAACCGGGCTTGACCGGGGTAAAAGTAGTCTTGGACAAGAGGATTGAGTGAGACAAGACCTTCTGCTAGAAGCGGAGGCTATTGATCAATGGGAGCAGCTTGAACAAGCTGACGAACACCTAACGTTTGAGTTGTTACCCGATGGACGAGTACGGGCAGAGAAAGCGGCCGCTTACGAGTTCCTTAGGGAGCGCCTCCGGTCAGCGGAAGTGCTCCCGACAAGCCCAGGTTGGGTAGTGATCCGCTCGAGCGTCGGGGAAATAGTTAGCGATCCACTTGAGCCGTGCTCGGATATCATAAGTTCCGGAACTCTTGGTTCCCAAGGTTGGACAATGGTCGAGATCATCAACTTTGTCTCGACTACCCATAAATCAGGCGTGTTAACAGTTCATGACACAACACGCGTTTCCCTCTATTTTGTGGCCGGCGATATCGTCTGGGCAACATCCCCTGGGCCCGCAGATGGTTTTGGACTCTTCCTGTTACGACGCGGTCATATCACTCGTGATCAGCTCCATGCGGTCATACGCGACAACATCGCAGTGATGGGGAGGGCTTGTATAGAGCGCGGATATATATCTCTTGAGCAACTAGAGCCGTTGGTTCAAATGTTTGTGTTCGAGCGCTTTGCCCAGTTTGTCCAAGCTGAAACTGGTCTGTGGTCTTTTGCTTGTGCTGATGAAAGTAAGTTTCCAGCGGCTCGATGGCGTTTTCCTACGCAGATGATGTTGGTGGAAAGCCTCCGCCAACTAGATGAAATTCGTATATATCGCCAACGTATTCATGGCGCTAGTACAACTATCACTCGCTCACCTCGTTGGTTCGCAGATTTTACGAATGAGGTACGAAAACAGTTGCAGGGATATGCCTCTGAACTACCGGGACAGGCTGAAGTCATTCTCCGAGCTATGCCAGGGATAACAACCATTAGCGAGCTTATGGAACGTACTAACCAAAGTGAGTTTGAGGTTACTCGAACTATATATCATCTTCTCCGAGCAAACCTTGTCCAGTTGGTGCCGTCAGTCGAACCGACTTTGCAAACAACGTTAGACATAAATATTCGTGAAGTCAGTAATATATATGATTTAGCCTTTAGCGAAATCATGAATGAACTGTCTCGTAGTGGTCACACCCAACAAATGCTGTCTTGTCTTCGTCAGTTCATTCAAGAAGAGGATGGTTACTACCGAGACTTTCTCAAGGATATCCAGCTAGATACTCGTGGCATCTTAAATACTTCCACACTTTTGTCTGGTGTTGAGACAACCGGTTCATTCACTGCCAAGGACCTTGTGGATGCCCTGGGAGAATTGTTGTTCTTTGCCCTCCTTCGTACTACCGAGTTCCTCGAACGACGAAAAGCTGACGACCTTGCCCGCCGGGTTCGGCTTATTCATGACATGCTCCGACACCCAGCAAATAGTGGTCAGGCATTGCAGAATTCTAGAAGGCCTGTATGAACTCAAAGATGATGCCAGCTACGGCTACTGAATCACAAAATCAACTGGTTCCATATCTAAGAGGAGACTCTCGTCTCCCTATCCCCGGCCTGCCCGAATGGCTCACGGAATTACATCTTCATGTGGGAGGCGCGGTCGCTCCGCACATCCTATGGTCTATGGCTCATGAGCAGGGGATCAAGCTGCCCATGCGCGACTATTTCGAGTTTGTAGATCTGGTCACATCGAATCCAAACAAGGTAAGAAATCTCAACGACTACCTACACATCCTTCATACATATACCGAACGTATCCAATCTAGCCCGGCGGCCATTGAGCGCGCGGTGTACGAAATTTTTGCCAAAGAATATCGGGGTGCACGTGTTCGACGGATGGAACTTCGCTTCAACCCCATGAAGCGAAACCTCAGCGGGGAACGCGATCTTGATCACATTATTCACGCAGCTCTTCGAGGGCTCGATCGAGCCTGCCTTGAGTATCAACTCGAAGCAGGACTCATCTTTTGTCTGGCTCGAGAATTTGATGCAGACCTCAATGAAATATTGGTTGATAAAGCTATCAAGTACCGGGATCGGGGGGTTGTAGGCATCGATTTAGCGGGGACCGAAGAATACAATCTCGAGCTACGGCCGGAGTCGGTCATACGGTTCGCGGACCTGTTCACCCGGGCGAAACAGGCCGGACTTCGGACCACCGCCCATACTGGCGAGACCGCCAACACAGCCGGTGAGGGTATTATGGCGGTCATCACCAATCTAAAGGTTGATCGCATAGGTCACGGAATTCGAGCCGCTTACAGTGAAGAAGCTATGCAAATGCTCATTGGTGAAGGCGTGACCTTAGAAATCTGCCCTACCTCTAATCTTCACACTCGGGCAGTGAAAGATCTCGATGAGCTTAGATCCATTCTTCATACTTTTCTCGATCGGGGCGTACGCTTTACCATCAACACCGATGCCACATACATGCTAAATACAGATCTCCGGCGAGAAGCAGAGTTACTGGTGACTGCAAATATACTTAGCGCTGCTGATGTAAGAAATTGTTTCATCAACGCGGAGGCAGCCAGTTTTATCTAGCATTACCTGATCGGTGTTACAGCAGACCTCTTGTTGGTTCTTACAGAATCAACAAGAGGTCCGCTGCGGGATAGAATCGGCGGGCGATGGTGACCGATCTTCCTCCAAATCAGGCAAACGCAGCCGTCAGCGTTCCGGCTACTGGCGTTCCGGACAACAGTTTTTGCCCGATAATTCTGGTGACAAGCCGCGAGAGAAGAACAACAATTCCGGCGACGTGGGTAAGTCGGATAACAACGATCTATCTCGATCGTAGAAAACCCGAATCCACGCACTCGTTACTTCTAATTCCGCCACCACGGTTATTGAAAAAAGGGTCAAACATGCCAGTTAAAACAATCACACTTAGCGTGATGTGTCTGCTTCCTGCGACTGCTGCAGCTCAGGACTTCCCCACTCCCAGCGAAGAACACAAGATTATCATGCAGGATGTCGGAGAGTGGTCCTTTCAGGGGTCCATGCAAACTCCGGAGGGAAAGAAGGAGTTCAAGGGAGAAGAAAAGGTCGTCGCGATCGGCGAATTCTGGACGGTCTCTCATTATTCATCCGGTGGACTCAAAGGGTCGGCCACGATTGGGTTTGATCCGAAAACAGAGCAGTTTGTCGGCACTTGGGTCGATTCCTTTCAGCCTACCGCAACTCGCATGCGGGGCACCTTCGACAAGAAGTCAAAAAAGATGACATACAAGACGATAGGCGTGGGCATGGATGGAAAACCAATGCCCGGCAAGATTGTCGTTCATTACAAAGACAAAGACACTCACCACTTCACCGTGATGCTCAAGGATCCGACCGGTCAGACTGACAAGCTGGTCACGACCATGGAGATGGTTTACACGCGAAAAACCTCAACCAAGTCGAGTAAGTAGCACCGCTGAGGTGAGTGCTCCGTCCCTGCGGCTAGGAAGATTGGTTGGACGTTGAATACCGGGTGTGGGTATTCATGCCCTAGACAAATATGTGATGCACTCGTGCAATCAAGGCCTTAGTACATGCTTCCCATGACTTCTCACCAGCGTATAGCTTATGTCCTAAGAATAGCGGTTACCGCAGAGTTTTTTGGCCATGGTATGTGGGCTATACTACAAAACCCTAGTTGGATCCCCTATGTCACTCTTTTTGGCTGGTCTGCTGAACATGCGCCCATCATTCTTACCCTGGTAGGTGTGCTCGACGTTCTGCTAGCCCTTTCCGTATTGATCCGCCCCCATCGTTGGCCCCTCACATGGATGACCACCTGGGCGTTGTTCACCGCTGCACTTCGCCCTCTCGCTGGGGGCTCGTGGCTCGATTTTATTGAGCGGGGAGCCAACATTGGCGCACCCCTTGCTTTGTTGCTCTTGATTCAAGAGCCGCCCCGCTCTACCCATTCATGACCTAAGACCAACAATCACCGCCGGGATGCGGAGCGACCGCTGACCAGCCCCATTCCGAACATATGACGATCGAGATCAACTTTTGACCTGCTCTGCTAGGACAAGAGCCGATCGAGATCAACTTCTGACCTGCTCTGCTAGGACAAGAGCCGATCGAGATCAACTTCTGACCTGCTCTGCTAGGACAGGAGCCGATCGAGATCAACTTCTGACCTGCTCTGCTAGGACAAGAGCCGATCGAGATCAACTTCTGACCTGCTCCGATAGGACAAGCGTCGACCACCATCAACTCCTGACCTGCTCTTTACCGTCCGGCGGTGGAGATGACGCCGGAGCCCGCATATGTGAAGGGTCAGCCTCGGAGGGAGGGGTACTGGATGTACCGGACCGAGGGGCCCGAAAGGGGGGATGCCACCGACCTCACGCTTGGGGGATACAAGTCAGAACGCGGTGCGGAGGGTAAACACACAAAGACACACCCCTGAAGCCTGCTAGTGCGTACTCAGTTTGGTATGAGTTCGACTTTTAGGGTTGAAACCTGCCCCGAGCTTAATTGGACGTTACGGATATCCTTAGACTCGTAACCCTCGAGTTCTATGACTACGTCATAAGGTATGCCTTCGATCAGATCACTTAACATCAGTGGCGTGCGGTCTGATTGCACCATCCCATTGACTCTAACAATTGCCCCCGTAGGTTTACTATGAATCATTAGGGTAGGATGTTCCGGATATAACACCGGAATGAGATAGTATACTACTAGCGAGAAAGCGCATACAGCCATGGCCACCAGGATGGTTTGAGTGGCCATCAACACACAGGCCGAACTTTTTGTAGATTCTTTGTTTTGATCGAGTTCGTTGGGATCTGGGGCAAACAACAAACTCTCGTCGCCAATAAGAGATCTGGGTACCACCGTTTGCACCGAGGATTTTCTCAAACGCTCTGAGCCATCAAAAATCGTGGACGCAATGGAGCTGTGCCTAGCCCCTGGAGGCGTTTGCCAGGGATCAACATGCTGAGGAGTGGCACTCGCTTGCGCCTCACGCTTGGGAAACTCTATCACAACCTCGCGAGACTCTGGAGCCGGAGGGGCTGCCAAACCTTCCAAGGCTGAGGCTTGTTCCGCTTTTGCTATCACGGCGAGAAGGGTCTCACCATCGGGGGGGGGCAATGGTGGATTCGCTTGTTTTATGCTGAGCGAAATGCCTGGTCGAAGAAATATATCCCCGGGAGCAGGACCGCGCTCGCTATGAGACCACTCATAAGAATCGAGACTTGAAGGGTCTGATAATATACCTCTTTGGGTATGATCTGAGGTTGGGGCCGAACTACGTTCACGATGGGGCGATGGGTCAGAATCTATACTGGCAGAATTTGAAAGCGTGCTCTTCGGGGTCTGATCTATGGTTGTGATTAGCTTATGTCTTGTTATATCTATCTCAGTACTAAACAGCGCCTCATCCGCTCTTTCGTCCTCTTCTTCTGGCCACGAAAAATACGCCTCGGTGACACTCCCCGATACTTCCATCTCGTGCCCCTCCCCATCGGTTGCTAATGACGGAAAATAGTCAGTGGTGGCGACTGTTGCCTCCCCCTCTAGATCTCCACTTTCATTGATTGCCGTCTCACCCTTTAGATCCGCTTCATTGGCCTCGAGCGATGGTACACGATCGGTCACATTTACCGTCTTTTCCCCTTCGCGCCCCACTTCACTGATCTCAAGCGATAGCAAACGGTCGGAGGCCACGACCGTCGCTTCGGCGTCATCACTGGTCTCATCGGGCCCTAGAGAGGGTGCGCTGTTTGTGGTGACCACCATCCCCTCACTCTTGTGATCCGCCGAATAGTTCTCCAATGCTGGCGTGCGCTCGGTGGAGGTAGCTGTGGTGTCAACATCGGTCCCTTCGCCTTGGACATCTACCGGTAGCACGTGTCCAGGAGTACGAACCGTCCTATCATCATCCTCGCGCCGATAAGCTTGGTCTTCCATCGGTCGAAGACCGTGGGCTCGAGGGAGCACTACCGCATGACCATCGTCTTCGCAGCGGTCAGCTTTGGTCAAGGGTAGGTGCCGGATAGTTGTAACCGCGCTCTTGATATCGTTGCTCGCTTCCTTGGGTCTCGGGAGAGACTGTAATACTTCGGACGTTGCATACAATGTCGGGATGGAATGGTGCGTAGACATGCTGGCCGATGAAAACTCCTGGGGCCCCTGCAGCACTTTGATATGTGCTGGCAGTGAGCGGGGTTCACGAGTCCCATCGTCACCGGCCGTCTGATGTCCTGAGTTAGTCGGCAAAGCAAACTTCTGGGGCATAACCTTCATCAGCCAATGGGAGAGCGAGCTATCATCACAAGTGTGGCTGTGATACGCCTCCTCTAAGGCTTGTTGAACCACCAGTGCATTTGGATAGCGCTGCGAAGCTGACTTCTTGAGACAAGTTTCAACAATTGTGATCAATTGACAAGGAACCCGAGGATTTAGGGCCTGACAAGGTCGAGGAGACGCCTCAACAATCGCTTGAAGTGTCTGTACCGTATCCCCTCGCTCGAAGGGTGACGTACCAGTGAGGAGCTCATACAATACAGCTCCGACAGAAAAGATATCCGCTCGGGCATCAACCGGATTACCCGTCACCTGTTCGGGTGACAAATATTGGCATCGACTTTTGAGCTCTCCGGATCGGGTTGGTTGTCTGTCATCGACCGACTTAGGCGTACCGAAGCCCAAAATCTTAACCGAGCCGTTGCGATCGATCATGATCTTCGACGGACTGATGTTCCGATGAATAATCCCCCTAGGCGCCCCGTAAACATCCTCAAGAGCGTGGGTAAAAGAGAGTCCCTCACACACTTTTGCCATACATAAAGCAATACATCCCGTAGGGATGACTAAGTTAGTGGTCGAGCTTTCTCGGATGACGTGTTCTAAATCCCATCCGTCGATAAGCTCCATAACCATCGCATAGTCAGGAGCGCGCGATCCCATATCAAAAACATTGACGATGTTCGGATGCTGCAGCTGTTTCATCAGCTCCGCTTCGCTGAGAAAAATCGCAGTATGGGCGTTGTCATGGGCCAAAAAGGACAATAGGCGCTTAATGACGAAGGATTGGCCAAAAGCCTCACTCTGCAAGCTACGAGCAAGAAACAGTTCGGACATCTCTTTACGCACCAACCGGCGGAGAAGGTGGTAGGGACCAGTACTGTCAGCAAAGACAGTGGCGTGAGCGCGGGATCCCACTTCGATTTTTACACTACGAAAGAGCCGCTCGTAGGTCAAACATTTCGCGTAAGAGATCAAATAACATATTTATGAAGCATAGAAACCGAGATGCTCCTGAATACCCAAACGCGGTTTAGAACGCGAACAATGGTATATGCCGATCAAATGGCGAAGAGGCTCAGTTCAGTTACTTTCGGTTTTTTTTGCGAGATTTCTTCTGCAGCTGTTTTCGACGTTTGTCTTTGCCCTTACTCTTGGTTTTGTCTTTTGGTGGGTCCTTGAGATGAGCGAAATAGTCATTGGTTTTGAGAGGCGTTGGTGCTGACAAACTCTCCGCAGGAGAAGCCTCCTCCACGACAAGCTCCGAGGCTAGGTCCTCGCCAAACAGTTCCCCGAGGTCCATACCTCGGAGTTTGCGTACTTGAGCGACCTGAGAAAACCCTGGCAGTTGGGCTAGCATCGAAGGCTGCTCTCCCAGTTGGATCATCATCCGACGCATCATGTCATATTTGCCCAACACCTGAAGAATATGTTTCTCACCATGCCCACATCCTCGTCCTACACGAGCTAAGCGGCTGGGTACGCGGATAAGATTTGGGCGTCGACGCTCTTTCGGCGTCATAGAGTCGTGAACTGCAACAATTTTATTTAGTTCACGCTCGTCTGGTTGCATACCTTCAGGAAGATCTTCGCCACCAAACATAGGCATACGTGCCACTATCTCCGACCAAGATCCCATCTGTCGTAGTACACCGATCTGCTCAACAAAGTCAGACATATCGAATTGCCCGCGAAACATCCGTTCCGTGCTATCTTCGACCTTTTGGTGATCAACCACTCGCTCGAAATCACGGACGAGTCCCACCACATCTCCCATGCCTAAGATGCGGCTGGCCAGACCGTCAGGACGAAAAACCTCAATCGCCTCCATTCCTTCGCCAATGCCTAAGAATTTAATAGGTTTTCCGGTGACGGATTTAATAGATAGCGCAGCGCCTCCTCGAGCGTCGCCATCGAGCTTGGTGACAATAAAACCGGTAATGTCCAGAGCCTCATTGAAGGCCTGAGCAGCCCGTACTGCATCTTGACCAAGCATAGCATCCACAACCAGCAAAATTTCTTGGGGTTGCGTCCGCTCTTTGATAGCAAGCAGTTCATTCATGAGTGGTTGGTCGATCGCTAAACGTCCTGCCGTATCAAAAATGACCACGTCACGTTTGGTTTTACCCGCGCGAGCGAGGGCCTCGCCACAGACTTGAACCGGAGGTTGATCTCGAGCCGCAAATACGGGTACCTCAATTTTTTGTCCGAGCTGCTCCAGTTGCTCAATCGCCGCTGGCCGATGTAAATCCGCGGCAGCAAGCATCACCTTTTTCTTCTCCACGCGGCTCAGGTACCGAGCCAATTTGGCGCTTGTTGTAGTCTTTCCCGTTCCCTGAAGCCCAACAACCATAACTGCGGTTACGCCGAGTGGTGCATACCTAAGCTCAGCCACGGATGAGCCCATCAATATTTCCAGCTCTTCTTGGCATATCGCAATGAAACGATGGTATGGTGTGATTTCTTGGACGTTTCCTCCAATGGAAACCCTAGAGGTTCCATTGGGAAGATCTTCTTGAGATCGGGCTCGAACAGCAGCTAGAAATTCCTTCGCCACCTGGATGTCCACATCCGCTTCGAGTAAAGCTACCCGGATATCCTTGAGTGCGGCATCTATAGCCTCGGTACCCGCCCCCAAGCCCAAGCGCTTTTGCGCCGCTCTAAAGCCCTTACTGACCGTTTCGAGCATCAATAGTGGTGTTCGGTACCACTTAGGATGCCCCTCTGGCAAAATTTGAAACCAACCACGCCATGACAATGAGTATCAGCGCGGCTATGATAAATCCCATCAGCAGCAGTCGGGTGCCGCGAGACGGAACTACACTTGACCATCCCTGTTTTTGCGGTTGCAACGCGTAGAGCGTCACAATGGTGCCCACCTGGGTTAGATATTTTTTCACCCGGTCGTCGCTCGGGTATTGTTTATTGAGGCCCTGATATTTATCGAGCGCATAGCTAAGTTGCTGTTCTCGAATACAAGCGCGAATAAAGGCCTGCTGAACCCGATCATCAGCCAAATGGGTGACGCTTTGCTGCCAAAGACGGTCTAGCGACGCCTCTGGATCTCCGAGTGGCGTTTTTTTACGGATTGTATCCGGCACCGAGAAGAACAAAGGGCTCTCCTCCTGAGAGAGGTTGAGGTCTTTGCCCGTACTTCCCTGGAGATAAGCGCTTTCTGTCCGACTCAGTTTGGTGGTCAGAGCGTTCTCGATAGACTCTACAGCCTGTTCAACTAACCACGGTCGCTCGATCTGGTACGGATGGTGGAGATCCAGTGCCGAAATTACGGTGGAGACCACCACTGGTGTCGTTGAATCCAGCAGAGTCTGCAGAGCATCACGGCTCGACTCCGCAGAAAGCTCCCAAAATATGAGATCACAGGAAGCAAAAGCCCCTAAGGCTTCCAAGTGGCTCGCATAGCAACATTGGTAACCACACGATTCGAGTCGTAGAGCGGTGTGTTTGCCCCGTTCTTGGTGTGCATCCACTACCGCAATGACTACTGGCCCCGGTTTGGCCTTGAAGCGAAGGAGGGTCGGTCCTTTCATGTTTGAACTCACGTTTCAAAAGGCTCAACTTAGGCCGCATTTGCTACTATAAAGGGAACTTCGATGTGTAACCATCCCCTTCGTTGGATATGTTTCGGGGCGTTCCTATTTGTGTGCACGCTTCCGACTCCGATTGAGGCGTCCGAAACCACGGGGCCAGCCAACAAGATATCCTTTAGGCGCGGCTTTCCCGTCACTCGGCCCGATCAACTATTCCCTCTAGAGCATGTAAAACGGGGCATGACCGGTGTTGGCTATACCGTCTTTGAAGAAGACCGGCCGGCCCCATTTGGGGTTGAAGTGCTTGGCGTCATGGAGAATATGCTCGGTCCAGGAGAGGATGTCATTCTAGCGAAGCTCACCGGGGAAAAAATTGCCTTCACGGGGGTTATTGCGGGGATGAGCGGGAGCCCGGTGTTTATGGATGGACGTCTTGTCGGTGCCGTGGCGTACCGCTTTGGGACATTCACGAAAGAGCCTATTGCGGGTATCACGCCGATTCAACGGATGCTGCCCCTCCTCAAGATGCGAATGCAGCGCACAGCAAGGTCCAAAGTTGAGCTCCCGTCGGGGTGGGCATCGGTGCGGGGACGCTTTGTTGCTAAGTCCCCTTTTACCCTTTCATCCGTTCCAAACGTTTCATTCCCGAAACCGTGGTCGCACACCCCATTGGGTGACCAACGAGCCAATCCTATTGCTACCCCGATCTCAGCGTCGGGACTCCATCCCCTTGCCCTCCATCGGTTCACAGACAAGCTTCCCGCTGGTCGGTACGTTCCTAATGCTGGGGGCAAGCTCTCCGTGGGTACAGTAAAAGCAGCGCCGATGCTTCCCGGCGCGCCGATTGCGGTCATGCTCACCCGAGGTGATGTACAACTGTCAGCGATTGGAACCATTACCTACGTACATGATGGCGAGATACTCGCATTCGGTCATCCATTCGTCGGACAGGGGCCAACCGCCTTTCCCATGGCGCGAGCTGCGATTCTCAATACCCTTACTAGCGAGGCCGGCTCTTACAAACAGGGGCTGGCCGGCCCTGAAGTTGGGGCCATCATGCAGGACCGCCTAACCGCGATTTCGGGTCGTCTACAGGATAGCCGAGTACCGATGGTCCCCATGCGGATTAGTCTCACTGGTCCGCGTAATCAACATCAGCAATTCTTGGTGGAGATGGTTCATGATGAAGCCTGGATGCCTACTCTTGCAGATACGGTTCTCAATAGCGCCATTGTTCAGCGCATTGCCGCAGAGACCGGAGGAACCGTTCATATGGTGGCAAACTTTACGATAGGTGAGAGGCGACACCTTCGAGTAGAGGAAAGTTATGCCGCAGCTGCACCGAGTCAGGTAGCGATGTTTGCTTCCCAAGATGTGGGGCAGATCCTGCGTATCTTAGGAACCAATGCCCTTCGAGAGGTCAAAGTACACGCTATTGATATTGACGTTGAACTCATTCCCGAGATTCGTCGATGGTCCCTTATTTCTGCCCATCTTCGGCATGCTCAAGTAGCTAGGGGCAACCAATTGGTAGTGGAAGTCCATCTTCGATCCTATCGAGGAGATAACACTCGTCGTGAGCTCCGATTAGAAATCCCCAGAGATGCTCCCCTTGGTCCATGTAAAATTCTTGTAGGTGACGGTGCCTCACTCGACAAGTACGACGCTAAGATAGACGGCGGACGGGAACCCCAGAATTTGGATGAATTGATGGGTATTCTTGCTGAGCGTCGTAGCGCTCACAAATTGTACGCTCGATCGTATTTTTCACAACATGGTTTGCGGCTAGGAGCTGAATTGTACCCTGCTCTTCCAGCATCCTCTCGAGCAATTCTTGGTGCTCGTACCGGGGTTTCAAGTACCAAAATGACCAAACAGCCAGGACCACAAACAACCCTTCACTTGCCGGGGGTACTTCGAGGATCTATGAGCTTGGAGGCACACGTTGTCCCTTCTAGCTCAGAATCGTTGGGATCGAACTATGATCGCTAACTTTTACATAAAATTATCTACTGCTGCGACTATCTGCAGCTTCTGCTTGAGTGCCTCTCATTCTCGTGCTGAACCAGCTATTGAGTTATATATTCGAGATGCAAAAGAAGTATTTCAAGGAGACCCAATATCTACCTCTTTAGATGCCCAGGGCCACATTGGTTTAGGTATAATCCAAACACCGTTAACCAAGAAGCTTGATCAACCGGTGATTGGGATGGCAGTAGCCAAAGATAAGGTCTATCTGGGTACCGCCGGTGAGGGCTTGATAGTCTTTGATTCTCAAAAAAAGACTCTTGAGACACTTTTTGCTTCGGAGAAATTACTCATTTCCGCACTCACGCGCTCCAGAAAGACCTTATGGTTTGCAACGAGCCCTAAGGGCAGTATTTATCGGTGGCACAAGCAGGCTGCAGAACCCTGGTTGTCCACCACCAATACCGAGTATATTTGGGATCTTCTGGAAACAAAACGCGGTGAGCTCATCGTAGCTACCGGTCGGCCCGGCCGAGTTTTGCGGGTGACAAAGGGCAAAACTAAGACGGTTTTTGCACCAGAGGACACGCATATCCGGGTGCTGCACCAACACCGTCATCGAGGGCTCATTGCTGGCGGAGGGTCCACAGGAATTGTCTATCAACTTACAGACAAGGGTGCACGGGCACTTTATGACTCCAGTTATGAAGAAGTAACCGCGTTAGCCTCTGATCCAAAGTCCGGTGATCTTTTTGTGGCACTGGTAAGCAGTGAGAAGCATGGCGCAACTCATCCTGGTACTTGGATAGGCCCCATCGGGGATGAAGAGCCAGCGTCAGACCACCCGATCAAAGGCAGTGAGGTGGTGCGCATTGACTCAAATGGGGAAGTTGACACCCTATGGACATCAACCAATGAGGGAGCGCTCAGCCTTTACTTCGATTCATCGGGGGAAAAGCTTTACGTTGCGGCAAGTGGCTACGGTCCCAAAGCCCGAGCGAGGGTATACGTCGTCGAACCACGTCAAAGAGATCGGGTAACGGTGCTTGCACGAGTAGCCTCTGCGATGATCACCTCCATGGTACCGAGCGCAACTTCGGGCGCCATCCTGGTCGCGACAGCCCCCACCGGCTCGTTGATCCAGATGGGACCTGGGCTTCGAGACGAGGGCATATACGATAGTGTCGAGCAGGATCTCCAGCGAGTCTCTCGGTTTGGACGGTTGTGGTTCGATGCTGACATCCCCCCCAAAGCGCGGGTCACACTCCAACTACGGACCGGTAATACAGAACATCCGGATGCAACCTGGTCCGACTGGAGCGCAGCGGTCCAAAAACCTTTTGGAGGACAAATTCGCGTACCTAATGCTCGCTTTGCGCAGTTTCGGACTCAGCTCTACCGTTCTCCAAACGGTCGAACACCGCGGGTCAAATCCATGCACGCTTCGCTTCAGCGTCGCAATCTTCCACCTCACATTGAGGCTATCTATCCCCTCCAACCGGGTGTGTATCTCAAGCCGATCCCTTCTGAGAGCGAGCGTGAAAAGTCTGTAACTCTGTCCACGAGCACCCTTCGTGATCTTCGTCGGCGCGGAATTCAGAGCTCTCAACATCCTCGCGTGCGCGCTGGGGTAGCACCAGGTCAACTCACCGTAGCGTGGGAGGCTTCCGACCCCAACAGAGATCCACTGCTATATACTGCTTTTCTTATCAATGAACAGGGACAAGAACTCCTACTCAAAGACAAATTGACCGTACCCTTTGTTAGTTTCGATGCCCGAGTCCACCCGGACGGCCCATATACTATGCGAGTAGTGGCTTCTGATCGGCCACTAAATACACCCGCGAACACCCTGATAGATGAGCAACAATCGGAGATTATGATCATCGATCATTCCCCGCCGAAGATAGTTGATGCCTCCGTTCAAAAGAAGGCTCGGAGTTGGACGGTCCGGGCTCGAGGGATCGATGCTCACTCCCGTCTTGTCAGGGCGATGGTCTCTGTCGACGGCGAGCCGTGGGTACTACTTCCAGCCGTAGATGGCATTATCGATCACTATTCAGAGAATTTCGAACTTCGCTTAACCCAAGAGAAACGCCCCATCACCGTCCAACTTCAGCTGGAGGATGCATCAGGGAACCAAACAACGGTTTCGATTTCTACCAAACGGAGCTAACGCAAAAACCATTTGAATTGATTCTGTAAGAATCAACAAGGGGTCGCGCAGCGGAGCATAGCCACGCGGAGAATCAGCAACTTAGGTTCAACCCAAGGGATTTTTGCTGTAGAACAAACTATCACTGCCGGCAGCGCTTTAGAGCAAACTTTGTCAGTGGTTGGGTGGGGATGAGTGCGGCCTGACGTCGGACCCTAGCCTCATCGAGGGATATAGCAAACTGTTGAGGGTTCATACGTTCCATCGCCTGTATCCGCAGATCCTCTGCCTGGCTGATATTCCCGACGTCCATGGATGCCACTTCTGTGGCTAGCACAAATGCACTCTCGAGTTCTCCGCGCTTAAGAGCCGCGGCTGCTGCGATTAGTAACATATCGATGTCGGTCCTCGCTTCTGGTTGAAACGATGAGAACGCATACAGTCCGTTATCCGTCTCGATAAGTACTCGAGGTATACCTGGCGTAGCGGGATGAATCTGTCGTGGACCGGCTTCAAGCCGTGCTCGGTCAAGCAAAAGACCATCGGGATCCCAACGTAAAACGTCACCAGTATGATAGATGACGGTAATCTCATAGGGCAGAGACAATGAGCTCACGGGGGTGCCGGGACCTTTCACCTGAGCGGTGATCACACGGTCATAGATATCAACAACGGTCACCCCGTGCCTGGAGCTTTGGAGCACCGCATGCCGGCCTTCAACACCTAAAATCCGGACTGCGAACGGAAAAGATAAGATAGGTTCGACCAAGCGCCCATTGTGAAGATCATAGATCCGAAGCTTGTTCTTTACGAGCACAAGAGCACGGCTATCCGTCATCCGAGCGTCTGTAGCCCGGCTCGAAAGCGTATGTTGCCAAGCCATGGTATTTCGACCCGGTCGCAACAATCCAAATACGGTCGAAGAGGTTTGAGTGGTTTCTACCAGAGCGCCGGAGGCATTAACTGCCAGTAGCTTACTCTTCCACAGTATTTTGCCGACTTTACCCCGACTGCTCTCCATCCAACCGATGCCTTTGGAGCCCGTGAGAAGAATCTGTCCCGCTCCGGAGAGGTAAACATGACGTCTCAGTCCCAGAGGGCGTCGATGGCGCCACCTTCGTCGGTGATGACGATCGGTCGTGTATCGAATAAGAAACGGGCCATCGGTCAGCAATAGGTCCTTGTTATGGATCCCAACGATGGCTCCTTGGTGAACCAATGATGAGCGAAGATGTCCATTGCGTTGATCCAGTTGGAGCTTCTTCCGCCCTTCGTCGACCCACACGCTGTCGGAGGTCGGCCACACTTGGCGAGCCCGAACCGCTAGATCTCTTTGCCAGTGTAGGCGGGGGGAAATACCAAAGCGAACCGCATCTAGTGCCGCGTCATTCGCCTCCGCGAAGCGGTGATGGAGCTTGGCATCGTCGACCCGCTCTAGCGCAGCAGACACTAGCTCTGGCGATGGACCATCAGTTTCTAATCGGAGAGTTCGGGTAGTTAGCAGTTCCCGGACCGGTGTATGTCCTTTTCGCCCTTCGGCGACTCGCCCAAATAAGATCCGAGCTTGACGAAGTTGGCTTTTCGCCCGTCGCAGTCCAGCCTGGCCCGCTAGGCGGTGAAGGGACCAAGGCAGATGCAGACCGCGAAACATCGAGTCTAAAGACCGGTTGGCCATGCAACCAAGGAGTTTATAAATGCGTAGACTAACGTCTAGGGCTGCCTTTTCCAGCTCCTCCGGACGCCCGTAGATCGGTGTCGTGTGATGGGACCCAACACGAATGGTAATGGGAAACTTACCATCATGCTCAAGCGCTCTGCTTGGGGGGCCTATGCGAAGCTGAACCAGTTGCCCCAAAGAAGAGGACGAGGCTCGACGAACGTCCGATATAACCCTATACCCCAGCCATGTGAGGCGATGCTCAACAAGCTCGCTTAGTCGTACATGAATCCAGCTTTCGCCCATGGTTGAGGCCAATTGCAGAACAATTCGTGTGCGAGCCATCACGGTTGAAGACGGAATGAGAAACGTGATGACCAGAAACAGCATGGCCGTTCGCAGGCACCACCCACTACGCCTCACGGTGCTCCCCAAGGCATGAGGGTCTACGTGCTAGAGTGCCCAGTATGACCCCTACGGCGGCCCGGCTACTCTTTTGTTGCGCCATAAGTTTTGTACTAGGCGGGATCGCAGGCATGTTTGGTATTCGTACCCTATACGGCGTTACCGAGAGTATCGAACCCTCAGCACCCGAATTACTCGAATGCCCACCTCCCCAATGCCCTCCCTGCAACCCAGACAACCGTACAGATGCAGAGCTTTGGGAAGCCCTCCCTGAAACGTGGTCAGCGAATGAACGCCAAGTGGTTCCGTCCGACCGTCCGACCATCCCAGGTTTACCCGCTTCAGCTATTGCGGTTGCTCGACGAGCAGTGGAGGCAAGCATAGCCGAATGCCCCATCAGTAAGGACCCCTATCGGAATACAAGTGTAGCCCTTCTTCATTTAACGATCACTGTTACTAGCGGACGAGGGCACATCAGGGAGGCATGGGTATACCCGCAAGAGCATGCGAACGCTGTCGTTGCGGATTGTCTATCAAATGCAGCTCGGAAAGCTGGATTCGAGTGGACTGGCGCCGACGGCGAAATCACTCTTAAGCTTCCCGTATCGCTTGAAGACCATCCATGAAATATCTCGGAAACTTGCCACTCAACGACCAACGGTCTAGGAGAAGAGAGTCTCCATGATGTCTGAGGAGGACTCAAGCGATGAGACGGCCAAAGGTGATACCCAAGGTCGCAAACGAGAATTGCTTCGCACTGCGGAGAGGTTCAGCTTTGGTGTTCCCGCGAGATTGGAATACCGCGACGCGGTACGATCGTTCCTGACCCACATCTGCGAAGAGCTCGTAGCTCAGAAAATTCTCTCGGAACGAGATGGTCACGGGGTAGTCTCCGCGTTTGTTGAAGCTTTTAACAACGCGGTGATCCACGCCTACGAAGGTAACGCTCTTGGCCCGATTGAGGTGGCGATGAGCGTCGACCCTCGTATGCTCCAAGTTGAGGTCCGTGACGCAGGGCAAACATTTGTGCCTGAAGATGTTCCCGAGCCTGACCTTGATGCTCTGCCTGAGGGGGGACTCGGTCTGTTTATCATCCGCAACTTTATGGATCACGTACGCTATGAAAAGCGCGGCCTCCAGAACGTTCTGATGATGCAGAAACGTCTCGATACCCCTACCGGCCATGAGCCCACCTGACAGCTAGATGATGTCCGGACATTCATGAGGAAACAATGCTAGAAATCAACCGTGCCGATGAGGATTCGATCACGATCCTCACGCTTCGAGGCCATTTGGATGCATTAAATGCACCAACGCTTAAGCGTGAGATGGAGGAGTTGGTCAGTCAGAAGCGAACCCAAGTAGTGTTTGATATGAGCCTTCTGGAGCTTATTGATAGTTCAGGGGTGGGAGCCATCGTGTCATTATTCAAGCAAGTACGAACCAGTCACGGTGACGTCAAAATAGCTTCGCTTCATGGCCAGCCTCGTGAAATTTTTAAACTCCTCCGATTGGATCGTGCGTTTGATCTTTCGGACAATGTCCGGGTCGCCGTATCGAGGTTTCACTCATAGACCGGAAGGGCACAAACCCCGGCCCTTTGGGTCGGCTACGCGAAACACACGGCCCCAATGCGGGGGCGATATATGAACTTAAGGACGTGTGTGTCCTTGGGAGAGCACTCGATTGTCAGGTGCACATCCGCGATCTCACCGTTTCTCGGCGACATGCTCGCATCTGTCAGCGAGACAAACGATTCGTCATCGAAGATCTCGGTTCCGGTAATGGCACCTTCGTGAACAGCAAACCGGTCACTCGATGTGAACTGTGTGATGGGGATACGATTCGGGTAGCGTCAGCCATTTTTGCGTTCGAAGAAATTGTTGGCAACTCGTCTTCGGTGACGATGGTGGGGCCTCTCAAGTCGGAACCTCAAATTGTCAAAGTGGTTGATGCCAGTCAGAGCATTCTGACCGATACTCAAGCTCTCACCGGGTCTTCCGGAGCCAAAGCGCACCAGATTCTCGCTTCCCGACTTCGAATGGTGTACGCCGTCTCCGCTGCTATATCCAACATTCTTGATCTGGATGAACTCCTAGACAAAGTACTTGAGCATCTTTTTGAGACTTTTCCGCGAGCAGAACGTGGATTCATCATGCTGCTCGATGATGAGACCAAAGAGCTCATTCCAAAGGCGGTTAAGAGAAGAAACGAAGGGGATATCGCAGATTTAGAAGTAAGCCGTACCATCTTACAAGAGGTGATCGATAAGCGTCACTCCGTATTGTCACACAATGCGATGGAGGATAAACGGTTCCGATCGGGTAGTTCCGTTGCAAACTTTGGCATTCGGGCGATGATGTGCGCACCGCTGGTGTGGCGTGGGCAGCCGTTGGGCATCGCGTACCTCGATACGGCCGGTATTGCCGCCTTTAGTCAGGACGACCTGGAGCTGCTCACCGGTATCGCCGGTCAGTCAGCCGCCGCCCTAGGAAACGCAAGACTCCACGAAGAACTGATGAAGCGGCAGCGTCTTGAACAGGATCTCCGCCTCGCGGAAAAGATACAACAGTCGTTTCTGCCCCGTCGCATCCCCCAAATTGACGGCTTCACGTTTTGTGCCCGGTATGATCCGGCCTACCAAGTTGGGGGAGATTTCTACGATTTCATCAACTTACCCGAAGGCCGAATAGGGGTAGTTGTCGCTGATGTGTCTGGCAAGGGGGTGGCCGCCGCACTATATATGGCTCGCCTAACCCGAGATTTGCGTTACTTAGCTCTCGCAGAAGAAGACCCCGCCCGGGTGTTGCAGTGGATGAATCGCGCCGTACTGGAAAACAACCAAGATGATCTGTTCGTGACCCTCCTGTATCTGGTGCTGGACACCCAACAGCGCCGCATTACCTACGCCAACGCCGGCCATATGCCGCTTATGGTCCGCAGACACTCCGAACAGGATGTTGTGCAGCTAGACGGAGCTGCCGGACTGCCCCTTGGTATTGTCACCGAGAGTGACTACACTACGGAGGTTTTTGAGCTGGTACCCGGCGATTCGGTGTTGCTCTACACCGATGGTCTGGTCGAAGCTATGAGCCCCACGCGGGTGATGTTCGGGATGAACCGACTCCACCAGGCATTGGCTTATGGTGCAAGCCATGCCCACGACATCCTCAGTCGACTAGTGCGAGCATGCCAGGAGCATGTATTGGATGCTCCGCAGTTCGATGACACAACCCTGGTTTGTTTTGGCTTAGACCATCCGGACACTGATGCGATATCGCCGGTGAGCACCCAGCGAACCCGAACTCGCCGCGTACGTATTCTTTGGAAGGACGAGGACGAGCCCTGAGCTCATATCCGAGTTTACCCGTTGATCCGCCTCCGTAGCCCCGCGTCCAGCAATGCAACCACGGACGTAGGGTGAAAAGGCCAGAACGTCAGCTCCAGCTTGACCCTATGCCTTTAGGGCTGGTATCCGCGCTCGACGAGGTGCCCAAAAAGTGGCTTCCAATACTCAGCAAACAGAAAAAAAGCGACAAGCTAAAAATCGTAGTCAGGGTGCCGCACGGAAAAAAGCACTGGCCGCAAAAGGAACAACTCGCTCTGAGGCGCAACTCTTCGGAAACGTCCTCGAGCGATAAGCCTCACCCGCGTCCTCCTCAATTCCCACCTAACCAGCCGATGGTTTTAAGGAAGAAGTCGAGGTCACCACCGCGGGAGGCACCAGATCACTAAATGTCGTGCGAGTGGCATGGAGACGCGGGACACTCGGCAGGAGCCCACGATGAGCGCCGTGACGTACAGTTGAAACGAGCCACTGCGATTCGTTGGATGGGATGGCGAGTCTAACTTCTAAGGACTCGAGGAAATAAGGGAGTACTGACGTGGCCGAGAGCACATTCGGACAAGGGGGCGATACGCAGGGAATGGAAATTCCCATTTTACCGCTCCGGAACTCTGTCTTTTTCCCAGGCAGCATCATGCCGATCTCGGTGGGCCGGCCAAAGACCTTGGCAATGGTAAAAGCTGTTGAGGATTCAGGCGAGCCAATCGGAATCGTTGCGCAGAAGGATGGGTCCGTTGATGACCCGACCGAAGATGATCTGTACGCAATGGGCACCACTGGGCGAATCGTAAAAGCGCTAAAAGCAGGTGATGAGGGTTTTCATCTAGTACTGCAGGGTATCAAACGATTTCGGGTGCTAGAATTAACCCAAACCAGCCCCTATTTGCGAGCTCGGGTGGTTGAAGTTCAGGATATTAACGCTGATCCACTGAAGATCGAGGCGTTGGTTATGAACGTCAAGAAAACTGCTCGCGAAGTGGTTGGACTGATGCCCGAGATTCCCTCGGGTGCAGCACAGTTCGTCGAAGGCATTGATGATCCTGGACATTTAGCAGATCTTATTGCTGCAAATATGGATGTTTCGGTTGAGGAGAAGATGGAAGTCCTCAACCTCGTTGAGGTTTCTCAGCGACTCGAGAACGTCCTGGAGTTGCTCCATCGAAAGCTTGAGGTTCTTAAGCTCAGCAATAAGATCGATTCTCAGGTTAAAGGTGAAATGAACAAGACGCAGAGAGAATATTATCTGCGTCAGCAACTCAAGGCGATCAAAGAAGAACTGGGAGAGGCGGACGGAACCGAAGGAGATCTCGATGAGCTTGAGCAAAAGCTCAAGAACGCTGGTCTCCCCGGTGAAGCGGAGAAAATCGCGCGAAAGGAACTTCGCCGACTCCGGCAAATGCCTTCGTCCTCGAGTGAGTACACGGTAGGACGCACCTACCTAGAGTGGTTTGCAGACCTTCCTTGGAAGAAGTCTACAACCGACGTACTCGACATACAAAAAGCACGGGAGCTACTTGATGCCCGTCATTACGGTCTCGAGAAGGTCAAAAAACGCATCGTTGAGTACCTAGCGGTTCGAAAGCTGAAGGAGGATATGAAGGGCCCCATCTTGTGTATGGTTGGTCCTCCTGGCGTGGGTAAAACCTCTCTGGGTTCATCCATTGCGGAAACTATGGGTCGCAAGTTTCATCGCATCTCCTTGGGTGGGGTGCGTGATGAAGCGGAAATCCGAGGCCACCGAAGGACGTACGTCGGTGCCCTCCCTGGTCGGATCATTCAGGGCCTGAAGAAGGCGGGCACCCGGAACCCGGTCATTGTCCTCGACGAGATCGACAAGTTGTCCTACGATTTTCGAGGAGATCCGGCTTCGGCTCTCCTTGAAGTGCTCGATCCCGAGCAGAATCAGAGCTTTTCGGACCACTATCTCGAAGTGCCGTTTGATCTTTCTAAGGTGCTGTTCATTGCGACGGCAAACCAGTTGGATCCCATCCCCCCCGCCCTCCGAGATCGCATGGAGGTCTTAGAGATTCCCGGGTATACTCATGAGGAAAAGGGACACATTGCTCGGGAGCATTTGATGCCCAAGGTACTTGATCAGCATGGTCTCAGTGATGAGCTCGTGCAGATTACCTCTGAAGCCCTTGACTCGATCATTGTCGATTACACGCGTGAAGCAGGTGTGCGTAATCTGGAACGAACCATTACCGGGGTTGTTCGGGGCGTCGCTGTTGACGTCGCAGAGGGGAAGAATGACCTCACCGTGGTTGAGCCGGGGAATCTCTTTAAGTACCTCGGACCAGAAAAGTTCTTCAACGAAATGGCCCAAAGAACCGAGCTTCCGGGTGTAGCTACCGGTCTTGCTTGGACGGCTGCAGGAGGAGATATCCTCTTCATTGAGGCCACCCGGATGAATGGTAAAGGTGGACTTACACTGACCGGGCAACTGGGTAATGTTATGAAAGAGTCAGCCCAAGCGGCGCAGTCATACCTGCGGGCCCGTTCACCGGAGTTTGGTCTGACCGAAAATTTCTGGGAGAAGCACGATATTCACGTGCATGTTCCAGCCGGTGGTATCCCCAAGGATGGTCCCTCTGCGGGGGTCACCATGGTTTCTGCCCTCACATCGCTCGTCACTGGAATCAAGGTGAGAAGCGACGTGGCGATGACCGGTGAAATAACCCTGCGTGGGTCGGTTCTTCCGGTAGGAGGGATCAAAGAAAAGGTACTCGCTGCGCTCCGTTCCGGGGTTAAGGAGGTTCTTCTTCCGGAGCGAAACCGCAAAGACCTACACGAAGTTCCGCAGGAAGTCCAAGACCAACTTACATTCCATTTTGTAAAACGGATCGATGAGGTACTGGATCTTGCGCTGGAGCGTCCCCCAGAGCGCTTTCCTCCTAAGCTAGCCCCAGCAAGCGCGGGGCAAGAAGACACGCCGCCTAGCTAATAGGGGCCTAAAAGCCTTCTTCCTATCCCCATATACTCCCACCACTCACTCTAGGACGTGCCTCACAGCAGCAAGAACTTGGGTTAAACGCAAGTTCCTGCTTCTCAGCGGGGCATAGCCCCGCTGAGCGCCCCCTTGTTGATTCTTCCAGAATCCATTCAAGTGGTCTTTGCTGTGCGCAGGCCTCAAGCACGACTCAGGTGATCTTCACGAGACGGATACGGATACTCAGTGGGACGTGATGCCCGGCACTGTTGTTACCATCGCATCCGTCGTCTCAAAGCCACAGGCGTCGTCAGATCACGACGGTAATGCCCGTCTACATGGCCATAAGCAGCCGCAGAGAAATAGAATTCGAGTAGGCATAGGTCATGCATAGTCTAGGAATTATGAACATCGCCATGACTTCAGCGCGCTCCAATAATCCCTCGCCCGAAGCCCTTGATGCTTGGCTTAACGCGGTGAGCTCTCACCTCGCGGTTCGAAGGTTTTCGGCTCGAGACGGATTCCACAACCGCAACCGGGAGCGAGAGCGAGCCCGCCGTCAAGCCCGAAAGCTTTTTCAAGACTACTACCGCAACCTTGCCGCTGGCCAGAGCCACGCAGCCTAGTGATCCAGCATTCACTGTTCGTCAGGGGTATTTCCCTTTTCACAATCTCATTGCAGCTTGTTCCCAGTTTTCGAAACAAACCCACCACTACCGTTCCTGAGGGACATTTCGTCCCTCAACCCAGACCTGCACTCGTTGGCGCAAGTCCTGAAGTCCGATCTGAAGCGACGAGCTGGTCACCGCCACCATTTTCGGAGATATACCAAGGTCTTTAGCCACCCGTAGGGCCGCAGGCTTTCTCTGGGACTTCACCAGCTTGTCAATTTTGGTCAACACCACTGGGCTCAAGGCTCCCCGGTCACGAAGTACAGGATATAGGACGTCATATAGTTGACGGTCGTCAGCTTGAACCCCTCGACGGGCATCAAGGAGCAGTAGGACGGCATGTAGATTCTCTCGACGTGCTAAATAGGATTCGACCATCGCTCCCCAGCCTTCACGAACCGCTTTGGGGGCCTTCGCAAATCCGTACCCCGGTAAATCCGCAAGAGCAAAATCGCCAAATCCCGCATGCACCCTAAACAGGTTGATCAATTGAGTGCGCCCTGGTGTGCCAGATGTGCGTGCGATGCGCGCACTCACCAAAGCGTTTAAGAGCGAGCTTTTACCCACATTTGACCGGCCGATAAATGCGATCTCTGGCAGGCAAAGATTTGGTAAGGCATCATACTTGGGACCGGAAGTGATGAATGTTGTCTTCATTTGTGGAGGCGTTTCTCTCCAGCCACCGAATCTGAGGCGATTGAGACTGAACCATAAGTGACGAAAATTATCATTATCTCATGCTTTTGTGCCTATAGTCAGAAAAGCAGCACAGTCGCTTTTAGCGGCCCGGTGCTTGCTTTCTAGCTAGCTCGGTCAGGGGCATTCATTGAGTCACCAGCTCTTGAACAGAGTGGCGCACCGATGCCACCGCGTGGAAGCATAGAGGTAGAGTCATGGGCAGCCAAACTGTAAAAATTGTACTTTCTGTCATCGTATTGGGGGGCGCCGTCGCCTGGCTTGTTGCCGACACCCTAGCTGAGCCTGAGGTGCTCACCTATTTCCATGGAGCAGACGTGGTGCTCGCTAAAGCTGACGAGATGCGCGGACAACGGATTCGTATGGGGGGGCACGTGGTTAAAGGCTCAATTTTGCAAAAACCAGGCACACTCGAGTATCAGTTTCAGGTGAAACCGGTGGCAGCGATGGTAAAACACCCTGATTTTATCGATAGCTCCGTACCGGTTCGCTACGAAGGTATTGTTCCGGATACATTCAAAGATGATGCTGAAGTCATTGTTACCGGCGTTCTCGGTTCCGACAATCTTTTTAAGGGCAGCGAGCTTATCGCCAAATGCCCCTCAAAATATGAAGCTGCAGAGAAAAACGAGGGAACCTACTAATGCCTGAATTCGGATTTGCAGATTTTGGCTATCTAGCCATGCTCACAGCCATGGTAGTGGCCTGCTATACCGCAGCCGCTGCCATTGTCGGTTACCATCGCCGAGACACAAGACTGGCTATCAGTGCACAAAACGGCGTCTACGTCGTTTTTGGATGCTTATCCATCGCGTCACTGGCCTTGATCTATCTGTTTGTCACCGATGACTATTCGGTGAAATACGTTCATCACTATAGCGATCGCTCAATGCCTCTATTTTATAAGGCAACCGCTTTTTGGGGCGGTCAGGACGGCTCCCTACTCTTTTGGGTGTGGGTCATGTCCGTCTGGTCGGCGGTGGCAGTTTACGTCAATAAAGACAAGAACCGAGCTATTCTTCCTTACACTATCGTGGCGATGATGGCGGTGACCCTCTTTTTCACCATTTTGATGATCTTGAACGCTAATCCATTTGAGACGTATCTAGGTGGTGCTCCCTCGGATGGACGTGGACTTAATCCATTGCTCCAAAATCCATATATGGTGACCCATCCACCCAGTCTCTACTTAGGATACATTGGCTGGACCATTCCGTTTTGTTTTGCCATCGGCGCCCTAGCCCACGGGCATCTGGATTACGGATGGGTTGATGCGATGCGGCGCTGGTGTCTTGCCGCATGGGTTTTTCTGACCATTGGCCTCGTACTTGGGGGCCTGTGGGCTTACGAGGAACTTGGCTGGGGTGGTTACTGGGCCTGGGACCCGGTTGAAAACGCGGCATTCATTCCATGGTTGACCGGCACCGCGTTTATTCACTCCATTCAAGTGCAAGAACGACGACAGTCGTTCAAAATGTGGAATGTAATCCTGATCATTCTTACTTTTGTTCTGACTCTCGTGGGGACAATGATGACCCGATCCGGGATTGTTCAATCAGTACATGCCTTTGCCCAATCTGATATCGGAAATACATTTCTCGTCTTCATCGCTATTACGGTGGTTGTAAGCACCGGGCTCGTCATTTGGCGCGCTAAAGAACTCGCCCCTGAGAACCGTCTGGAATCAGTTCTCAGTCGGGAGTTTGTGTTCCTACTGAACAACTGGATCTTGGTCATGATGGCCTTCTTTGTGCTTTTTGGGACGCTATTCCCGTCGGTATACCGCTTCTTCTACGGCCAGGAAGTTAATGTGGGTGCAAGTTTCTTCAATCTCTGGATGCGTCCTTTGGGCCTCATTCTCTTATTCCTCACCGGGGTTGGGCCTCTGCTTCCGTGGCGTAAATCCACCTCCTCTTCGCTGTTTAAGCAGTTTGTTATGCCCACAACCATGGCTGCCCTCGCCGCCCCCATCATGTGGGGACTAGGGCTTCAAGAGCCATGGGCTCTCACGACCTTCTGCTTGTGCGTCCTCGTCACCACCACTATTATTCAAGAGTTTTGGAGGGGCTCTCGTGCTCGCATGAGGAATAGCCAAGAGTCCTTTGGGGAAGCACTCCTCAACCTCATGGGTCGTGCGAAACGACGATATGGTGGATACATCATTCATTTTGGCCTGGTACTAACTTTTGTAGCTTTCGCTGGTAATGCTTATAAGATCGAAGACGAGCAGCAGCTACAACCCGGTGAGCGTGCACGGGTTGGTAACTACGAAGTTCGCTTTGATCGGCTAGAATCCGGCGATGATGGGCAAAAGTCCTCAATCACCGCTCATGTGACGGTGTTTAAGGCGGGCACCGACGAGGTACTAGGCACCCTCGCTCCTGCTAAATGGTCCTATCGTGTCCCTGAGGAGCAGGTGACTACTGAGGTCGACAAACGTCTTAGTCTCCGGGACGATCTGTATCTTGTGCTGGGCGGTTATGATCCTCGTACCGAATCGGTCGCCCTTCAGCTCAAAGTGAATCCATTGGTCAACTTCCTTTGGATAGGCACTGCGGTCATGCTTATAGGGTGGGCGGTCGCAGTCTGGCCCGCTCGGTCTCGGCAACAAGTACGAGCCCCTCAGAGATTTGGATGGGCTTGGGCCGGAGCCGGTTCAACTGCGCTCCTCATGCTTGGAGTATTGTCTTGCATTTTAGCCGTCATTGGATAGTCCAGTCGATCTTTGTTGTGGGCCTCATAACCCTTGTTGGTTGTGAGGCCCACGATTTCTCCAGCGGCACCGCAGATGCGGCCGCGAAGATTCTTGGTGTTGATCTGAAGCGTCCACAACCAGTTCCCAAAGAGATCGTAGAGAAGGCGAAAGTGGTCGGGCGGGAAGTCGTGTGCCTGTGCGGAACATGCCCTCGTCGTCTCGTTGCAAATTGTGAGTGTGGTTGGGCGAGACAGAATCAACACACCATTCAGTATGCGTTGATGCAGGGCAAAACCAGCGAGCAAATTGTGAACGCATTCACAGAGGCTCACGGACTCAAGTCTTTGCCTCACCCGCCAGCTACCGCTTTTGGTCGATTGAGCTGGGCACTCCCGTTCGGAGGGGCGGCGCTCACTCTGCTCCTCTTAACTTGGTATGGCTTACGCCTTCGTAGCGAGCCAGAGTTGGTACCGGTGCCGACTCAGCGAGAGACAGTTAACCCCGAAGAGCTTGCCGTTCGTAAGCGTCTGGAGCAAGAGCTGGACGAACTGGAGGACGAATAGTGACAACTAGCAACTCAGCCGTAGGACACACACAGCCCTACGAACGAGCCCTGCTCATCGTTGAGGCGATTTTTGGGCTGGGCGTGGTCGCGGTGATTATTGGGACGAAGTACGGTGCGTTTCCAACGATCAATTTCATAGCATGCGCCCTCGCCCTCGCTTTCACTGCATGGGTGTTTACTCGGATGGTGGCCTCAGTATCCGACCCAACTTTACAGGTCACCGGCCGGGTGCGCGACTATCAACGGGAACGACTTGAAGACGAAAAACGCCTGCTTCTCCAGGGTATCAAAGACCTGGAGGCTGACTTTGCGACCGCGAAAATGAATGAGGCAGAATATCTGCGCCTTCGCCGTTCCGCTGAAACCCGAGCGATCGCCATCATCCAGGAGCTCAAAGCAACCGATGAACACTGGTCCCATGAGGCGGAGAAGCTGGTCGCGGTCAGAACTGGGCGACCGGTCCCAGCTAAGCGGAAAGCGGCCAAATCTACTAAGGCAGAGCCAACGCCTGCCCAAGCAGTAACTTCCAGCCTGTCTACCAAGATATTGAGCAGTACAGCCCCGGCGGCTGACCATCGACTCTTCGACGACCGACAGGTGGTGTTGAAAGTCAGCGACGACATGTTGGTGTGCGAGGCTTGTGGCTATGCCAACGACATGGATGCGTATTTCTGCGGTGGATGTGGCCGTCCACGCGCGGAGGAGAAGGCCGCATGAAGTTCTTATCTTACCCAGCACTATGGCTGATGGTCACCATATCTGTGGGCTGGGAAGGGACACTGAGTGCCCAGTCATCCCAGCCTAGTTCAGCACCAGCGGGCGCTCCTGCCTCCAAAAGTGAACTACGGTCCCAAGCCACCTTTATTTTGGAGCTCGATGAGAACCATATGAAGGTGCAGGAGAACTGGCAGATACAAAACCCCACTTCCGGTTTTGTTCCCGCCAAGGACCTGGTCTTTTCGTTGGGAGACGGGGCGCGGCGGCTGACCGTAGACGAAGATGTTGTTGGGTTTGAGGCAAACGAAGCGGGGACAGTGATCAGCGCCAAGCGAGCTCTGGGACCGGGTAGTCATGGTTTTGCAGGCGCTTATCTCGCGCCTGTCCACGATGGCCGTCTGCGCTTCTCACGTCGGTTCCCCGTGCCTATTCAGGCCGGACGAGTGATTGTTGAAGATATCGCAGGACTGGACCTCAAAGCCAATATTCCGCTTTCCCGTCGTACTCGTGACCTAAATGGTTTGAGTTTTGTTATCTTTGATTTCAATCAGGTACCAGCGGATAGCCTCTTTGAGTTTCAGGTGACCGGGCTTCCCTCACGAAATGGCTGGCCTCGAACCATAGCCTTCGGGCTATGCGGGTTGGCATTAATCTGGATGCTCTACGCTCTCCTTAATAACCCACAACGAGACCAAGTCCATCAAACGATGGGGGCACTTTCCGCAGAAGCTCGTAGAGAGCAACTTCTGAAGGCTCTCGAACTTCTGGAAGAAGACCGACAGGCCGGAAAGATTGTGGATAAACAACACGACCGTCGGCACGCCTCGCTTATGAGAGAGCTTGCGGATGTATTGAGAGAACAGGACATTGTCCAACGTTCATCGGAGCCAGCTAGCTCGAGGTCGTCGTGACCCAAACTTCTCACTTCCCCACGGCTTTCCAGTTAGTGGAGGCTCGTAACGTCACCAAAATTTTCGGACGACATCGTGCTCTTCACAATGTGAGTCTCACCATTCCTGCCGGCAGTGTCACGGCACTGCTGGGACCAAATGGTGCGGGGAAGACCACCCTTTTATCTATCTTCTCTACCCTAACCCGCCCCACTCATGGTGCGGTCCACTTTGATGACTGGCCTCCTGAACGAGCACACCAAGCCCGTGGGCGCATTGGTCTGGTCTCCCATGCTGCCCTAACCTACGGAGAGCTAAGTGCAGCGGAGAATCTACGATTCTTCGCAAAGCTGCACGGGGCTTCTGATCCTGCCGCAGAAGCGATGTTTTGGCTCGACCATTTTGAGCTACAAGATGCCGCGGATCGACTGGCAAAGACATTCTCCCGAGGCATGAGACAACGGTTAGGCCTTGCCAGGGCGTTGATCGGTTGCCCCGGATTGCTCTTACTGGATGAACCTTTCAGTGGACTGGACCGAGCATCGAGGGAGATTGCCTTAAGGGCGGTTGATGATCAGCGGGCTCGAGGAGTTATGACGGTGGTCGTCAGCCACGATTTAGGGCTGAGCGCAGAATTGGCTGATCACTACATTGTGCTTAAGCGTGGTCGTATCGTTGCTGAGCATACCGGGCGCTTAGGGACTCCGGAGCTTCGTCAACTGTATGCGAACGCTGCAGAAGATGGACGACGTCTTCATTCGGAGAACAACTCGTGAAACATCCCTCTTCGTGGCCCAACAGAGAGAGCATTCATCACCTATTGATGGACGCTTGGTCCATGGCCGAGAAAGATCTCCGCATTGAACTTCGGAGCCGAGAAATCCTCCTAACTATGGGATATTTCGGATTCCTGGTTGTCATTGTCTTTGCGTTCTCGTTTTCGGCCGGCCGCAGTACGCCAGTACCTTCGATGGTATCGGGGATTCTGTGGGTTTCAGTGGCTTTTTCTGGCACCCTAGGTCTGGGTAGAGCTTTTGAGCGAGAGCGTGAGGACGACTGTTTGCGCGGTCTATTACTAGCCCCTATCTCTAGACAGGCTATCTACCTGGGAAAAGCACTTGGTGTGCTGTTCTTTATGGTGGCGGTGGAATGTATCGTTTTTCCAGCGGTAATGTTCTTCTTCAACGTGCGTGCTAACTCCACCGTGTGGGGACAGTTGGTGCTTGTGCTTACTCTCGGCACCATCGGTTATGCTATCGTGGGTACCCTTCTCGCCGCCATGCTCGCTCGGTCCCGAGCCAAAGATGTACTTTTGGCTGTGATTCTTTATCCCTTCATCCTACCGGTAATGATCACCGGGGTAACCGCCAGCTCCGCACTTCTTGACCCACAAGCCTCACTCGACGGCTACGGTGCATGGCTGAGACTACTGATAGTGATAGATATCCTTTTCGGAATAGCTTCACTATGGCTCTTCGAACATCTCGTAACGGATTAAGATCTGAAAGGAGCACAATCAATGACCCTACCACCTAAAGCCCAAATAGAACTATTCGACAGTCATCGCCGATTGACCGTCAATCCGTGGCTCATGACCTTATCGATACTTGCGGTTGGGCTTCTCATGCTCGGAGCCTGGATGGCGTTTTTTTACGCACCCGGCGAAAAAGTCATGGGATTTGTTCAAAAGATTTTCTATTTTCATGTCCCCGCAGCTTGGTCGATGATGCTCTCCGCTCCGGTCCTTGCCGTTGGTTCTATTACCTATCTCATCACCCGCCGAGATCTTTGGGATAGAATTGCTGATGCCGGTGTTGAACTCGCTATACTTTTTGGCATTATGGTCATTATTTCTGGTCCTCTGTGGGCGCGCAAGGCCTGGGGGGTTTTTTGGGTTTGGGACGTTCGGTTGACCTCAACCTTGGTCATGGTCTTAACCCTAGTCGCCTGTAAGATCGTTCGCAGTTACTCCGGTCCTCAGTCGAAAACTATCTCAGCGGGTCTGTCTATCTTAGCTCTACTGAATGCCGTTTTTGTATGGTACGCAGTGGATCTATGGAGCGGCAGTCATCCGCCCAAACTAGTTCAAAAACTTGAACCTCGTATGTTTGCAACCCTCTGGGTATGTGTTGGCGGTTTTACCCTCACTTATATTGCTCTTCTATGGTCTCGTCTCCGCATCGGTTCGCTAGAAACGGCTGTGGAGCGAATCCATATGAAAGTCACCGAAGCTGGCTTAGACAACTAAGGACATCACAAACATGGTAATGAAGACTTTCGTCAGACAGATGTATACTCGCATAGTCTCCACTTTCGTCCTTACTACAGGGCTATATCTATTCTCGTGGGTAATAGTCTCATACACGGATGTTTTTGCGCAGGGGCCCTCTGAGGCTACTAAAGCAGCCATTGCTGAAGGGTTTAAGCCGGTTGAAAACGGCAAACCGGTGACGGAAGAGGTGAATGCCTCACTCTTAGTGGTCTCTGCATACGGAATGTTTGCCCTCGCATTTGTGGGCTACCTTATTCATCTTGGACGTCAACAGGCGCGTTTGGCCCACGAGTTGGTGGAACTCGGCTCACGGATTGACGCGGTAAAAGAACGTGAATCCTGAGTCATGACTGTTGTTCACGTTATCTACATTCCTTTAGCGGTCAGCGTTGGGGTCTACATCGGGTGGATGTTAGGCACTCGCAGCGTCCAACAAGCTTGGGATGCTGCAGAACGAAAACGTAAACGCCTGGCAGCAGAGGACTAGCGGTTTGTCCAATAGAGCCTAAGCACCGGTTGCTCCGGTCGAGCGATTCCCCCGTCCGGACCATCTTTTCCATCTAATCTTTTGATCACCTCGGCTTTTCATCGCTTACTCATCCCCACGCCTGCTTGTTATCAAGAAGTTACACATACAGCAGAAAGAATTTGGTTTGAGCAGATATCACTTGGGTAGAACCCAAGTTGCTGCTTCTCCGCGTGGCTATGCCCCGCTGCGCGACCCCTTGTTGATTCTTACAGAATCAACAAGGGGTCTTTGCTGTACTACGATTCGACAGAAGAAGCTTATGCGGGCATTGATGGTTGATGGGATTGGCCGGGTACCGCGACTGTGCGCCTCGAGTCAGGTGGTCAACACCCATCGAGTCAGTAGCGTCCATCGCTCAAAAGCCGACGAGAACCGGCCATCGTTGGATTGGGTTGGTAGCCCAAAAAGCTCAATGTATCGTCCATCGGTTTTAACCACCAGCTCACCCGCTGGCCGGCCCAATTCGCGCACGCCAATGCCTAATAATCCTAGCCCCACCAGTAACAGTAGCGACTCTACGCGGGAAGCCATGCCCGCGCCAGGGCGCGGGACCATACCCATTTCGGTAGCAGCAATAGAGACCTCACCCTTACGATGACGAGCATCAAAGCCAGCGGGTGCGTGCAGGAAGATCCAAAAACTATCCATTCGGCGCGCCTGTTGATCAACCCGTTGCATGTTAATGGCAGGTCCCAATCCATCTCGGTCTGGGCTGTAGTTGACGATTGAATAGCTCGCTGGCCACCGAAAAAATTGACGGACTTCTTGTGTTGCCAGATCAAAGCGGCCTACCCGGCCGGTCTGGCTATCCCTAACCTCCAACTTGGCTCTAGCCACTGAGTACTGAGGGGGGGCTGGGCGATTCGCCAAGACCGCACCCACGAGGAGCGCAACCAAACCAGCATGCGTCAGTAGAGGACTAAGAAAAGCCTGAGGCGCAGTATCAAAGGCCAGAGTCACGCGTGCACCCTGCACACTCTCTCGTACTGGGCGGCCTAGGGTCGATGCCAGCAGGTTGCGAACCCCCTCTACCGCTCGCTCCGGTTGAGGGGTTTCAAGCGTGACGTGATGAGGCGCTCGTTTGACGTCTACTTCAACCGCTGACCGCTGACGTTCGGTGGAGATCGCGCGAATGCCTACTGCCACCAAGTTACCCAAAATGAGGCATCCAAGCCCGTACAACCAGTACGAGGTCGCGATATCCGTTAACCCCCACGCGTATAGCTCTCGAATAGTCTCGGTGTGCTCAAGACCAGCAAGCTGAACGGCCTGCCACCCTTGAGGCACAAATGCAGAGACAGCCACTAAGACCGAAAGCAACATGCCAAAGATGGCCGTGGTGGCATACGACGAAAAACCCTTCCAGAGACGATCCACAGCTTTTGACATAGCCTGATGGGCACCGTAGCCCAAGGGAGACGTGACCCACTGCCTCGCTATTTAGCGCACCATGTCCAAAGAGCGTAGTTCAGGCCGGGCTTCGACCTATTGGAGCTTGCGGAATGAACTGCGCCGAACCGGTAGGTTAGGCTGCTCACTATCCTTGAGTTTATGGGACACGGATTCGATCATTTTCCGGTAGTCGATAGGCTTTAGGCGCGCATCAACCCCGGAATGACACCCCCTGCATGTGGCTGCAGAGATGGTCTGCAGCCCAAGAAGCTGCGCCAGTTGTCGGTCGCGCATCACGTGCGTCGGAGCATAATAGGTCCCAATACCATGGCATGACTCGCACTGGACCCCAGCCAGACCTTCGTCATCCGAATTAGGAGCCAAGGTATGACAAGACCGGCACGTAGGATCTTTTTGTTGCTCTTTTGTCAGGGAGGCCAAACTTCGAGCATGAGCAGACACTCGCCAGTCTTCGAACTCCGCTATGTGACAGGTGCCACATCGAGTCGCGCCTATCGGCTCACGTGCCCATACTGGTGGTGATAAGGCCACCGCCCCTATGACGAGGCACACCCCCCCTACCAAATAGCAACCACCCAAACGGACATGTTCCTTCACCATGTTGCTGATTCTCTCTCGAAGACCTGCGAGTCAAGTCTGATGCAGTAGAGTAAGCGGTGGAAGAGGGGTAGCCTCAACACCCATGAGGGTCCTAGGCATCACCGGCGGCATCGGCTCTGGAAAGTCCACAGTATCGGGGTTTTTTTTGGAACTTGGTATGAAGGTGATCGACGCCGATCAGCTCGCAAGGGAGGCTGTAGCCCCCAATTCCGCGGGACTGAACGCGGTGGTACAACGATTTGGCGAACTTATTCTCACCTCAGAAGGTACACTCAACCGACAACTTCTCGGTGACATCGTATTTGGCCAGCCAGACGCCCGACAGGACCTCGAGGCGATCGTCCATCCTACCGTAGCTCATCTCTACCACCGAGCGGTCCAACAGGCTCAAAAGGAAGGAGCAACCTGGGTCGCCTACGATGTTCCACTCTTGTTTGAGAATCAGCTCCAAGACCAGGTGGATGTGACCGCTGTAGTTTGGGCGAGTCTCCCGCAGCGTAAGCAGCGTCTTCTTCAGCGCCAACCGCCGCTATCGGCGGAAGCCATTGAAGCTCGTATCCGAGCGCAATTGCCACTTAAGGATAAAGTGCGCGAAGCCGACTATCAGATAGACAATGATGGACCGGTTGATGCTACCCGTCGACGGGTCCAAACACTGTACATGATGCTGAACCATCCAGGGCAGACAGGCACACCATGAATCAACACCGAACCCTCTTCATCACTGGTTACCCCGGTTTTCTCGCCCGATGGTTGCTTCGTAAGTGCCTACAGACTGATGACCGGGCTGTATTCTACCTGCTGGTTCACCCGAATGAACAACAGAGAGCAGACCAGGCTCTCAAGCATCTAGAAGATACATCAACCCACAAAGATCTCCGAGAACGCATCTCTATCGTGTACGGTGATATCCGTTCCATTGATCTCGGACTGAGCGGCCAGGAAGTTCGCGAAGTGAGCGGACAAGTAGGGGAAGTATACCACCTTGCCGCCGTCCATTCTTTGTCCGAAGAACGCCGGATGGCAGAGGCCGTCAACGTACATGGGACCGCGAATGTTCTCGCATTTGCTCGGGCCATGCCTAACTTACGCCGATTTGTGCACTTCTCTAGCGCGTATGTCAGTGGCCGGCGCACAGGGGTCATCATGGAGGATGAGCTTGAGCCGGTACATAGTTTTCGGAATCCTTACGAAGCCACCAAGTATCAATCCGAAGTCCTTGTGCGGAGAGCAGCAGACCGATTACCGGTCACCATCATTCGACCCTCGGGTGTTGTGGGTGACTCACGAACCGGAGAAATTGATCGGTTCGATAGCGTTTATCACATGGGCATGTTGCTCGTTGCTTCCCCCGTCACCCCGCCCTTAACCGGGGAGGGAGGTGCTCCACTCAACCTTGTGCCGGTAGATTATGTTGTAGATGCGGTGCACGCCATTGTTAGTAACGACGATAGCATTGGCAAAACCTTTCACGTAGTTGATCCAAATCCACTTCCGGTTCGTCGAGTTTATGAAGCTATCGCGCGGCGTGCAGGCAAAAAATTACCTCGTTATAGCGTTCCCGTGAACATTACCAAAGTGTTGCTCCGATTTCCGGGACTGGAAAAACTGGCTGCGGTCAATCACGAGGCTGTCGACTACCTGGATAACATGGCCTTCTATAATGCCCGCAATACCTTAGCAGCATTGGAAGGTACCGGTGTTCGTTGTCCCGAGTTTGAAGAATACGTGGATGTTTTGATGCAATACGTCCGGGACTACTTTGACCAATCCGGTCATTGGACTGACCGAGGGACATCAGATATTTGGGGGCGTTTACCATAGCCGCGGAGCCTCAACCAACCGCCGTGCAAGAGCCCCCAAACAAAACCGCCGATATGGGCCATCCAGGCCACATCTCGGGTACCCAAGCCTTCAGCAAGCAACATATAGCCATTGAGAGCTTGTTGGGCCGCCCAGATGGCCACAAACACAACCGCCGGCAATTCCACGAAGGTCAGCACCACCAGCGCAGGAAATAGAGTGGTTACTCTTTCCGCGGGGAATAACACCACATAGATCCCCAACACACCGGCTATGGCGCCAGAGGCACCGATCATGGGTACAGTATCACTTGCGTGCACAAAAATATGCACCATCGAACCACATATACCGGCACCCAGATAAGCCAACATGAAATGGATATGACCGAGGTGAGCTTCAACCCGTTCCCCAAAAACATGCAAATATAGTATGTTTCCGCCTAAATGTAGGTATCCTGAGTGCAAGAACATGGCGGTTACTATCGTCAACGCCATCAGACCGGTATCCGGCCACGAGGGTTGTTGTACCGCGAGCCAAAAACGATGAGGGGTAACACCCCAGGCGATTATTACATCCGCAACTTCGTACCTAAGCTGCACCTGATAAACGAACACACTCACAATGGCCGCAATCAGTAGGTACATGGCCCAAGGTCGGGTCCAGCGAACTTGTATATCTCGGATAGGTAACAAAGGTTATCTCGCGGCATCTAGGGGATCTACGGGTGGAAGACAACTGTAAGGGGCTTTCTCCAGTGATGATCTACTGGATTGTTCCGTTGACTCGTCGATGCTACCCCCAGGCTGCTTTGTGGTACAGAAGCTCCCCACGGCGTACGTGCGGTTGGTTGTTCTCCGCTATACACGTCTTCATGTGGCTCGGGTCAATTGGAAGTGTCCACTGTATTTATTCACGCGAAGGGAAAGCCCAGTCTCACAGTATCCGCACAAGAACTGTGTACCATGGTTATCAGCTTCGGCTAGATCCACTCGATCTAGACCCCAAACGTAGTCTTCACCAGTTCTATGTGACCGTGGACGGCAATGCCATTCAGCTGGGGCCAAACGGTGAGTTTGATGTTGCTGGCTCAATTAGATTTGACACCGATTTTGGAAATGGCTTCAACAAGGACACCCCGTTTGGAGGCGACATACAGCCCCTGCAGACGCCTGATGATATTGATGTGCTCCTGCTTTACCTTGATTGGCACCAAGTTGGCGGCCAGCGGGTGGATATTAGGGTGGGCAGACAAACCCAGGTAGATGATCTTGATTGGTATGTGCATGATGGCATTAAGCTTTCTGCTCAACTATGGGGCAAAAGCGAAAACCGGATGGACGTGCAAGTCTATGCGGGGGCTCCGGTTCGATTTGATGCATTGTTTTCTTCATCGGATGCCCTCGTTGGCGATGGAACCGAGGTTTACGATGGAAGCGGCCTACTTGGTGGTCTCGGTGTAGGGGGAAACATTTTCCTTCGTTTATTCAGAAGCCTTACACTATCCTTATCGGCCCGCAATGAATTGGTTTTTCGCGATGATACAATAGAGGGCTTCGGAAATGCCGTATGTGTTGAGCCTTGTGATGCCGGGGAGAACTCAGCCGAGCTCTCCCCCCGTGGTACGCAAGTCATCGGAAGTGATGAAGAGCGCGCCTTGGCGGCAGCGGCATCAGCAGGCACAATAGGCCTTCAGGAGTCCTTGGTTGGCGCATCGGTTGGCTATCATTTCCGACCCGCGTCCTTAAACTTTCAGGGTAGTTTTGCTTTCAATATTCTCACTGATCACATCGATCGGGTTCGTGCCGCCATAAGTTATGACCCGGCCCTTAACTTCCATCTTGGCGCAGAATATTTGCGAATCAGACCACGGTTTTTGGGCGATTCTATCTTTAATTGGTTCAATATATTTTCCTATGATCGGTTGGAGTTGGAAGGGAACTGGTCCATGATGGGCAATCACCTCACATTGGAAGCAAAGAGTTTTTTCCAGTTCTATCGAGGAGACGATCAACTCTCGGACGGGAGTCAAAGAGAAGATGTTATTTTTGGCCCCGGCGGCGGCATTTCTTGGAGAGATGCTAACTACGGAATAGGCGCTCACATAGAAGCCGGAACTAACCCTCTTGGTGGTCAAGCTTTCGGGGGTGACTACCTTGTCGCTTGGCTAGCTGCTGATGTAGCGATGTTTGATCGAGTCTGGGTTGCTGACGGGCAAATCTCAATGACTGCGGTGCGGAATGATTGGGCTTCACCCAACAGTATCAATCTTGTAGACAACGAGGTTGAGCGGACCTGGAATCTTTCATTTGGATCACGATTTAATATTACCCGATGGATGCAGGCCCGAGTTCAAGTGCTGTACAATATTAACCCCATACTTGAAGGAAATTACCGGATATTTTCCGAGTTAGTGATGGTGCACCAATGAGTCTTTCTGTGCGTACGCAAACTCTTGTTGTACTCATGATATTGGGGGCGAGTACCTCAGCCCTTGGCTCCCTCTTCTTTGAATTGGGACCTAGTAAAGTGATCTTTCCTGAACAGACCAATCCTCTGATTTTTAGTCACGATTTTCATATTCGCGAAGAAAACAAAGAGAAGGACATCCAAGGACAAGGGCTAGATTGCGATTTTTGTCACGAAGATATGGAAACATCGATGTTGTCTTCCAATCGGCATATTCCGGACCACGAGGTGTGTGAACTCTGCCATGATGATTGGATTGGCGACGAGGACGAGCCCGGTGATCCCAAAGATTGTGCACGATGTCATAGTGATATATCCGTGGACCAACCAGATCTATCTGAAGATTCGCCCAAAGGGGTTGCTCATCCGATGTCCATACCTCCACCAAACATCAAATTTGCCCATGGTTCACATATCGAGTCTGGAATAGATTGCCTACACTGCCATCCTCAAGTACCCAAGAAAAAGTTGGCGGTTCGGGATGACTATCCTACCATGGACAAGTGTATCGCATGCCACGAAAAGCTTAATATAAGTTCAGAATGCGCCACATGCCATCATGAAGGTGCTAATGGTACCCTCATTCAAAATTATGCCTCTGGCACATTGAAACCCCAGAGATACTATATCTCCGCTATCCATGATGCCCATTTTTTGAGCGATCACGCCCAAGCAGCTCAGCGGGAACGAGCGCTTTGTGATAGTTGCCACACACCAAATGACTGTATGACATGCCACGACGGTGTGGCTTGGGACAGAAGATATCATCCGGCCGCTTGGATGGCCCAACACTCCATCAGGGCTAAGCAGAATCGCTTTCGCTGCCAGTCATGTCATCAACTCCAGTCATTTTGTATGACATGTCACCTGCAAAGCGGAGTGGCCTCTTATGGTTCCCTCGCTGATCCTCTGGCTCGCCGAACCATACGTTTAAGCGATCGAACAGATCCAACCAGTCCCCCAGTGGGGCCACACCCCATGCGGGAAGATGGATGGCTAGACCGTGGGTCTCGCAACTTCCATGGCGCCATCGCGTCACGCAATATTCGCTCCTGTGCTAGCTGTCACCAGGAGCAATATTGCATCCAATGCCATGGTTCGAGCACTGGTAGGAGAATCAATCCTCATGGTCCTAACGCACAGCGTCTCAAAGGTAGCTTGGCCGCTCGCCAAAACGCCCGAGCTTGTCTGAAGTGCCATAACCCCTCAGACAGCAGGTGGCGGTAGAACAAAAATACACATCGATCCTAAATAACCCCACCTTCTCATCCATTTGCAGTAAGAATAATTTGTCGTGCCCAAGAAAGCGGATAGCATACGCACCCATCGCGCTCGACTCACCAGTACCCGAGCATACATGACCGAGGTGGGTGTTGATGCCCTCTTTGTGGCTTCTACAGACCGCTACCTGAACGAATATGTCCCCAAAGAGCAGTCATTTCGTCAGTGGTTAACAGGCTTTACCGGGTCCACGGCGGATGCACTAATCGTTCACAAGGCAGCATACATCGCCGTCGACGGTCGGTATTGGCTCCAGGCGGAAAAGGAAGTGGATAAAGATGTATGGAGCATCTTACAGACTACATTCCAAAGCCAGGTGGACCAGGTTCTGATCACAACCCTGTTGGAACATGCTCAAGAGCAGGGGATATCCATCGGATTTGCGGCTGAATCTATGACTCCCAGGCGTTTGGAAGAATACCAAGCGAAGATTCCCAATGCGACATGGGTGGCCTTAGATCCGTCCCCTGCCCAGGTTCTCCATTCTTTTGATGACACCAACCAAGTGCCAGATATTGAAATATCAGTTCTCGATGAGGGGCAGCTAGGGGTCTCCGCGCATGACAAACTGCAGCAGCTAACCGAAATCTTGGGTCCGGTTCACGCGGATGCACTTCTCGTGCAACGGCTGGATCAGTTGATGTGGTTGTCTAATCTCCGCGGAAACGAACTTCCGTTCCAGGCCACATTTACGAGCATTGGGCTGGTGACTCCTCAATATCTATATCTTGGTGTTGAAGACCTTCCTACTTCAGATCTACTTGATGAAGAGCGACCCGATGTTCGATTTGTACCCGAGGAAGAGCTTTGGGCATTCGTCGGGCCAGGTGCGGACTTTGCGGTTGTAGCCTACGATCCCGCACAATCGACAGTCCGCATTAAGAACAAGCTTCAGCAATCGGGCGCAAAACTTGTGGAGGTACATGCACCACTCGATCGGTACCAATCTCGGAAATCGGCGGGAGAGCTTCGGCTAATGACGGATGCGTTTCACCGGGCCGATATAGTTATGGAAGAGACCATTCGTTGGGTAAATGTTCAACTCGCCGCTGGTGAACACGTGACAGAGGCTCGATTAGCTGAAGAGGTGCACCAACGCTTCTTACGCCAGGGCGCTACCGGACTATCATTCCCTACAATTTGCGCCGCAGGGCAAAATGGCGCTGTAATCCACTACGGGCCACCAAGCCACCGTCGGCGGATTGCATCCGGTGAGTTAGTACTCATTGATGCCGGCGCCTATTTTGAGGCCGGTTATGCCACCGACCTCACCCGCACTTTCCTTGTGGGCATGGATGCCTCCCCAACCGAGAGTCAGCGAACCCACTACACGTTGGTACTCAAAGCCGCTATCGCCGGCATGACCGCGGTTTTGCCGGAAGGTGCTAGGGGAGCACAGTTGGATGCACTCGTTCGAGCACCACTATGGGCGGTAGGTTTGGATTATAACCATGGTACCGGTCATGGGGTTGGGATCAACGTCCACGAATACCCACCGCGAATTGGTTCACTACACTCGAGTGTCCTCGAGATAGGACAAGTATTTTCCATTGAGCCCGGATATTACGAAAAAGGCTTCGGGGGGGTTCGGATCGAAAACTTATGCACATTAGAACCAGGACCCCAGGGATTTATGCAGGTTGTGCCTTTAACCTTTGCCCCCTTAGATACAAAGCTCATTGCTCCTAAAATGCTGACCTTCAAAGAAAAGGCCTTTCTGCGAAAGTTTAAGAACACCTATAATCGGCGAAAAAAGACCATGAAGCGATTATCATACCGTTAGCGGCCATACATACAGCAAAAATACCTTGGGTTGAACCCAAGTTCCTGCTTCTCAGCGGGGCACAGCCCCTAGCAGCCTGTTGATTTAGCCCTGTGTGTAGCTGTCGAGCCAGGCTTTTCGTGAAACGTTCTGACGACGAGGCGAGCGTACCTGGCGGTACGCGACCGAGGAGAGACTTCTTGTGGTCAGGACGTTTCACGGAAAGACCGGCCGATTGATGCGTGCAGGGCTAGATCAACAGGCT
>JAHQVK010000186.1 GCA_019634385.1 Myxococcales bacterium | reverse complement strand
GGAGGCCTCAAGCTGGGACATCGTGGTGATCGACGCATTTGATCCTACCGACTCGACCGAAGAACTGTGGACGCCGCGGTTCTTCTCCGCCGTGCGTCGATCGTTGCGACGAGGGGGAGCCTTGGCGGTGAACATCATCGGGACGCTCGATGCGCATGGTCAGAAGTTGATGGTGATCGACTTTTCGCCTACTTGAGCTGGTCAAGGGGAGCTAGCGGGTCTTTCTTGGGGTAAAGGTAAAAAACCACTTAACTCCTCATGGTGAGGGGCTATTCACCTACCGTCGGGTCAATGAGCATACAGATATATGTCAGTCTCTCGAGCGCACAACCAATGTAGTTATTGACTCTGCGCTTTTGGGTTTCTTTCCCTGCGCTACTTATATCTTTGTCAGCTGAGCCAAAAGCTTGCTCGACTTGTTGTTTTTTTGGGCAATGACAGGGGGGCGCCCGAAAGGGTGGCGAAGCCACCGACGCCTCACACATGTGGGAAACAAGTCAGAACGCGGTCCGGAGTTTGAAGATACGCGCTAGTCACGAAGCATGTAGATATCCATAACCCATCCGTGTTGGGCTCGTAGTTGTCGGCGAGCGGTCACGATATCTTTCTCGACATCCTCAAGAACTCCGTGAATAAGACACTGCTCTTGCATCCCGACGTAAGCTCCCCACCAAATCCTAAGACGTTTGTTAGAGATCTTGGTAAACGAGCATTCACCATCCAGCATAACTACGGTCGTGGTTCTATCGGGTAACCATTGCTGGTGCCTAAGGTTCCGACCCGTTGTGATCCATACCGAGCTAGCCACTTCGTTCAACGGTATTCCGAAGGCCGCGGTTAACCCTTGGATAGAAGAGATTCCAGGCGTAACCTGGACAGAAATGGCGAGAGAATGGGATAGTTTACTGGCGAGTCGGATCGAACTGTCGTATACTGATGGATCTCCCCACACTAGAAGCGCTACTTTTCCTTCTGCACCTAGATGTACGCGAATCTGGTCCAACCAAATATTGGCAATGTGTCTATGCCAGGCATAGACACTCTCTCGATAAGTAGGTTGAGCATCTCTTTCTGGAATCGTAAACTCTACCACCTTTGGGCCCGTCGGACGAATAACCTCCGAGAGGATATTCTTCCGCGCTGAAAGCAATGCTGCCTTATTCTTGCCCTTGTTAGGAATCAGGACAAGATCCGCTTGATTAAGCACTCTGATTGCCTGGAGAGTAATATGCTCTGGATTTCCCGTGCCCATTCCCACCAAATCAAGCTGAAGCATGCCCAAGTAACCGTGGTGTCAAGTAGAGCGGAGCACCGTCTGGATAGAGATACTTCGCTAAGGTCAATAGTCCAAGATCAACTACTGGTTCGATTATGATAAGCCCTATGTATGCCTTCCCGAACTCTAGCATGGCTGCGAAGGTCGTGGGTGATATTCCTTGGCCATACGCAACCCAGAATGCAACCCAGGTGACAACGCCAGCGTGATAAGCTGCAGCCATCCCGAGAACCGTTTGGTACCGGAGATTTACGTATTTGGTCTGGCAAGATCTCGCGAGATACTGGACAGCTAATAGCGGGATCAGCAGGGTGCTAAGGTTCATTCCCAGCTGGGGAAGATCGTAGGGAGCAAAGAGCACTCCCTGGATCATAAGCCCCATCGCTAATCCCACGGCCGCTGGGGCCGCGCCAAAAAATAGCAATAGCGTTGCGCCAAATATGAAATGGACCTCTGAAATACCAGCAGAGAAGTGGGGGAGAACTTCAAAAAAGGAAACAACCAATGCCGAAGTTACAACGGAACGGGTAATGATAGGCGCAGGACCTTGAAGACTAACTTCCTTCATAACCTCCCGAATGGTGTACACGAGTGCACCAACTCCCGTTGCCATCCCAAGGCCTAACTTCGCGCCAACAACAATGCCTGGTTCGATATGCATGAAACCAACGGCTATCATACTTTTCCAACATCAGCCACCGGTCGGCATTGAATTACAGATGGTTTATAGTTTTGTATTCGAATCAACGCTTGGCCCACCCCTGACATGTGTGAGTGGTGTGTGTTGCTCTTTGGGGCGTATATTCAAGAGCGGTATGGATCTATTTTAAAGTACCTGGTTTGACAGCATGTTCGAAACGGGAAGAAGGTAGCCCTAGCTGACTGACGCAGTGGCTACCGGCTAGAGAGGGACCGGAGGTGCATGGCCCCAATACGCTCGAAGGTTAAAAAGGCCCTAACTAGAGGGCGGTCTAGCAGCCGGTTGATTTGTCCATGTGTGTAGCTATCGAGCCTGGCTGTTCGTGAAACGCTCCGACGACGAGGCGAGCGTACCTGGCGGTACGTGACGTGACCAAGGAGAGACTTCTAGTGGTCAGGACGTTTCATGGAAAGACCGGACGATAGATGCGTGCTGGGCTAGATCAACAGGCTGCTAGAGCAAAGAACAGCGGATGAGTCCACTCTGTCACTCCTACAACGTCTTCAACGGTCCACCCAGTGAAGCAAAGCTGAACCTAGATACGGAAACTTCGGTTCTATTCAAACAAAATCTGCTACGCCGGCTATTCCTACTAGGGCGTATCTTCACACTCCGGCTGAGGAGATGACGCCGTATCCCGTGTTTGTGAGGGGTCAGCCTCGGATGGAGGGTACGGGATGTACCGGACCGAGGGGCCCGAAAGGGTGGCGCAGCCAACGATCCCTCACAAATGTAGGAAACAAGTTAGAACGCGGTCTGGAGATTAAAGACACGTCCTAGACTAGGTTGCTCTCGGCAACTACAGCAAAGCCCTCTTGAATTGATTCTGTAAGAATCACCAAGTGGTCGCGCAGAGAGCCATAGCCTGCGTAGAAGCAAAAACTTGGGTTCAACCCAAGTGATCTCTGCTGTAGCACCATGTTGTCCTATTTAGCCGTTGTTCCTTTACTGTCAGAAATGGTCTTATGGCCATACCTGAACCGCTACAACTTGTCGTGTTGAGATTCTAGATACTATGTATTATGTTGTGAAATGTCATAAGCTCGCTCTACTAACTCGGAGCAACTATGGTACCGTTTTGGCCATGCACTGCGAAATGAAGTGAAAAAAAGACCCAGATACTAGCTGACGGACTGAGCCCGATGCTTCCATGACATCACCACTGGCGTTTTCTACCCGCGCCAGGGGTGCGTCGGGTTCTGATATGATTGACGCATAATGAAATTCATGTCCTCGCAGCTGGGTGCCTGGCGCCAAACTCATCCAGGAAACAGCAAGTTTGGCGCGGCGGTATCCCAGATGCATGCGGCGCTTTCTAAATGAGGTACGCAGTCCAAGAAGTCCTGCCATAGGATACACTTCTCCCTCCTGATTTTCTAAGCTCTGACCTAAGACCATATACCCGCCGCATTCACCATGCACCGGCTTTGATACCGCAAAAGCTCGAAGCCCACTAATAAAGTCTCTCGCGGAAGAAATCTGTTTGACGTGAAGCTCTGGGTATCCACCAGGTAGCCAGCATAGATCAGCAGAAGGGTCAGGACCTTGGTTGTTCAGAGGAGAGAAAGGCAAGATAGTACAGCCTTGCGAGCGCCACCCTTCGAGTACATGAGGATATGTGAAGGAGAAGGCTTGATCTTGGGCAAGAGCTATCCGTGCCTTGGGTTGGCCAAAATGGACTACATTTGAGCTAGAGGTGGGGCTCCCAATGGATCCTGAGCCGGAGTTTTGCATTGATGCTTGGAGCAATGCCCCGACATCCACGTGGGTATCAATCTTATCAGCCAGGGTATCGAGTTGGCTTTGGAGTTGGGGACGCTCACATGCCTGAATCAAGCCTAGATGGCGTTCGGGCATTTCAATAGAGAGGTTTTTGGGTAGGACGCCATACACTCTGAGCCCTGTGGCTTCTATACCCCTTCGGGCGAGCGCTTCATGTCGACTACTGGCGATACGGTTGAGCACGGCTCCTATGACTTTGATGTCGGGTCGATATGAGGCTAATCCCAGCGCTACGGCGCCCGCGGTTTGTGCTTGACCAGATCCATCAAGTACAATCACTACTGGCCATCTAGTGTGCGCTGCGAGATCTGCAGTGGCCCCTGTTCCAGCTTCTCCAAGAGAAGCGACGCCATCGAACAGTCCCATGGAGCCCTCCACGAGTCCTAGGTCTGCATCTTGTCCCCGCGAAAGCAGGTGTTCTAAGCGGTTGGTGCCCATGGCCCAGCTATCGAGGTTGTATGATGGTCGGTTTGATGCCGCAGCGTGAAAAGCGGGATCGATATAATCAGGACCATTTTTGTAGGCCTGAACTTGGAGCCCACGGCGAAAGAGCGACCGGACCAAACCCAGAAATAGGGTGGTTTTTCCCGCGCCCGAGGCGGGTGCAGATATGATGAGCCCGCCTTTCATTCTCTTTCTTCACTCCGGAATCTACGAGAATAGCCTTTTTGGTACAAACTGCTAGGTGTGGGGGTATCGGGAGGGTGTAGTGAGGGCCCTACGAAAATGATTGCTGAACGCCGAATCATATGTCCCACCTGTGCTTCTAGGGATCCTAAGGTACCTATGATAACTTGTTCTTCTGGCCAACTGGCTCTGTAGACTACTGCTGCCGGGCTCGCGGCACCATAGTACGGTACTAACTCTGCAACTACGCCATCTAACTGATGTATAGATAGATGTATTGCGAGTACAGCCCCTGACTGCGCGAAGTGGGCCAGCGTTTCGGTAGAGGGCATAGATGAGGCACGTCCAGGAGTTCGGGTGAGCACTACCGATTGTACAACCGTTGGTAAGGTCAACTCTACTCCGACTCTAGCCGCGGCGGCGGCAAAAGACGGGACACCGGGGGTAACATCATAAGGAATACCTGCGAGCCTAAGATAGGCCTGTTGTTCCGCCATTGCTGACCATATGGATACATCTCCAGAATGGAGTCGAGCTACATCCTGTTGCATCTGATGAGCTTGATCAAACTCCTCAATGATTTCTTCAAGAGTAAGAGGAGCGGTATTTACTCGTTTAGCACCGGGAGGGCAATAGTCAAGAATAGCTTCTGATACTACCGAACCGGCGTATAGACATACGGGGCAGGCGGAGATTAGTTTTTGAGCGCGTATTGTCAGTAGATCTGGGGCACCTGGTCCGGCCCCAATAAAGTGTACTGTCATCCTACCCCCGAATATGACTTCGCCACTGAACGATTGGGCGAGCTGGAGACCAACCATGCTTTCCGCCCAATGGCTCTAGCGCTGCATGGGCAAAGTGATAGATTTCGCCGCCGTATTCTCGCTGAAGATGCATGAGTAGCATTTCGGTTTCGATACTAACAGCGTTTATCACCATCCTTGTTGTTGATTTTAGGTGTGTTTTCAGTTGACGAAATAGGTCCTCATTCATACCACCGCCTATGAATATGGACTCGGGCGATGGCAGTGATGCTAGATGCGTTCGTGCATCTCCCACTCGCACCTCTATCCGGGTCTGAAGTCCGTAACGGACAAGGTTTTTGTGGATATTGTGAGCCCGCTTCGGTTGCCGTTCGAGGGCTACCGCTTGTCCCCCTCCGGCTAGACACCATTCGATGGCTACGGCGCCGGAGCCGGCACCAATATCCCAAAGCCGGTCATGTGGTTTGGGTGTTAAAGCGGACACGGTTAGGGCTCGGATGGTCGCTTTAGATATCTGACCATCGTGATAGAAGGCTGTTTCCGGGCGTCCGGGCACCATTGAAAAGCCATCAGCCCCGACTAGTTCGATGGCAAGAGATAGTGGTAAGTGGGTAGTAGCATCCAACTGAAGGCAGTTAGCTTTTTGTTCTTCAACTCGTTGTCGAGGCCCTCCCATCGCCTCCATCAGCCATACATTGGATTCGCCGAACCCCTGCTCCGTTAACCACCCACCTAGCGCCGTGACTGCAGCTGCATCTCTCAGCAAACATATCAATCGATTTTGAGGCTGAAGGTGAGGAAATAGTTCTCCAAACACTCGAGAGGTCTCAACCATCAGAGGATCGGACGAATCTCTTCGATCTCGGCCATGTAACCCCAAACACTGGACGTGTTCCAGGGGCCATCCCAACTTGGAGGCAACCAAGGAAAAGGTTGAAAGGCTTGGAAAAGCTTGCCATTCATTTGGAGAAAGTACCTCAACCAATCGAGTCCCTACTCCAAAAAAAAAGGGATCCCCTGAGGCTAAGACCACTGTCGGTCGCCCTCTATGACGGAATATCTCTGAGATATCAAACGGCACCGGCCACGTGACTCCTTGAGTACCAACATTCGCCAATTGAAGGTGCCTGGCCGCTCCGAACACTACTTCTGCTTCTTCGACACATCTTCGGATTGTCGAAGACCGGTCGCTGAGTCCATCTTCACCCAACCCAATGATTGATAGCCATGGCTTATCCAATTCTACCTCCTCCTCGGCTCCACGGGTATTGTTGTTGGGGGGAACCTCTGAAGCTAGCTCGATGGCTCAGGCGCTGGCGCTGAATGCTATAGATGGCATCTTTTCGTACGCTGGTCGTACTGATAGCCCCCGGGCTCAACCAATGCCTACTCGGGTGGGAGGCTTTGGTGGTGTTCAGGGGTTGATTCAATGGTTGAAGGTTGAGCGCATCAGTCATGTAATTGATGCGACTCATCCCTTTGCCCAACAGATCTCGGCCCACGTTATGACTGCGTGTTCTACTCTTCATTTGCCGCTTTTGGCGCTGGAGCGCCCACCTTGGGAAAATATGTTTTCTGTCCGATGGTTTAGGTATCCTGATTTTGAGTCACTGGTTTTAGCCTTGCCCAAATCAGCGACTCGAATCTTTTTGGCCATTGGTCGATCCCCACTTCACTATTTTACGGCCCAACCTCAACATATCTACTTGGTGCGCTTGGTTGATCCTCCTCGAGGGCCCTTGCCGCTCCCCAACACTCATGTGGTGGTGGGGCAAGGCCCATTTTCCGAAACGCAGGAGGCTCAGCTTATGCAGGTGCACGCGATTCAGGCCCTTGTCGTCAAGAACTCCGGAGGGACCGGCGGGAAGGCGAAACTTCACGCAGCCGAGCAGCTGGACTTGCCGGTTTACATCGTTGAGCGCCCGACCATCTCTGGCCCCAGAACCGTAGTGTCTGAGGTGAATGATGTGTTGCGCTGGTTGGCCCATCACTGATAGTACCTGGGCGTATATAACCATCGACCTACGGGCCGGGTGTATCGATTACCGACGATCACCAGCGTACGCATATTTACCTTATCGGCTTGTAGTTCCGACAGTGGAAACCATTGAATAGATTCATTAATTGTACTAACCGCTTCTGCTAGTAGTACCCAACGGGTAGGTTCGCATTGAGCGCGCAATTGAGAGACAATGCGATTAAACCCGTGCGGTCGAGCCTTTGAGCGGGGATTATACAAAGCTAACACGAAATCCGCCTCTACTGCACACCGAATCCGGCGTTCCACTACTGACCAGGGCTTCAGATTGTCGGAGGCGTTGAGCGCACAAAAATCATGTCCCAACGGGGCGCCCGCTCGGGCCGCCGCGGCCAGCATGGCGGTTATCCCCGGTAATATTTGGACATCTACTGTTTGTAGAGCAGGGGTTTGTTCCAGCGCTTCAAACACAGCTGAGGCCATCGCAAAGACCCCTGGATCACCGGATGAAACCAACCCCACTTTACGGCCCGCTTGGGCCAGTTCAAGCGATAACTTGGCTCGTGCCACCTCAACTCCGTTGGACGAGGTATGTACGGTGACACCTGGTCGGGTTGGTACTCGACTGAGATAACTAGAATAGCCCACCAGGTCAGTGATAGTCTCAAGGATAGAAGTAACCTCATGGGTACACTGCTTAGCGTTCCCTGGGCCGAGACCCACAACTTTTAGCCATCCGGTCATATAGCTTCCCCTCCAGGCCATTGGGGGCGTCGACCATGTCCATGTACCACTACCAACGAAAAGTATGGACAGCGTGTCTCACCGAAATCTTGAAGACGAACGATAGACTCCTGGGCCATGGTACCATAGGTGACCAACCATGCTTCCTTTGACCGTCCCGTTGTAGCTAGAGCCTGTCGGACCTTAGCTAAGTGTCTGCCGATTTTCATGACGACGAGTGCATCGGCCTGTGCTATATGGCGGGTGAGTTTGTCTTCGGGGAGTGTTCCCATCACGACACTCAGGACGTCATCGCCCCAGGTTAGTGGTTGACCAATAGCCCCCCAACATCCTGTCATTCCAGGAATTCCGGGAATGACCTCTATGGAGACATAGTTTTTAAGACGCACGTATAAGTGCATAAATGAACCATAAAAAAAGGGGTCACCTTCACATAGCACTGCCACGTTCTCAGTCTTAGATATATTGAGAAGGGTTGTGGTCCAATGTTCATAAAAAGCACTGAGCTTAACCTGATACTCCAAACTATCGACGGGGAGTTCGGTGGTTACTGGATATTCCATGGGATACTCCGTGACACCCGGAGCCAAGAGCTCAGAGACTATCGTCCGGGCTCGACCTGGTTGTCCTCTCTTCCGGAAATAGGCAATCTGAGTGGCGAGCCGGATTGTTTGATCCGCTTTCACACTCATGAGAGAGGGGTCGCCAGGTCCTAGGCCAGCGCAAATTATTTTACCCATTTCGAGTCTCCAGGCTAAGTGCATTGACGGCTGCCGCAGTCATAGCAGATCCCCCCAGTCGACCGTTCACAACCATACAAGGCGCGGGGGGGGTTCTCCACAAAGCTTCTTTTGACTCAGCTGCACCAACAAAACCTACTGGACAACCGATAATTGCGGCTGGTCGAGGAAAAGAGGGTTCTTCTAGTCGGTCAAGTAGATGAAATAGTGCGGTTGGCGCGTTGCCGATCGCTACCAAGGCTCCTTCGAGCTCATCTTGCCACAAGTCGACAGCAGCCGCAGTTCGGGTCGTAGAGAGCTTTTTTGCTAAGGTTGGTACCTCCGGATGTCTGAGGGTGCAGACCACCCGATTATTCGCGGGTAGCAGTTGTTGGGTAATACCGGCCGCCACCATCTGAGTATCGCAGCAAATAGATGCTCCTTGACCTAAGGCTCGTCGCGCGATCTCCCCAAATTGAGCACTCAATTTGATGTGTTCTTCCAGGCCCACCATGCCTACAGCATGAATCATGCGCACAACGATGGACTCTTCAGTACTGGAGAATCGGGCAAGATTGGCTTCTGAGCGGATAATTTCAAAAGAACGCCGATAGATCTCTGGCCCGTCGGTTAAGTAATTTTTTGGATTCATTATTTATCCAAGTATGCGAGTGTTGCTTCGAGCGGATCTATTTGAGTGCGGAGGGGGAGATCATGGGCTCTTCCATTTTCAATCCAATCAAACCCGTGCTCAGTGCCGACCAAAGTTATGGTGGAAGGTGACGCTGGTGCCGCACAACCCTTGTTGCACCCGGAAATATGAACCGTTGGTGTCGGTGACTTAGCTTTCAGTAGAGGGACAAGTTGAAGGGCTAGGTTGCGAGTGTCCTGAAATCCCTCGGCGCAATATGGGGCACCGATGCATGCTGCGATCTGTGTCCGTGGATCGTGAGGTTGATGAATTATATCGGGATTAGTGATAAGTGCAGTCCACGTCTTCGCTCGGTGCACGGGTCCCTTGATGACCATTTTTCGCCATGGGGTCATATATATGTGTTTCAAACCATCAAGTCGGGCTAGTGTGTGCATCACAGTCGCTGACGTTTGGCCCCAACTTACTCCGATTATCCAGCCGTCAGTAATAGGCCCAGCATCAGGAAGAGATCCCAGGGGTGATGGTTCGGCTTTACCGGCGAGACGCGAGGGTAATGTGGCTCCGCTCGCGAGATGTTGTCTCATACGCTTTCCTCCTGCTGATGATCGGCCTCCGCTCTCGAGAAACCAAAGACAAAGGTCGTGGATCGCTTCCACAACAGTCTTTGGAGAGACGATCAGCCCGGTGGGCGCTCCATCTGCGCGAACCATGAGTGCCCCGGAGTGTGAACGCTCAACTCGTACGTCTGCAGATGCTGCCGCGAGGTATCTGTAGGTTCCGGTATCGACTGAAAATCCAAACTTAGGAGGCAGGGCGGGCAAGTGGATGAGATGGGCGTTTAGCTCTTCTGCTAACGCGGCTCCAATGCGATCTTCAAACGGAGATAATAAGATGTTTCGCCGTGCTTCGAGGTGTGGGTTGGGATCGAGTAGGTTCAGTGCCTTTAGTTTCGCTAGTACCTGGCGGTGGTGGGCTTGAGATAGCCCTCGGAGCTGGAAATTACCACGAGAGGAAAGGTGCATGAGACCATTGCCATAGGTCTGAGCAATGGTAGCTAATCCCTCGAGTTGTGTTGGATCGATCCGACCGCTCTTAGGTCTAACTCGTACTAACCATCCGTCTGCAGCTTCCATTGGCCTATGTGCACCTGGACAGTACCCTCGGACTTTCAACGTGGGTCCTCCTCCGATATCAAAGCGGCAATGTCATTTCTTAGGGTTTGCCACAAGCCATGTTGCTTTGCATTGTGGAAGGTTAGTTTTAGACTATCTAGTGCCTGTGGATTGTGCTCTTTCATAAAAGCGACGACTTGGTCATTGCCAAGGGTGGCATCATAGTATGCATCAAAGAGATGGGCTTCTACTACGCGCGCAAGATGAGCAAATGCAGCCAAGTGATCTAAAGTGGCTGTGATTTCGGCTGCACCACGGTAACCATGCTCCATCATTCCAGAAATCCACTGAGGGTTTGCTGCACGACCTCTCACCACCCGAGCTATCTCCTCCTTGATAGTTCGCGCTTGAGGCCTCTCCGGTCGGGTGTTGTCGAGATGATACATTGCTGGGGTATTTCCCTCTAGCCGAGCCACCGCCGCTGCGAATCCTCCCTCATGGGCGGCAAAGTCGGCTGCGAGTAACAGATCGCTTTCTGGAAGATCGTGGGTGTGCACAAATGCCTCTGCCTGCAATACTTGTTGTTCGAGGTTGTCTCGGTCCGGTAGTAACTCCCCGTTTGCACGAAAGGACCAACTGGATGCTTTCAACCAGGCTTCTCCCGCCGCGCATCGAGCCTCCTCGGAAAACGTGCCCATTAGGGGTCCCATCGATACCCCGTAGCTACCCGGTTTTGGTGCAAATACACGAGCTCGTTGTTGTCGATAGGGATTCATATCTTCCGGCTCATCCTGTTCTGATAACCTTAGCGTACCCCGTTCGAACCATTGTGCTAGTCCGGGGAAGATGTCCCGAAATACTCCTGACACCCGGAGAGTAACCTCTACCCGTGGCCGGCCGAGTAAAGATAGTTCCAAGACACCGACCTTGGTCACGCGGCCCGTCGACGGATCCCAAATCGGTTTTAGTCCGGCAAGATGAAGCGCCATCGCAAAGTCTTCTCCTGCCGTACGCATCGTTGCTGAACCCCATAGGTCAATCACGAGCCGTCGCAAATAGTCTCCTTCTTCTTGGATGTGCCGACGACATAGCTCTTCCGCCAATTTCACCCCTTGAGCGTAGGCATTGCGAGTAGGTACCGCTCGGGAGTCGACCGAGAATAGATTACGTCCCGGAGGCAGAACATCTCCTTGACCGCGGTAAGGAGAGCCACTAGGGCCAGGGGCGATCTGACTTCCACTCAAAGCAGTAAGTATACCTGAGAGCTCGTGCGTGCCCCATTCACCGGTTCCAAGGATATGAAGACCCTCTCCGTACTGACTCTCTTTGATGTCACAAACAAAGCGATCGATACGCGTTAGGGCTTCGGCGGGAGAGACAGTAGGTGGAAGGTTGAGGTCTGCTTCTACTCCGGTAGCTTGAGCCTCACGTCGAATCTCGTGGATCAATCGCTCGCGACGCGGGAAATCCAGGCCATCGGCAGTGGAAAACTCGTCCAGAAGGCGCTCTAGCTCAAGCAGTTCTTCGGGGGAGTCTCCCGACGCGAGAGGAGGGGGGACATGCCCCACGGTCACGGCCCCCAGCCGGCGTTTGGCCTGGGCAGCCTCGCCGGGGTCGTTGAGAATAAATGGATAAATAACTGGAACCCCAGCGGTCAAAAGGTCCGGCCAGCACTCGGCAGATAGTGCGACCGATTTCCCAGGGAGCCACTCTAACGTGCCATGGGCGCCCATGTGAATTAGGGCATGAATCTCCATAGACTGAAGCCACAAATAAAAGGCCACGTAACTATGGCAAGGTACCCGCGAGAGATCGTGATACTCTATCTCGCGCTGAGATGTCGTGCCACGCTCTGGCTGTAATGCAACCCATACGGAGCCCAGGCGAATCGCTGAAAAATGTAGCGCCCCGTTCTGATAATAAGGATCGTCTTCAGGGGGCCCCCAGGTGGATGATAAAGTCTCGTGGAACGAGGGAGATATCCGCTCCACCGCGGCCTGATAAGTCCTGAGGGACATGGACGCTTGCTCGGAAGCAAGGGCGTGTATCAGCTTTTGGCCGTGGGGAAGATCAGGGGGGAGAGCATAGCCTTCTTGAGCCAACCGGTGGAGAAGATGTTGGGTTGATGCGAGAGCATCTAGTCCTACCGCATGTGCCATCTGGTATGCTTTCCCCGGGTAGGTGGACAATATAACCGCGATGCGCTGCTGAGCATGTGGCGTAGATGCTAATTGGTGCCAGGCGGATACTCGGTGCACAACCCGTTCGATCCGTTCCGCGTGAGGTGTGTGTACATATCGAGCATATTGTAGCTCGGGGTCTTTGGGTTGCGGCTCTTTGAAACTTACGACTCCTGCGAATATGCGACCATCTATCTCCGGCAGGGTGACATTCATGGCGAGGTCCGTCGGGGATAATCCCCGATCAGAGACCGCCCATTGGCTTTCTTGAGAGGTTGATAGGGCTACCTGAAAGATGGGACACTGGAACGTGTCAAACGGGGTCGTGCCTTGCGGACCCTGAGCAGAAAAAGCCGTGGCATTCACTACCGCCGCGAGCTTTCGGTTATGCACGGTGTCCGATACCCATTTACGGACTTCCTGGGCCTTTAGAGAGATGACGAATACGCCCCGCGCGTCAAAACCGGCATGAGTTAAGGCTTCGAGTAACTGGTCAATTGGCGCAGTATCAGCGGCAGTGAGATAACTTCTATAGAAAATTACCCATGCCTCTTTTCTACTAGGTGGAGGTGGCTTACTATAGATGCCCTCCACAGGATCGTAGAAGCCCATACTTGGTACCGTTTGGGGACCCAAGACTGGATGAGCGGATAAGCCAGCGGCCAAAGCTAGCTGAGATAGCGCCGCTTCGGCAGCTTTTTCTCCGCCAGCATCACATAGTTTTTGGAGCTGTCGTAGCGCGGAGGAGGGAAGTGTCGATAGTTCTTCGAGCCGAGGATCTTCTCGGCCATCTGCAGGCAAGATTGCTAGAGCTACCTTGTAGTCCTTATGTAAGGTCTTGAGTACCGATAGGCCATAGGGCCAGTACGACTCGCCTCCTATCAACCGAACCAAAATGATTTTACTGAATCGGAGGGTCTTCTCAGCATACTCATCAACGGAAAGCGGATGCATGAGCGTTGATAAGTTTGCCAACCGAAGACTAGGTAGCCGCCCTACAGAGCGGTGCCATCCGGCAGCAAAGGCACCCAGATCGCTATCCGAAAAGGATAGAAATACGAGCTCTGAGGGCGTTTGGTTCAAGTCGATCGGCTGAACTACCCCGAGGCCCGGACTATCTCGGAAGTCGATGTGCATCAGTTTCCGTAAATCTCTTCTCGCAAAAGCATGTAGAGTGCATCTTTATCAAGATGGTGGTGTTCAGCAATAACAACGAGCTGAGTTCGACGAGGTGTTGCCCAAACTCCATCATACTGCGTGCGCACCCGCTTCCCTACTGCCTGAACTAGCAGTCGCATGGGCTTGGATTGCACGGCGGCATAGCCTTTCACTCTCAGTATATGCAGTTTTTCCGCTATTCGAACTATTGCCTTCTCCAAATGGTCTGGCGAAGGGATCTCATTATCTAGTTCCAGCACTACACTAGCAAAATCTTCATGTTCGTGCTCGTCGACGCCATCGTGATGGGATGGGCGAGCGGCCAAATCATCTTCCGCGGTGGCATTGAGTCCTAAAATTACTCGTGGATCTACCACCCCTTCTGCTATCGCCAATATCGGAACCTCACGAGGCATTTGTGCTTGAATTATGGCTTTCGCTGCTCGGTTGCTCGCGTCCCCTGCTAGGTCAGCCTTGGTCAAAAGAATAATGTCTGCGCAGCAGATCTGATCTTCAAATAGTTCTGCCAGGGGCGTTTCATGGTCGAGATTAGGATCTTCTCTGCGCTGCGCCTCGACGGCTGCTTCGTCTGGTGCGAACCGGCCTGCGGCTACCGCTTCGGCATCAGCAAGGGTGATAACTCCGTCCACGGTGATTTTGGAGCGAATCGCAGGCCAGTCGAAGGCTCGTAACAATGGTTTGGGCAGAGCGAGTCCTGAGGTCTCAATAAGGATATGGTCTGGTCGTCGGGGCGCGGCCAACAAGGCTTCGATGGTAGGAATAAAGTCATCGGCCACTGTGCAGCACAAGCAGCCATTGGCAAGCTCCTTGATATTTTCGGCAGGACAGTTTTCGTCGGCACATCCCTTGAGAATTTCACCGTCGATACCCGCGGTACCAAATTCATTGACCAAAATTGCTAACCGTTTCCCCTGTGGGTTTCTTATGAGATGGCGGACTAGAGTGGTTTTACCCGCCCCCAAAAAGCCAGTGATTATCGTAACCGGTATCTTTATTAAACTATTCATCGATGCATTTCTGTGGGGGTATCCGGGCTACAGTCCCCCGTTTAAAGATTTCGGGACGTTCTCTCCAAGGAACAATACCGTCAGCACTCGATGCATACGCGGTAGCTCCCGAAGCCAGGGCAGCTAAGTCTTTAAGAGCTAACCGACCGTATACGTAGGTCCACCGGCCAGGACTCGATAGCGATACCACCACCCCAGAATGACAAGCAGACAGGCACTTGATCTGAGCAATGGTGATCTTTTTGGGGAGACTCGTGTCACGCAACAATCCATAAAGCAAAGCCCCTAATGGTGGCTCTGAGGCTTGTTGTCCGGCACGACACGTGACGCATACATGTATTGTAGTACCCAAAACTATACCTCCCGTCCAATTGAGAGCTTAGTGGATGTAAGGGGGTATAAGCCGAAGTCGCTTCAAGCGCTCGATGAATAGGTTACGGCACACCCCGTCCGCCCGGTCTCTCTTTTGTATGGCAGGTTTCCCGGCTTGTGACTTCGGACTAAGTCCTCGGATTACCCTAAACCTTCCCAGAACCCGAGTCCCAGTGGTCTAACTTTCAGGGTATACCTCGACACATACGGTCGCGGGGGCGGCTGCGATTAGGAGACGTATCTCCGGCGCATTCCCTCTTAGCCTACACAAAGCAGGCACCACACTGGCGCAACCTGAACCGGGAGCCGAAGGCTTGTCAACGTTCTTCTTATGTCTGCAACAGTTCAACAAACAAAGTCTCGATAGCGCCTTCTAGTTCTTCTGCTGATCGAATACATATCGCTCGCGTATACCATCGACGGACATCATGGCCGATACCAATGGCGGCTAGTTCTACCGAGGACGAGGTTTCGATACTGGTCACTACTCTCTGTAAGTGAGCCTCTAATAGATGACGTGGATTGGCGAGTTGAGTGGCTCGGTCGGCGGGCGCACCATCGGATATGACAATAAGCACCTTTCGATGCTCGGGCCGATTTTGCAATCGGCGTTGGGCCCAATGGAGAGCCTCTCCATCCACATTTTCTTTGAGCAGTCCAGGCTTCAAAGCCACTGTTAGTGGGAGGCGAGCTCTGCGCCATGGTGTCTGTGCCGTCTTGTAGATAATGTGACGAAGGGCATTGAGTCGGCCTGGTTGGGATGGCCGACCATGAGATTCCCAAAGTTTTTTCACCGGGCCACCTCTCCAGTGAGTGGTCGTATAACCCAGAATTTCTACCTTTACGCGGTCTCGCTCGAGTATGCGAGCGAGATACTCTGCTGTCCACAGAGTGAGCATTATCGACGTCCCCTGCATGCTCGCAGAGTTGTCGAGCAGCAAAGTGACGGCCGTACTAGGTTTAGGTAGTGGCTGATCTTGCTTAAAAATGTCTAGTCGTTGGGGTGAGGCGACCAATTGAGCCAGCAAACTCCCATCCAAGTAGCCCTCATCTTGTCTCAAGCGCCATGAATGGGCATGTTTGGCTTGAAGATAGCGTTGGAGTTTACGTCCCCATTCTAAAATTTTTGGATGTTTGCGCAAAAACTGGTCAAACTGTGCACGATACTGGAGTTGCTCAGAGAATGAGGCCAATGTTTCCGCTCGAATCTCTTCATCAAACGATGCCGAATATACCGAATACCCGTTCTGTTTTTGGACCTTTGGGGGTTTCTGAATTCCAGGATTCTGCCCGAGACCCTCTGTGGTGCGACAATGGGAATGAAGATTCTCTGTTGCTGTTCCTGTAGGTAGAGTTGGAGGCGAAGCTTTCGGATTTGAGTCCTGTTTATGCCTCTCGTCTCTACTCTTTATCAATCGAGGACATACTTCTCTTGCCTTCTGTGCAAACAGGGTTTGATGAGGAAGCCATTTCTTCAGGTCGACGAGGTCCTCCCACACAAGCTGTAGGTGAGGCTCTACCACCTGTCGACCTATACTTTCGAGAAATATAGAAACCCAAAGCCAATCTTCAGATCGCCTGCCGTACACTCCTTGCTCCAGATTTACTCGAACTCCCCTAAATGTTTGACAACCTAGGGCCATAATTCTCGCTCTCTCCAAACTAGTAAACCACCATCGGTCCGGTTGTAATGTTGGTGCTTCCCGCTCATGGACATGAGAGCAGTGAAACTGGGTTGCAAGGGCCAAAATATCACACCGCCACCTCCGTGCTTCTAGGGGCATGTCGGCAGGATTCGGTGCTTGAAGATCAGCAAAGAGATTTGTCCCTTTTGGTGTCCCCTGTGTATTTCCACTTAGGGTGGTAGCTACTTGCAAGAGCAGGTCTTGATTCAAGAGGGATTCCATTCTTCGCCGGTACAGCGTTGAAATAATTCTTCCAAAAGAGTTTGTTCAGAACCATTCACCCGATGATAAAAAGATAACTGAAATGCTAATCGAAGGTCGTTAAATAGGAGATAATTTTCTGCCCAATGTATCACCGTTCGTGGAGACATGAGTGCTGAAAGATCACCTTGGGCATACGCGTTTCTCGTGAGCTTAGCGAATTGAACCATGATACGAAGGGTGTCACTTGGTACGCCTGGGCATTTAGAGGCGACAATGGATAGTTCATTTTCTTCAGGTAGGTAGTTCAAGGCACATACCATTTGCCATCGGTCAAGTTGTCCTTGATTCAGAACCTGAGTGCCGTGGTATGCACCGTTCCAATCTCCCAATCCCGAGGTATTTGCCGTGGCAAAAAGTCTAAAGTATGGATGGGGAAGAAGGACTCGAGATTGGTCCGGTAATATTAACTGTCCTTTCGCTTCTAATACTTGCTGCAGTACAAACATTAGGTCGGGCCTAGCAGCATCGTATTCGTCCAAAATGAGAGCCACCGGTCGCTGCATGGCCCATGGTAGGATTCCATCATAGAACCGGGTTATTGGCTGACCATCTTCCAATTCAACTCCGTCTTTGCCTATCAGGTCCATACGGGTCATATGTCCGTCTAGGTTGACTCGGACACACGGCCAACGTAACCGAGCCGCTACTTGCTCTATGTGACTAGATTTACCGGTACCATGCACCCCGTGGATCAACATCCGGCGATTGTGCTTAAATGCCACGATCAGAGCTCGGGTGGTGGGGGGATGAAAACAATAGGTCTCATCAACCGGGGGAACAGGCCCTGAGTGTGGAGGAAATCGCACTACCGTCTCATCAGAATGGATATCAAACAGCGTACTTACCCTCGTTTTGTCTTGAGGGATGAGACCTTCCCATGCCGCCATTCACCTGGTGTGCCGGACTTAGCCATGAAATGTCACTAAGAGCCGGAGGTTTCTTTGAAGGACGCTTTTGATGGTCCTGAAACCCCGCTCAGGAAGAGCATGACGCAGGTAAATATACTCGATGATCAGTGGTATCTTATATGGGGAAGTCATCCCCCTCATTTTGTTTTTCGCATTCGATGCAATGAATCTTAAGTGGCCTTCGCGTTGGCATCCGGTGGCCTGGCTTGGTCGGGGGGCAGGATTCGTTGAAACTCGATTGCATGCCCCTTTGGCATCGCCCACTCACCAATTGCTAGCTGGTGCATTGCTCGTTGGGTTGGTCGTGGGGGGAGCCCTGGTTTCGATTCGTTTGATGCGCACGCTGATGGTTGTACCGGTCCTCCAGATTGTATTTGATGCCTTCATCCTCTGCGCCTGCTGCACTATGAGTGGCTTGCTTGGGGCGGCTAAAGATGTTCGCCGGTCCCTTCTTGAGAACAATATTTCTGATGCCCGCGAAGGTCTCCGTAGTCTCTGTTCACGGGATCCAAGTGATCTCGATGCAGAAGAAGTTGCAGCTGCAGCCATTGAATCGGTGGCTGAGAACACCTCAGACAGTTGGATTGCTCCCCTGTTTTGGTACGTCTTGCTTGGCCAGTCGGGGATGGTCGTGTATCGAAGTGTAAATACTTTGGATGCAATGTATGGCTATCGCGGGGAGCGGGAGTGGTTCGGCAAGGTTGCGGCTCGTCTGGATGATGCACTCAATCTTATCCCATCTCGGCTCACCGCCTTGCTTTTGTGGTGGCGTGGCCCGCGTTCAAGAAGAGCCGTTGCCTGGCAAATCTTCGTTCGGGACCGAGGGAAGACCATGAGCCCAAATGCTGGACAGCCGATGGCGATGATGAGCGGACTGCTTGGTATATGTCTGACCAAGCGAGGGTGTTATTGCCTGGGTGATGCTGAACGTCCGGTGACAGTGGAGTGCCTTGCCCAGGCAATGGAGATAGCGAGGTGGGCGGGCGCGGCTGGTGCAGGAGCAACCATCCTGTTGGAGATACTGATATGACTGAACATGGTGGTACTAGGCCATCAGAGCTTGCTGCTTTGGGACTCACTGAGACTGAGATTCTGGACCTTTCGGTGAATGTTGTACCCTTCGAAATTGATCCGGGGATTAAGGCTGCCATGACTGATTGGGATCCTCGTAGCTATCCGGATCCCGAATGTATGAATGCTCGATCGGTACTTGCGGAACGGTTTGGATGGTCTCCTTCACGGGTCGTTCTCGGTAATGGGGCTACGGAGCTTCTTTGGACTTTGTTTGACGCTCTTGAGCCCCGAAGAGCACTTGTTCTCGAACCGACTTTTGCAGAGTTTAGGGCGGCCGCAGAAGCAAAAGGGGTGCCGGTTCTATCGGTTTTTGACGAAGCGACCGTTTGGCCCATGGTGACCGAATACTTCCATGAAGTGGACGTGGTTTATCTTACCCATCCTAATAATCCTACGGGCGTTCTTGCTCCTCTTGATCGGTTGCTATTATGGGCTCAGGATCATCCAGGTGTTATATTTGTTCTAGATGAGTCTTTTGTCAGTATGAGCGAAGCTCACGAAGATCTCAATCGAGACTTTCCCGAAAATGTTATTCGTCTTCGCTCTCTAACCAAAGACTTTGGTCTAGCAGGCCTTCGGGTGGGTTATGCTTTGGCTCCCGCCTCAATTGTCGCTGAGATGGAGAAACGCCGTCCCCCGTGGACCGTGAATGGTCTGGCTCAAGCGGTGGTTCCGGCAGCACTCGCGGCAGAATTTAGGCTTGAGGCGGTGAGGAAGCGGCTCTTTCAAGCTCGTGATGAGCTGTTCCATGCCGCACAAGCCTCGGGTTTCAGACCTCAGCCTAGCTCTACGATCTATGTACTCTTTGAGGTTGGAGAAGCTACTCGCATTAAGACTCGATTGTTAACACAACATGCTATTCGAGTACGAGATTGTACTAGCTTTGGACTGCCTCGACACATACGGGTGGCTGCGCGTGAAGGGGACGCTACCGACCGGCTCCTAGCTGCTTTGAAGGTTGAGGTATGAGTACACATGGTCAGGGACAGGTACTTATGGTCCAGGGTACTAGTTCCGACGCTGGAAAGTCGTTTGTTGTGGCGGGGCTCCTCCGCTGGGCAAAGCGGCGAGGGATCTCTGTGGCACCGTTTAAGGCCCAGAATATGGCCCTAAACGCGGCGGTGACTCCCGAAGGTGGGGAGATCGGGCGGGCTCAGGCAGCGCAGGCGGAGGCGGCGGGTATACCTGCGCATGTGGATATGAATCCCATCCTCCTCAAACCGGAGGCTGGTTTTGTTAGTCAGCTTGTGGTCCTAGGGCAACCGATTGGGACCTTCTCGTGGCGTGACTATGACGGACAGAAAGAGCGTTTACGATCGGTCGTGTTGCAGGCACTTGAGCGGCTTCGCGCTCGTTACCAGTTAGTTGTGGTCGAAGGAGCGGGGAGTCCTGCTGAGATCAACTTGCGGAACGGTGACTTGGTGAACATGTTCGTGGCCCGATCGTTGGGGGCTCCGGTGCTCCTGGTAACAGATGTGGACCGAGGGGGAGCATTTGCTTCTTTATACGGTACTTGGGCGCTGCTCCCTCCGGAGGATCGTGTTCTGATTCGGGGATTTATCTTGAACCGCATACGGGGTGACGCGGGACTGCTCGAGTCTGGATACCGAGAACTCGAGGCAAAAACGGGAGTACCAACGCTTGGGGCGATACCTTTCCTCGATGCTTTTGAGGGGGCTGAAGAAGATAGTTTAGGGCTCGCGACCCGTCGAAATCGACCGAGGGCGCCGTGGCGGATGATCGAAGTGACTATCATCGAGCTTCCACACTTGTCTAATTATGATGAGTTCCGGCTCCTCGAGGCCCGGGTGGTGGTTCGTTACACCCGTCACCCTCGTGAGGGACTTGGGTCGGATCTTGTGATTGTGCCTGGTTCAAAACACACGGTCTCGGATCTCGCTTGGGTCAAAGAGACCGGTTGGGCTGAGATTCTTGCTACCCGCCGTGACCAGGGTGAGGCTGTGCTTGGTATCTGCGGTGGATGCCAAATCTTGGGGGAGCGGCTTTGGGTCGACGAAGTTCCTATTTCGGGGCTTGGCCTTCTGCCGGTGGAGACCCGGTTTTTACCCGAGAAGCGGACGACTCGGGTACACGCTCGGCTCTTCGGCCTCCCAGGCGTTCCAGTTGCGGAGGGGTACGAGATCCATCACGGAAGGCTACAGCAGCTCCACGCGGTGCCTCCATTTGCTGAGATCGGCAGCGGGGATGACTCCCGCAGTGATGGCGCGAGCGTGGGCACCGTACGGGGCACAATGATTCACGGTTTGTTTGAAGCTCCCGAGTCAGCCCGTGCGCTGCTCTGCTGGGCGGCCCCAGCAAAGACCGAGGCAGTTTTGACACCTCTTAGCGACCCCCACGCCCGATCTGCAGACGCTCTGGCCTCACTACCCCTCGAGCAATTCTTTCGCCGCGAACTCAGTCTTTTGGGGGGATCCAATTCCCCCGGGGGATGAACTCTGGCTGATAAGAAGAAGGAGTCAACAACCGGGGCGCGCCGGCGTTGGGAGGCCCAATGCCCATACCGGGTTTACATCTCTCAGCCACCTCACAACTAATCTGCTTAGGCCCCGGTCTCAGGGCCTCTCGAGCAATATTCTTTCAACGCATGTTCAGTCCTCTTGGGGGCGCCGTCACTTCACCTGAGGCATGAACTGAGCCTGATTTGGAACCAGGAACACGCAATCGAGGTGTGTCTGCGCTGGGAGGTCAAAACTCCACGCCTTTTCGAGCTCGAATCCCAGCCTCAAAGGCATGTTTAACCATGAGCATCTCCGTCACTGTATCGGCGGCGTCTATGATCGCCACCGGTGCTCCCCGCCCAGTGACAATCACTGACACGTGTGCCGGCTTTTTGCGAAGGACGACCGCAACCTTGTCCGGGTTGAGGTACCCATGTTGTGCAGCCACGTTGAGTTCATCAAGGACAACCACATCGTGCTCACCGGCTTCAATCAACCGTTGAGCTTCCGCAAAACCCCGCTCTGCGGCGGCGATGTCCTGGTCTCGGTTTTGTGTCTCCCAGGTGAAACCATCTCCAGAGACGACTCGAGTTACTTCCGGAAAGCGGTCAAAGAACTGCCCCTCCCCGGTTTTCCAGGTACCTTTGATGAACTGCACAATAGCAACTTTCTGGCCGTGCCCGAGAGCTCGAATAACCACACCGAATGCAGCGGAAGATTTCCCCTTGCCATCCCCGGTGTTTACAACCACCACGCCTCTTTTTTCTTTCTTGCTGCGAATCTCTGCGTCCTTGACCTTTTTGAGTTGTTGCATTTGTTCTGCGTGAAGCTTGTTGGTGTCTGTCATCGTAGATCTCCGGCAAAGAAAGTTACTTCAATCATATATTGGTTAACAATGCCAAAGAGCACGCAACTGTTTTGGGAGCACCGAAGTCAATAAGTGTCCTCCGCCCAGAGCTACGGGTTAACAGCTTGTTGATCTAGCCCTGCAGGCATCTATCGGCCGGCCCATAGATGCGTGCAGGGCTAGATCAACAGGCTGCTAGGGCGTGTCTTTACCCTCCAGCTGGGGAGATGACGCCGTATCCTGCGTGTGTGAGTGATTGGCTCTGGAGGGAGGGTACTGGATGCACCGGACCGATGGGCCCGGAAAGCGTGGCGAAGCCACCGACCCCTCGCACATGTAGGAAACAAGTCAGAACGCGGTCCGGAGTTTAAAGACACGCCCAAGCTAGAACGGTAAGTAAGCCTACTTTCTGATCTCAGGGTTGAATACCTCTATGGGCTCGGGGCGGATCCGCAAAGACGTGCCTAAGATGCATAAATAAATTTCATCAGCTACCGAGCTGATTTGTTGATGGGCAAATCCGGTCAAATCAACAAATCGACGAGACAAGGAATTTATTGGAACTATACCACAGCCAACTTCATTACTGACTACAACTACTTGAGCAGGTGTTTCCAAAGATACGGTCACGAAAGTTGTCAGTTTCTCTTTGATCTCCCCATCTGTAAACCCATTATCGGCAGACAAGAGGTTACTTAGCCATAGAGTCAAGCAATCAACCAGAACCACGTCATACTGGTTTCCAAGCGTCTTCAGCTTTGAGGCCACGTCCAAAGGCTCTTCGTGGGTATCAAACGAGTTCCCTCGCTCTTGCTGATGCAGAGCAATCCGGTTCGTCATTTCGCGGTCTAAGGCTTGAGCTGTGGCCAGGAATGCGCGCTTTGTGCCAAGCTTGCTAGCCAATCTGAGGGCTAGTTTACTTTTTCCTGACCGGACGCCTCCACCGATCAGTGCAAAGCCTCCGTACTGTTCTTTATACATGCTTGAGTTCTACCTCGACCTTGTTCATGAACCAATTGACAATATTGATCATCGCCGCTAGGAGAGCACGTGTTTACTAACCTGGAACCTCTGACCCCTCTGTGCACAACGTCACAAAAACTGGCTGAGGAACGACAGGCTAAACTCACGAAACCACCGGGTAGTCTTGGCTATTTGGAAATGATCGTAAGCCAATTAGCTGCTATTCAAAGTACAACGATTCCGGTCTCTCGCCCAGCGGTCGCGATGGTGTTCGCCGCTGATCATCCTGTGGCGCAACACGGTGTATCTGCTTACCCGCAAGTGGTTACTCATGCCATGGTGAAAAATTTTTTGGCGGGTGGGGCTGCATCGAGTGTGCTTACCCAGCAACTTCAAATACCGCTCAATATTATTGATGTGGGGGTTGAGTGTAGTCGTACAGATCCCTTTCCTCCACCGGTTGTACCCCAAATCTCATACTATCGAGACCGGGTGGCTGACCAACAAGAAGGGGACCTCAGAATTGAAGATGCACTATCACCAGAAATTGTGGCCGCGAGCCTCCAAGCTGGTCGAGCTGCTATCCAACGTCTTCCTGAACCACCAAAAATTCTCCTCTTGGGCGAAATGGGTATCGGAAACACGACCATTGCCTCGGCCCTCAGCGCTTCTATACTGAGTTTGCCAGCCAGAGATGTTGTGGGTGCAGGGACCGGATTAGATCCTCAGGGAATAGCACACAAAAAGCGCATAGTTGAAGAGGCTTTAGAACGTAACCCAACCAATGATCCTTGGAAGGCTCTTGCCTCCTTTGGTGGTCGAGAAATTGTGGCTATGATTGGTGCTGCACACGAATCTATGAAGTTTCGCGCATGCGTAGTAGTAGATGGTTTTACGGTGACAGCCGCGATGCTTATTTTAAGTAAAATCTGTCCAAATAGCCGATACCAAATGATATTCGGCCATCAATCTCCGGAGCCTGGACATCAACTTATCCTTGATGCTTTAGATGCAAAGCCCATTATTAATCTACAAATGCGCCTAGGTGAAGCCAGCGGCGCGCTCGCCGCGATGCCATTAGTGGAATTAGCTTGTGCATTACATCGCGACATGGCTACCTTTAGAGAAGCAAGCGTTCCTCAAGTGTAATCTAGGGCGTGTCTTTAAACTACGGACCGCGTTCTGACTTGTTCCCTACATGTGTGAGGGCTCGTTGGCTTTGCCATCCTTTTGGTCCTTCGGTTCGGTGCATCTAGTACCCTCCCTCCGGGGCCAATCACTCACACACACGGGACACGGCGTCATCTCCCCAGCCGGAGGGTAAAGACACGCCCCAGAGACCGATATGGGGGATAGATTTTAAGGTAGATAATGAAAAAGTTGTTTGAGCGAATGGGTGGTGTTGAGTCTGTATACGCCGCTTTTCGTTTTCTTACCCTAATCCCCTTGGGACCGAAAAAGCTATCCCCAGAGGCTTTAAGTTGGTCTTCGGCCCATTTCCCTCTAGTTGGTATTAGCATAGGACTACTTATGAGTCTCTGTTTTTGGTGTTTTGGACCGTGTGGCTTATGGGGGGCGATCGCATTAAGTCTCGGCGTCGGCGTATGTATAACGGGGGCTTTGCATGAGGATGGACTAGCGGATACTGCTGATGCCATGGGGGGTGGTGATCAGAAAGAAAAAATTCTCCTGATACTAAAGGATAGTAGAGTAGGAACATTCGGAGCCTCAGCACTTATTTTGAGCTTCATGATCCGGTGGAGCTTGCTTGCCCACCTTAGTGGGGCTGCTCC
>JAHQVK010000185.1 GCA_019634385.1 Myxococcales bacterium | reverse complement strand
CTAGATCAACAGGCTGCTAGCAGGCCATCGGAAAAGTGAGTTAGGCGCTTCGCGGGTCCTTTTTCCGTGGAACGTCTGGACCGGCTTCGCCTTTCATCGGTTGTATACGCCCGGTATGCGCCCTCTTCATGCGGAGCGTTCCACGGAAAAGAACCTTCGCGGATCACCCATCCCACTTTTCCGATGGCCTGCTAGACCTCGAAGAAACTTAGCGAGTCTGGCAAAATTTTCTTAAACTCACCAAATCCCCCCCCAACTGGTCAACTTATGGGTATTCACGGAAGGGTTCTTGGCGGTTATCTGGGATCATTAAACCCTCACCAGGGCACACTTTTCCGAAGCTTGCTCATTGAGCGAAATACGCTCTTTTAGTCCGTACCCACGCGTACTTATAATTTTGGGCGCGGTCTATGACTTGCCCTGATTGGTCTGAAGGTCCCAGGACCTGCGTTCTTTCCACTGACCGGGGCCTCTCAGGAAGCGAAGATATAGCTAGCCGTTCGCAATAGCTCCAAGCTGAACTTAAGAGACGGACTAGCTAGCAGGCTGTAGAAACAAAGGTTGCAAGATTCACGAAGGTATTTTGTGCCAGACCTTTCAATCAAGGTGATTACCCGGAAGGAGATGACCGATGAGAGTCGAAGGCGGTTAGGATGTCTTATCGGAAAGGCCAAGTGAGAGGCGTTACATCTTTTGAACGGCTAGCTCGCTAGGCTTGCTAGTCAAAGCTTGCTAGTTAAGCAAAGGGCTTGAATATAGCCTTAGTATGTGATGCGAAATCATACGCGTCGTTGTTGTTATCGAAACTTGATTATATCAATTTTTGTACAGGCTTTGCAAAGAAGCAACTTCCGCAAAGTAGCCATTGGTCAACGTCGTTTGGTGGAAAAAGGCGTCTACGTCATTGGTGATGTGCTAGGCGCGCGGTCAAAAAAGCGAAATACCAGGCATGATATGTTTTCCTGCCACCTGCTTGTACAGGTGTTGTTTGGTTCTTATACAGGTACCGACATCGGGGTAGTTGGGGGATGATGGACGTCTATCGCGGCGAACTGGATGCTTGCTGGGGCAGAGAGCTTGATGCACGGGGGTTCAAACGGTTCCTGGCCTCTCGACTTTGAGTCGAAAGGTATGTCGATTTCAAGCTTAGAGATTGGCGTTGAATTTGTAGTGATATTCGAGACCGTTGTGTATGCATGTTTGGGCAAAATGTGTATTCACTAGCGGTGTACTACGGCGAGCGTGTCTCGCATGTCGTTGACGAACCATGTCCAACAAAGAGCAATGGATCGGTCCCGTAATATTAGCTGCGATCAGCGTTGGTTTGCTGGTGGTGATATCCATTGTTGTACCGCTTGTTGCGTCGGCTCCTCCCGATAAGACGGATGTTGTTGGTACAACGGAAGAACCGGCCATAGAAATGCCAGCAGACCAGGCACGAGAGGAGTATATGGACAGTCCGGTAGCTCCAAGCTCGGCGACTCCGAGTTCGGTGGTTTTGGGTCCCCCTACCTATCTATGTTTTCCTATGAATCAAACCGCACTGAATGAGGAGATGGAATCCGAGCAGCTAAAGGTCTCCGAGTTTGTTGATTTGTGGTCGTATAGCGCTCGGGTTGTGGTTCGAGCGTCAACATCTGATCTGGGGGACCAAGCGGCTAACCGACAGATACGCGAACGACGGGCGGCCGCCGTTAAGCAGTTGCTGATTGAGTCTGGTATATCCGAGAGTCTGGTAGATACTCGAACCGTGAGTGTAGCGCTTCCGTGTGCGGAATGCGCTAAAGTTTGCAAGGACTGTAGAGAAGGACAATGCGTATCTTTGACTTTGGAGAAATAGCCATGCGCCCTTTTAAAGGCAACCATTGGTTCTTGGTTGTTGCTATTGCAGCATGCCTGTTTCCTGTGGGAGAGGCGTCAGCTGCTGACCATGCCCTCAAGGGGGGGCATGCCACACCGTGGGTCTTGATTTGCACGGTGTTGGTACTTTCTATGCAACTGGGTTTCGCATTGCTTGAGACCGGGCTGATCGAGTCCAAGAATGCGGTGAGTGTTCTCTACAAGAATACCATGGACTTCTGCGTAGGGATAGTAGTGTACGTATTCATTGGTTATCAGATACACTATGGGTTTCAAGTCTCCCCTTTATCCACCGACTTTGGTTCATCAACCCATTTGGGTGGTGATCTGGATCCCTACGCAGACTTACTATATCAGGCCGCGTTTTCGGCCACGGCGGCTACCATCTGCTCCGGCGCATTAGCCGGAAGAATTCGATTGACTGCCTATCTTGCCCTTAGCGTACTGATTACTGGCGTTATTTACCCTATGGCTGCTTGGTTTCTCTGGGTGGTAGGTGGATCGTTCTTCATTGATTGGGCCGGCTCAGTCGTTGTGCACGGTGTTGGTGGGTTTTGTGCACTCGGAGCTACATTGGTGCTGCAACCAAGACACTCCATCACCAAAGAAGCTCATAGTATCCCCCTTGCCAACGCTGGAATGTTTGTGCTGCTCATCGGTTGGTTTGGCTTCAACATGGGAGGGGTCCGTGATCCGATACTTACGGGTGACGGGGAGGGAGCGATAGTTGCTGCGCGTATCGCTGTTCAGACGGTATTAGGTGCCGCATGTGGGGGGCTCACCGCGTTCATCTATGGCTTGGTGAGCCGGCTGCGGCAGTTGAGTTTGACGATTAATGGGGTGTTGGGAGGCTTAGTATCGATCACCGCAAGTTGCCATGAGGCTGCCCCTAATAGTTTGTTGATCATCATGGGGACTGGTATTGCCGCCGGATTACTGGTCGCGTTGTGGACCGATCGTTTTGAGCGCTCCCAGATACTGAGGGACTATGTGGATGATCCGGTAGGGGCCTTTCCGGTGCACGGTCTGTGCGGTGTCTTAGGTGGGGCAGTGGTTGTGCTCCACCAGCCGCTTGGACCAGAGGGCTATGGCCTTAGTTTACCGTTTGTGTTGGTCCAAGTGGGGCTGTCCATCGGCATTCCCGTACTTGCTGGAGCTATCGTTTTCGCTGCACTGAAAGTGGCATCTGGCCCAAATCGGAGTTTCTTGCGGGTATCTAGGGCGGTTGAAGAACGGGGCCTCGATCTCGACGAGCATCTGGAACAAGCTTACGAGTTGGATATCTTACCCTTGCAACCGGGACAAGTTAGAGATCGACTACATGTATTGCTCGGGGAGGTTGATTCCTATTCGTGGGGAGATGCAGTTTATAAAGGCAATCGGTCTCAAAATCCGGATCGTTCCTTGAGTTCTCGCCTGTCCCGATTTCTTCATGAACTGGAGAAACAAAGCGCATTGTTTGACGAGCAACATGGGGCGGTTGCTCCGAAAGCAACAATGTTCCATCAGAAAATCAAACAACTGGCTGCTGAGCTACGAGCTTATGCCGCCCAACAGGATGCGGTGTTAAAAAGACGAGTGTTCGAGGACCGGCTGGGTGTTTTGAAACTAACTCTGAGTGACTACCATCAATATGTGAGTCTGTATGCGGATGCACTGCATGAGAACACCCACTTGATTGGGGAGATGCAGACCGACCTGCAAGAGGTCAAGACCGCAGTATCTATTATTGAGCGATGGATGAAGGAGCGGCGTCATGGCTAGAGGCGTGCGAGCAGCGGATGCTCTTCGAGCGACTCTCGGGGTGGCTACTCGAGTTATTATTGAGCAATGGAAGGAGTGGCGTCATGGCTAGAGGCGTGCGATCAACAGATGCTCTTCGAGCGACTCTCGGAGTGGCTGCTCGATTGAGTGAGCGGCCATCGATCGTGATTGTTAACCCGTTTGGTGAGTTATTTGAGGGACGAATCCGTCAGGGTGTCCCTCTTCATGCCTGGTTTTCGGTACAAGACGGTCAGGTGCATTTCTGTGAACAACCGTCGAATGAAGAACGAAGAATTAGTTTTGAACTCAATTTGGCGGGAGAATGTGCGGCTCACGGGTATCAAGTACAAATTGATAGCAAAGAAGATTTTTTGGCTGAAGAGGATGTCAGTTTCACCGTCGAGACATCCCGGTATCTGATGCGCTTTCTTGCCGATGAAGGTGACGTCAGAGCAAATGGGAGAGCCTTTCCATCCAGCCATACTTTTAATAATGTATCGGACAATGCACCCAGCCATGTGCTGAACCACGTACCTGACCAAGCGTTAAGCCATATACCAAACAATATATCGAACCATGCGAACCATGCTTGGATAAATGTATCGAATCATTCACCAAACAACGCATCGAACCATACTTGGAACAACGCATTGAATTACGCACCAAACAACGCATTGAATCATGTACCAAACAACGCACCGAAAAATGCACCCAACAATGTTATGGCAGAGCCAGCAGGAATAGCCAATAGCCTGATCGATTCGGGAGTTGGCTCTCGACTTACTGACTCGAGAGGACCTCATGATCTGACTGAGCCTTCAGTGGCTCATCATTTTGCTGAATCAGTAGTTGGACATGGCCCTGATGAACCGGTTGCTACTGACCAAATTGAAAGTCTGAGGCAGCAACTACGGAGCGCAGTCGAAGATAATCAAATGTTGGCGGCTGAGCTCAGCAAGGAGCGTTACACGAAGCGACGACTGGAGAATGGTCTGCGTCACGTAAAACAGCAATACGTAGAACTACGGTCACGCATTGAGAACGAAAAAGTTATGCTGGAGCTACGTTTTCGACGCTATACGGAGGCAATGACGCTCAAGCATATGAAAGAGAAGACCGCCATCATGGCAGAGCTTAAGCGTCATCAGGGGGTGACTGGGAACGATCTCGAGACAAAGCCGACGGTACGGGAGCTTCAAGATCAAAATGGTGAGTATGAAGATGGACTGACGCCACTGGAGAGGCTCTGCAAATAAGGACCGGTGAGGGATAAGGGGGGATAGATAGCCGTAGGCCTAAGGGGCCAGGTCAACCGGTTACAAGGTGCTTAGAGGTTATTTCGGCGGGCATATGTCTCAAGTTCTCTTACCGTGAATGCTAGATCAGCATTGCCAGGGTCGAGGATGAGCGCCCGTCGATAGGCCTCTAAGGCTCGTTCAACATTGCCCGCGCGGCGTTCAAGAGCACCCAAAGTGATAAACGCTGGACCTAGTTCATCATCCAGTGCTGTGGCTTTGCGGGCGGAACTAAGTGCTTGTTGCGTGTTGCCCATGCCGAGGAGTGCACCCGCAAGATAATGGTGGGCCAGAGAGTTTGTTGGATCCTGGCGAACGGCGATCTCGAGGGTCGAAAGTGCCTCTTTGGTGAAGCCTCGACGGGCGAGGGCCCCACCGAGCGCTATACGAGCGTTGAGATGGGCCGGATTGAGGTTTAAGGTTTCCTGGTACCAGGTGATTTCCCCTTCCAGATCCTCCTTTTCTTGGGCCAACCGAGCCAGTCGATAGGCAGCCTCCGCAAACGAGGGCTGATTCTGTAGGGCTTTGCGGTACATGGTGTCGGCCTTTTGGGCTCGGTTTGTACGCTCATACAGGGTCCCGAGTTGAAGGTTTGCTGCGTTGTGACTGGGGTCTAGCTGAAGAGCGGCGCGGAGCGACTCTTCAGCCCTTTTGAACTGATTTTGTTGATAGAAGACCCGGGCAATTTGCACCAAAATATCCGGGTCTTCAGGATCAAGACGCTGGGCGGTCTCAAGAGACGCCATGGCTTGGTTTTGTGCTCCAGGGGTACTTAAGCTCGCCCTGGCTGAGCCTAGAGCGGCATGAGCTTTAGCGCTTTTGGGAGCCATGCTTACCCACTGTTCGAGATGCCGAATTGCCTCTTTTTGTTCACCACGATCCAAGTAGGCCTGAGCGAGGCGCTCAAAGGTCCGGACATCGTCGGGTCGGGTAAATAAAGCTTGTTGGTAGAGGCGTAGGGCCTTCGTTGTGCGTCCGCGTTGATAGTAAACCTCTCCGAGGTGAAACTGGGCTTCTGGGAGATCGGGATTGAGTCTTAGGGCTTCTTCAAATTGCTCCCCTGCTAACATTAGGTTCCCGCTCCGGAAGTACGCGAGGCCGAGGTTAAAGAGGGCATCGACGTAGTCTTGCCGCGTGTTGATAGCGAGTTTGAACTGAGCGATCGCTCCCTCCCGCTGTCCAATGCGATCCAGAGTTACGCCGAGGTAGTTGTGGGCTTCTGCGTACTTCGGGTTTAAACGTAACACCTCGCGATAGGACGTTACCGCTGCGCGGTAGCGTCGGTTACGAAAGTGAATCACACCGAGGTCATAATGCGCGTCGGGGTCTTTTGGGTTCAGTCGGATCGCGGTGTTGAGAGCGTTTTCTGCTTTTGGCATGAAACCGAGGTCGCCATACACTCTTCCGAGGCCGATATAGGGACGAGCATAGTCGGGGGATATTTTAGTGGCTTCGAGTAGAGCTTGTAACGCCTCTTGGGGTTGATTTTTGGCAAGAAAGACTTCGCCTAGGTTAAAGTGGGCGACTGCGAGAGTGGGGGCCAAGGCCAGTGCTCGATTGTAGTTCGCAAGGGCCGCATCTAATTTTCCGCGTTTATGAAGGGTGACGCCAAGATCAAGGAAAATAAGCGGATCTTTAGGGTATTGGGCGGCGAGCTTGCGGAACTCTGCCTCCGCCTCTCCCAACTTTCCCGATAGCTCTAAAAGGGTGGCATATGTATATTGGGCATCCCGATCGCTAGGCTGATTGGTAACCAGCTGCTTAGCGAGTCGGAGTGCTCCCTCTGGCTCACCGGTGTGAAATCGAGCGATGGCCAGCCGTTTTTGCTCGTCCCGGCTAGCGGTACCGGCTCTCAGTCGCGACTCTAGCTGCGGTCGCTTGACGGACAATTGGGTGCCACTTCTCAGCGTTCGGTGTCGCGTGTCCGGTCCTAGGTCTTGAGCGGACACTTGGACGTCATTCCTTGGTGTCCGGCTTCGCGTGTCCGGTCCTAGGTCTTGAGCAAATGCTGGGGCTGTCAGCAAGGATCCGATGATGCAAAGGTTCATCACCGAACAAAAGAGCTCCGTGTATCGGGGCCAACTTTTAGGAGTCAGGTTCAAAAGGACAACGTTGTGGTTAACTCTACCCATAAGAAGCGGCCGTGTGCGCTGAAACCTACGAACCTCTTGACTGGCGGGCATGCCCTTAGAAGCCGAGAGTTTAGCACCCCGAGCATCCACATGTGCCTGACAGGTTTCAACCTGCTTTTCCGAAACTTTATCAGATAGTTTAGGTGCTGACCGCTAGGGAGTGACCGTCGTCAATCGTGGGGAGGGCGAAGATCCACTAGCTTATGTGTTTTCTACTTCGTGTACGAGGGTTTCGAGTCGGCGTAGGCCTTCTTTGACCACTTCTAGGTCGGGACCAAAAGAGAATCGGGCAAAGTTCCTAAATCGCGAAGCTCGACCGGGGCGCCGGTGGCCGGGATTGATGTCAAAGAACTCGCCGGGTACCACAATGACTTGATGATCCAACGCTGCTCGAAAGAAACCCATCCCGTTGTCGAGTGGAGGAGGTAACCGAGAAAGGTCACCCCAGGCGTAGAATGTGCCACCTGGTCGTCCCCCGAGGGTCACGCCCAGCCGTTCCAGACGCTCCAGCATTTCGGTTCGTTTGCGACGAAAGATGGCCTGTAGAGCTTGGGTCTCTTGGATGAGGTGCTTGGGAGTCACGATATCGAGCGCAGCCCGCTGGAGGGGACGATTGGCACCACCATCAAGAAAGCTGCCTGCGCTACCAACCGCCTCGATCACCGATTTCGGACCCACGGTCCAGGAAACCCGCCAACCTGGGTATCGCCAACACTTGGTCAGCCCGTTCATCAGGATCACTGGATCCTTGTTCACGTCTTCAACGCAGGTTGCTGCGCTCACCATAGCGGGCTGGGTGTCGGTACCGGGCCGGTCCCAAACGTAGCTGCCGTAAAACTCGTCAAACACCATAGTGCAATCCAGAGCACGGGCTATTCCAATCCAGTCGCTCAACTCCTCGTCTCGGAGGGTTTTTCCGGTCGGATTGCAGGGATTGGAGAGCAACAGTACCGATAAGCCTTTGCCTAGGATTTCTTCCCGGAGCTTTTCGCGGCTGTAAGCGTAGCCCTGATGGGGGTCCAAGGGGATGGGGATAGGGTGAAAAACTCTAAAGAGATCAAGTAGTTCCTCGTAGGCTGTGTAGTCGGGTAAAAAGTGACCTAGATTCACCCGACCTACCGCTGCTGCCAATCGAGTGAGTGAGGCTCTTCCTCCACCAGAGATGGCTACGTTTTCGGCGGTGTATTTTGATGGCAAACCTCTGCGGAAGAGCTCGTTATACAAGTGGGCAACCGACTCTCGAAGTGGCCACAAGCCGGGGACCGGCGCGTACTCGTGATCATCTATATCTATCTTGAGATCATGGATTCGGGGTGGAGCGTCTGGCAGAGGACCAGCTTCGGGTTGGCCTTGTCCTAGGTTGCACCAGGTAGGTACTTCAGCGGCACCATAGCCACGCGCTCGTGCTTCCGCCATGACAAAGATAACCCCTGTTTTGGGGACTTCACGGATGGTTTGTGGGGCTGAATGATTCATGGTGTGGGCGATCCTGGGCTCGCACTGTGGGGCAGGTATCCTCGTACGCAAAGTCTTAAGGAGGCAAAGGGAGGACAAAAAGCCGCTATTTTGGGACGCAGGCTTACTAACCTCTGTTTCGTTGAGTAGTTATGGCTCACGCGGCGAATGGTTGGATTCTTCCGAACGTAAAATATCATGGGCTTAGCATAGCTTCGGGCGTAGGGTTTTACATGTTATGGCAAGTGGTACGGAGGATCTTCTGTGGAACCTGATGGGTACGCTCTTTAAGGCGCACCCTTGGCACGGCGTCAGCGTTGGAGATGAGGTGCCGGATCGATTGAATGTTTTTATCGAGATGGTGCCTACAGATACGGTGAAGTACGAAATCGATAAGACAACCGGTCACATTAAGTTGGATCGCCCGCAGCGTTACTCAAATATTTGTCCCGCTTTGTACGGATTTGTTCCTCAGACCTACAGCGAACGCCGAGTCGCTCAATTGTGCAAAGAAGCTACCGGGCGGGAAGATATCGTGGGTGATGGGGACCCGGTAGATATTTGCGTACTTACGGAGAAGCATATCGACCACGGAGAGATTCTTCTTACCGCCATTCCTGTCGGTGGTTTTAGGATGATAGATGACAGGGAGGCTGACGATAAAATTATTGCTGTGCTCGCGGGTGATGCCGCCTATGGCGGAATGAAGGATATCGAAGAAGTCCCGCCCACCGTTGTAGATCGTCTGAAGCACTACTTTCTCACCTATAAGATGGGGCCGAATCAACGTAAGAATGACTGTGAGATCGTGGAAGTATATGGTCGAGAAAAGGCTCAGGCAGTGGTGGCTGCCGGATTGGCCGACTACCAGCAGCAATTTGGTAACCTCCAAGAATTGGTTACGGTTGCGCTTCGCGGAGGCTAATGCTCACCCTCTGCGAGGTCGATATTGAGGTGAATGATGCCTCCTCCATGATGTTCTTCCGTGTGTGGCTTGGCAACAGTGGGCATTGGCCCCCTTGATAGCCATCTGGCCGCACCAACCGTAATCAGAATGGCGAAGGCTAGCATCAAGAAAGCTTTCACCCGTCCTGTGGTGTATTCGTCGGTATCGGGGATATCGTCTCGGACCACCATGTTATAGAAGCCGAGGATAGTGCCTAACTGCTCAAGGTATTTCTCGGCAAAGCGCTGTCCTTGATCACTTTGCTTTCTATACCTTGCCACCGCGAATTCGATATTTTGAGCTCGCATGCATGTATGTATAAAAGATTGATGGACCTCATCGTCGTCAACGTTGTCCAAAACGAGTGACCAAGCGCTCTCCAATTCGTCCGGTTCGAGGGCCCCGACTGTCTCCGGTGTTTTTTCAGGTTGACCAGTGACTTCGATACGGATGGATGGACTAAGGAGATTGGCTTGACGAGCGAGTTCAAGAAAAGCCGCGCGATAAGATATAGTCCTCGGATCCGGATCTAGCTGTACAGCAAAGCCTCGATCGGTGGTTCGTACGACCTGTGCGGGCACTCGAAGCCGGTAACTTCCAAGCATGCTCATCTCAACAATCACCAAAGTGGCGGTTTCGAGAGGGTGTTGAGAACAGGCAAAAAATGCATGTGCTGAACCGGAAGTCACCCGAATAGGCTCTTTTTTCCCCCGGATGCGGATGAGATGACCTTGGATAGCCAAGGGAAACCGCGCTGAAGCCCGTCGATCTGGCCGCAACGAAGGACTTTCAAGAAATATATAGGGCTTTTGGTGACGATTAGAGACGGTGGTGGGTTGATGGGGCTTGTCTTGGTAGTGTCCGCCATTGACCACATCAAGGGCGGACATGAGCAGATCTCGGGTAGAGGTCTGTGGACTGTCGATATACGCCGACTCAGGCAAAGCCTCCGGCTCATCTGCTAGGGTTGTGGAGGAGAGACCAACCTTTTCGTCTTTTGTTGTTTCATCTGGCCCTAGGGATCCAGTGTCTAGGGCACGGATGTCACTATCTCCTAATGCTGGGGCTTCGACCACCAACCGTAGTCTTCGGTCTTTCGGGTGAGCGCTTCAAGAATGATATGGTGAAGAATCGACCGAACGTATCGTCGTTGAGCATCCAGAGAGTCGGCCGATGACATGGATATGTCGACGGAGGACTGTATCACCCAACTCGGGCCGTATCTTTTAGATAAGGTTGTGGGTCGAGGTAGTTCAGGGGTTGTCTGGCGGGCCTACGATGAGGTGAGTGGTGAGCTTGTTGCGGTCAAAATGCTTGATGAGTGGACAAAGAAGGACATGTCCTCTCAAGCCCGCTTCGTTCGGGAATGTGAGCTGGTTGGGGCGTTCGCTCATCCTGGTTTGGTGCGACTTCGCGCGGCCGGGCGCACCAATGAGGGTGTAGATTACCTGGTCATGGATTTGGCGATGGGGCCAACGCTACAAAGTCGGTGGGCCAAAGGACCGCCGATGTCCGCAGGGGAGGCGATACGAACGCTTCTGGCGGTGGCTGAGGCGGTGAGCGTGATGCACGAGGTGGGGTGGGTACATCGGGATATAAAACCGGCAAATATCATTATGGATCCACAAGGATATCCGCGGCTTTTGGACTTTGGCTTGACGGCCAAGCTCGAAGACGACCGCATGCTCACTGAAGCGGGATACTTCGTTGGAACCCCGATCTACCTCGCGCCAGAGCAATTGCTTGGTTCACGACCAACGGCGATGATGGACGTGTATGCTCTTGGTGTGATTTTGTACGAAGGATTGATCGGCCAGCCTCCCTTCTCTGGTGACACGGAAAGGATCCTTAAATTGAAGTCCTTTCAGGATCCACCAGAGTACCAGGGATTCTCGCCGCTATCCCGGTTACTTGCTTCAGTTTTGTCTCGGCGACCCGATGGTCGCCCCAAAGATGCGGGCGCTTTTGCTGATGCCCTCAGGGCTATTGCGGACGCTATGCCGGAGGCCAAACAGCAAGAAGATACGCCCCCCTCGCATCTGCGCCCTTACGACTATAACGCTGTACAGACCATTTCCAGCAACCGATGGACGGCTTCAGAAACAGCACTACAGTTGGTTGATTCTCCAGAAAAACAGTTTTTTCAAGATGATACGGAGAAGTTTGTCAAGGCTCTTACCTCTGCTGCTGATGATGGTGCTTGGGTGGACCAACTGCTTCGCCTCTACCAACCAGGGGTGATCCCGGCCTTTAAAACCTTGGGAGGAGCGCAGTTCATTGCTTTATTGGTGGCAGTGACGACGGCGATACTGGTGTGGTCTCTTATTGCGGTTGTGCCGCTGACGATGGGGGACGCATCATAGTCGCCGGTTGATCGAGCTCAGAGCCTTAGCTATATATCGCCAGTTGGCGCAGAGGTGCGTTATACAGCAAAGACCACTTGAATTGATTCTGTAAGAATCAACAAGGGTTCGCGCAGCTGGGCTATGTCCCGCGTAGAAGCAGGAAATTGGGTTCAACCCAAAGTGATGTCTGCTGAAAAGGGAGGCCACAGGTCAACGTCTTTTCCGTCGAATCAGGGAGGAGCCATGGCCACCGCCCTCCTTCGAAGACAGCCCTAGCAGCCGATAGATGCGTGCAGGGCTAGATCAACAGGCTGCTAGAAGGCCATCGGAAAAGTGGGATGGGTGATCCGCGAAGTATCTTTTCCGTGGAACGCTCCGGATGAAGAGGACGCATACTGGGCGTATGCAACCGATGAAAGGCGAAGCCGGTCCG
>JAHQVK010000184.1 GCA_019634385.1 Myxococcales bacterium | reverse complement strand
CATCAACGAAGGAGCCGGCGGTGAAGAAGACGGCCGCGTCCAAGAAGGTATCATCCGCGAAGAAGCCCGCATTAAAGAAGGTCTCCGCGTCCAAGAAGGCTGCTGCGTCCAAGAAGGCTGCTGCATCCAAGAGGGTATCATCCGCGAAGAAGCCCGTATTGAAGAAGGTCTCCGCGGCGAAGAAGGCTGCTGCATCCAAGAGGGTATCAACCGCGAAGAAGCCCGCATTGAAGAAGATCTCCGCGGCGAAGAAGGCTGCTGCATCCAAGAGGGTATCATCCGCGAAGAAGCCCGCATTGAAGAAGATCTCCGCGGTGAAGAAGGCTGCTTCGTCTAAGAGGATATCATCCGCGAAGAAGCCCACATTGAAGAAGGTCTCCGCGGCAAAGAAGGCTGCTTCGTCTAAGAGGGTATCATCCGCGAAGAAGCCCACACTAAAGAAAGTCTCTGCGGCGAAGAAGCCCACATTAAAGAAAGTCTCCGCGGCGAAGAAGCCCACATTAAAGAAAGTCTCCGCGGCGAAGAAGCCCACATTGAAGAAAGCCTCCGCGGTGAAAAAATCCGCGTTGAAGAAGGTCTCCGCGGTGAAGAGACCAGCGGTGAAAAAGATCTCCGCGGCGAAGAAGGCGGCGACGTCCCCGAAGGTATCTTCTGCGCGAGAGCTTCCGCTGAAGAGGGCGTTGCTTGTGAAGAAGCCCTCATCTCAAAAGAAACTCGATTCTGAGAAGAAGGTATCGTCTCCCAAGAAAGTGGTGGTGAAGAAGGCCGTAACCACCGAGGAGTCGATACCGGCGAAAAGGGTATCACCTCCCTCCAAAGCAAAAAAGAAGGTTGGATCTGCGAAGCAGGCATCATCAGCCCCCAGAGTTGTGGGGGAGAAAACGGTATCTACGACCAAGTTGCAGCCAGCTAAGAAAGTAGCGTTGAGGCAGGTAGTGTCCGCGAAGGACGTATCTTCCCTTGAAGAAGTATCTTTAGCCGAACAGGGGATGGTGAAGAAAAATCTCACCCCGAAGAAAGATGTGGCGGTGGTGAGAAAGACTTCGACGAGGAGCTCCTTGACGAAGTTGGTGGCTTTGAAGAAAGCCAAGTCAGATAGAAAAGATCCAGGGCTTGTCTCATCTGCTAAGAAAGTTCCACCGGCGAGGGCGATATCAACGGTCAAGAGGCTGAAGAGGAAAAAGGTCTCATCTTCGACCAGGACTCCAAAAAAGATATTTCCCGCGAAGAGAGGCGCGCTAGCTCACCCGGAGACGATGAGGCCGGCTCGTTCTCAGCACGCAATAGTATCTAAGGATGACGTTGCTCAAAAGGAGGCTGTGGATCATAACGTCCGTTCTAATAAGAGAGGCTCTCTTTCAGGAAGAAAGTTGGCCGGTTCAATGCAAGACAAGGTGAATGCGAACCGGAAAGCTATGAAACCGGTGGCACAGGAGCCACGGACGGTGAGCCTTCGTTCTGCGCGGCATAAGTCAGCGGTGTCCACGACTATGACTGCTTCGGCCTCTTCGTTTGAGGACCCGACGCTGCATGCGGCTTCGAGTCTGGAGGCTATCAGTGATCAGTTGCCGGCAGCGTTGTCGGCTGACGATCAATTTCCCGTTGAGAGCATGGGGAGGGGTGATACTGAGTCTATCGAGCGGGACTCTAGTCATTTTCCTGGGGAAGATGAGGTTTTGGCGAAGTCTCCGCCCGTTTTCAGTGAGGCCATCTCTGATTCTGCTATGGGAGCAGCTTCGCCTGATCGAGATATCGTAGGCGCCGAGATGGTTGCTCTCGGCAGGGTGGAAGAGCTTGGTGGAAGTTCTGAGACTGAACAAGTATCACTTCTTGATAAAGAGAGCCCAGCAGATGAGGCCTCGTTGGTACCTGAAGTTGTTGATGGTGAGTCGGAGCTGGAAGCTGAATCTGCGAAGCTCGTATCAGAGGAGGTCTCATTAGCACCTGAAGTTGTTGATGGTGAGCCGGAGCTGGAAGCTGAATCTGCGAAGCTCGTGTCAGAGGAGGTCTCATTAGCGCCTGAAGCAGCTGAGGGTGAGGGGGAGCTGGAAGCTGAGCCAGCGGAGCTCTTATCAGAGGAGATCTCATTAGCGGCTGATGGTGAGGGGGAGCTGGAAGCTGAGCCAGCAGAGCTCTTATCAGAGGAGATCTCATTAGCGCCTGAAGTTGTTGATGGTGCGCGGGAGCTGGAAGCTGAGCCTGCGAAGCTTGCATCAGAGGAGGTTTCGTTAGCGCCTGAAGTTGTTGGTGAGGCCGAGTCGGAGTTCGAAGCTGAGGATGCGGTTAGGGAAGAAGCCGCGACGATGGCATCCGAGGTTGGGGGTATCCGGGAGGTATCCGAAATGATGCCCCTGGTCGTGGTGCCGGGAGGTATACCTCCCGACGAGCCCTCTTTGTTGGTGACGGGTACTGCGGTGCCGACAGACTCTCCGCTGGTGTTGGCGGTGGTCGATGAGCCGGTGAATGCATCCTCAGATGTCTCCGAATTGCGGTCGGTGGAATATGAGTTGGTGGAGACTCTGGTGACTACACCAGATGTTCCAGAGTTGATGGTGGCGGAAGACAAATCTTCGGAAACCTTTGCATCATCGTTTGATGTGCCGAAATCATCGATTCCGGTGTCATTAATGGAAGATGTTTCGGAAGAGCCGGTGGTAGCTTCAGCTGCGTCGTTGGCGCTCGAAGATGCGGCTTCGGATGAATTAGAGCCTAATCCCAATGACTTCGAAAATGGTCAGGGAGCAATAACGGAACAGAAGATCGAAGATTCTGCTCTTGATTCTGAGAATGCCATTTCACCGAAATAGGCCGCGTTTGCTGAACTAGACAAGGAACCTATGGCGGCGAGGCGAGATAACCGAGCCGAAATTTTAGACTTCGGGAGGGAAGTTAGCTGGCTGGGAAGCACCGAGAGAGTGAGCGTAGATCACCGGACTTTAGGGCTATTCGGGAACCAACGATAGAACTTGTCCGGTCTGAACATAGCGCACGGCTTCGGTGTTCTCCTGCCCATCTTCGACAAGTTCGAGGGCGAAGTGCTGGTGGCCAGCAACAACATTGTGCCCATCGAGGGCGAGTGGGAGGCGACTGTACCGTGATCTCTCGCTTTCCCGATAAGCCCTAATGCCATGGCCTTTTACGACTCGGAGGATTACGCCGAGCTGACCCGATACGGGGTTCTCGACTGCAGGACGCTGCCTGCGGCACGGCACGCAGTGTCTGGGACTGGCGCAACTGGGCTGGCAGGTGACGGCCTCAGACATTTCGCCCGGTGCCGTCGAACGTACCAGAAGGGAAGCTCGACAGCGGGATCTGGCCATCGACTTTTCCGTGGCAGACCTACGTGATCTCGACGCTCACCCCGAAGCGCAGTTTGATGCCGTGATCGCAGCCGACAACGCCGTGCCGCACCCCACAAGCATGCGTCGATGTCTGCGACCGGGCGGTGGCTGTGTCATCACTGTCAGGGATTATTCCAGTGGGCCACGCGGCCAGGGAATGATCAAGACGATTACCTAAGACAGCAAGGTATCGAATCGCTGGTGATCGTGGGGCTGACCACAGATCACTGTGTCTCCACCACCACGCGCATGGCGGGTAATCTCGGTTATCAGGTGACGCTGGTCTTTGACGCCACTGCCACCTTTGATCGCACCGGCCCCGATGGCATTCACTACGGCGCCGAACAGATGCACGCAATCAACCTGGCCAGCCTGAACGGTGAGTTCTGTCAGGTGAAACTTACAGAGGAAGTACTCGCGAAACCCTGAATACCAGCGGTTCAATCCGGTTCAGAGCGCTTTCAGGCCCATTTGACGACAAACAGGCTACGATGGATCTATCAGGCGACAAGAACACAACACATCATGTATGTACTAAGACGCGGCAATGATCCGGTGCCCTGTACTCGAAACTATTCTCGCCGAACTTTCGAGCTTAGTCGGAGGGCGGCTCCAGCGGGTGGACGTACCCGATGAACGTGAGCTGGTTTTGGAGTTCAGACTCCCAGGTCGAACTTTATCCGTATTGGCATGTGTGCGTTCGGAGGATGCACGGATTCATATGGTGCAGAGGCGTCCGGCTCGAAAGATCTCTGCGGGGCCATTACAACGGTTTTTGCGTCAGCACCTAGTGGGCCAAAAACTCGCAGACCTGCTCCACGAGCGCCATACGGTAAGCTTTGTGCTTGAAAAACATACCTTGGCTCTTGATTTGCGAGGTGGCAAACGGGCGCTGCGGGTGACGCCAGAAGGAGTGCAAGCTCCTCAGGCAGTCCCCGGTCATGAACTTCCCGATTTTGAGGCAAATAGAGCAGCTGAAATATACTACGGTACCAGCGCGGAAGAAGCGGCGGACGATAGGCAACGCCGTTACTTGGCCCAAGGACTCAAGAGCGAAAAGAAGAAGTTACTCAAGCTCCAAAAGAATTTGGAAAAGGATGCGGAGCGTTTTGGGCACTACGAGCAAGCAGGTCATCACGGAGAGTTGCTCAAGTCTGTCCTAGGAAAGGTTCGCCGAGGAGAAGCGGAATTTGTTGCTTATGATTGGTCTCTCAATCGAGAAGTCACGGCCCCTCTCGATCCGAGGTTATCACCTAAGGCCAATCTCCAGAAAATGTTTGATCGAGCTAAGAAGGCCCATCGGGGCCGGCCGATGGTCGAAGCGAAATTGGGAAGAGTTGAAGATCGGTTGCTAGAGATAGAAATTCAACTGCTTGAGATCAAAGAGGCCTCTCGTGCTCAGCTACAGATGTGGGTAGACGCTTCATCAGCTTCCTTTGAAGGGCTTCGCCCCATCATCGTAAAAAAGCATCATCCAACTGGTTCCAAGAAACCCATTGAACTGGTTGCGCGGCGGTTTGTAGCGGTGGACGGGACTGAAATCTGGGTGGGTAAGGGAGCGGCAAACAACGATCGGCTCACATTTTCCTTCGCCAAGGGTGATGATATTTGGATTCACGCGCGCGGCAGTAGCGGAGCTCACGTAATTGTGCGTACAGAAACCGGAAAATACCCTTCACCAGAGGTGGTGCTCGATGCTGCGCACCTTGCAGTCCATCACTCGAGTCAGCAGAAAGAGCACAAGGCCGAAGTCATGATCGCTGAAGTGCGGCATGTGAAGAAGACCAAAGGGGTCGCTCCGGGGCGGGTGGGGGTTAGTGCTAGTCGCACGATGCTGGTGAGAATGGAGTCCGAACGTCTCGACAGGCTGTATGCTCGGTTCTCATCCGGCCGGTGATACGGGTGCCTTGAATGGAGTCTTAATGTCTCGAAAGGCGGTACGCTCGGTTTCTATCCGGCCTGTGACACGGGTTGCCTTGTTTGTCGTCGTTCAGGTGTGGCAACTGCTTGGCGGTGCGGATACTCAGCAACACAGGGACACTCGTCGTTGGTATGCTACTGGGTGCGGTACCGGGACATGCTGATGATGATCCTCACTCCGCGGTTCCAGTAGTCGCGCGACCCAAAACTGCTCCGGTTCTTGCCCCGTCCTCGGATGAACTCTGGTTTCAGATGAAATTTCATGGCCAGAAGATCGGCCATACCCGTTCACGGCTAGAGACGACCGAGCTTGATGGTCAAGCGGCAGTTCATATCGAACGGTGGTCAGTCATTACCGTTCGTCGACAGAGCAATGTCATTCGCATGGAGCACACACTGGATCTGTGGTTCACACCTGACGGTGTGCCTTTGCAGTACCGCTTGCTTCGGAAAGAAGGCGAAGAACGGCGAAAAAGTGAAGGGGCGAAGGACGGGGACCGTTTTGTTATCACGCAGATTGTAGGGAGTACGCCTCGGCAGAAACAACACCCTTTGCAACCGGGTGTTTACCTTTCGTCCAGCATGGAGTGGCTGTTTCTGAGAGATCTGAAACCAGGACGGGAGGTGAAGGGACGGGTGATCGATGAAATCGAGGGTGATATTTTAGATTTTACCCTAAAGATCGCAAAGAAACCTAATCCTGGTCAACCTGACGTCTTCACGGTCCACGAAAGGCTTGGCCCCATCCATTCGGTTTCGCACGTCCATCGTTCTAAAGGCTTGTTGCGAACAGAACTCTTAGGGGCGGGTATTGTGATGGAGCGGACTTCGAAGAAGGAAGCTATCCGATTGGAAGAGCACGTAGATATTTTCCGAGCGGCATTGTTTCCAGTCAGTGCTCAGCTTCCAAGACGTGATGAATTAGCGGCACTGTCTTTGATATTTACCACGGAACGGCCCCAAGGGATTCAGATTCCGGCTTTTGAGCGCCAATCCGTCCAGCGGGTTAGCGCAAAAGAGGTTCATGTATCGACGACCTATGCTTCGACACCGCAAACGGCGGCGACCCTCCCGATAAAGACTCAAGCATTACAACACTATCTATCAGCAACCGATTATGAAAATACCTCCGATCTTCAGTTGGTGTCTGCGGCAAAGAGAGTTGTTAAAGATGAGAAAGATGCGTGGATTGTGGCAAAGCGCATCAATGCCTTCGTGCATAAGCATCTGAAGGAAAAAACTCTCGCTCATACGTTTGCTTCAGCGACAGAGGCATATCGAGACCAGGCTGGGGACTGCACGGAGCATTCGGTTCTGTTTTCTACCTTGGCCAAAATTGTTGGTATTCCAACGAAGTTGGTTACGGGTTTGGTCTATGTCTCTGGGCCAAATCCCTCTTTTGGCTACCATGAGTGGGTCGAAGTTTGGTTGGGCTCCGGATGGCATCCAATGGATCCGACCTTTGATCAGGTTACCGCTGATCTCACCCACATCAAGTTTGCCGAGGGTTTATCGGATCCGGATGGACTTCGTAGAGCAGGACTGGCCGCTGCTAGCTTGATCGGTGATGTTCAACTATCGGTGAGTGATTATCGGGTCCATGAGCATTCTGAACCCAACTAAGAGGTTTGAAGGGTCCCGGGAGCGCTACATTTTATCGGGAGATTTGAGGATGTTTATGGCGCTATCGCGACGGAGCTCGTTGAGCCAAACTTTCATTTGATCATCCGAACGCTGTTGTTGAAGCTCTCGTCGGAGTAAACCAGCCATTTGCTCAAAGCTTTGAGCACCTTCTTGTCGCCGCTGATCGAGTTTAACAATGTGGATCCCGTTAGGAGTCACAACGGGATTGCTGATTTGGCCCGGTTCTAACGAGTGGATGGCGGCGGCCAAAGCGGGCAAAAGCTCGAGTTCGTCAAGTTCACCCAGACTCCCTCCTTTCGCAGCGGTAGGACCTTGACTGAGTTCTTTGGCTACTTCACCGAATGATTCTGGTTGTTCACCGACCAGTCTGCGAACGTCTTCAGCTTGCTCTTCAATGCGCTGTTTCTCCTCGTCGGTGGCATTGTCACCGAAACGCAACAGGATATGAGATATACTTACTTTGGTTTTTGCGGATTCCGCTCGTACCCTGCTTTCGTATTCCGCCCGAAGATCTTCTTCAGTGATCACGATCTTTGATCGTACTTTGAGATCTATGAGTTTCAGTTGGACCAACTGTTTTTTGACGTCGTGCTTATAGTCCTCATAGGTGATTCCGCGGGAAACGACCGCTTCTTGAAGTTGATCGGGGGTTAACCGGTTTTGACGGAGAATGTCTTCAATAGCCGCTTGAACTTCTCCTTCGGACACGTTGATATCCGCTTCGGTTATTTGCTTTTCTAGGAGTTTTTCATTGATCAGCTGTTCGAGGACATCCTCGTAGAGTTTGTTTCGGCGCTTGGTAGTCTGGTTTTGTGCCAAGAATGGGCGAGCATTTTTTTGAACCTCACTAAGCGTAATGACATGGTTGTCCACAGTGGCCACCAGCTGGTCTAGCAGTACTCTCCGATCTTTCGGTGCTTTGGTTGTGGATGAAGAGGCCCCTGCTTGGGAAACGGTGGTGCCAAGAACGCTCGCCAATAATAGAAGCGGTGAAATACTCATGTGTGCTCCAAAACGTACATGCTCGTTGATTTCTCTACGACTTAGATGAGATACCACAACTGCAGCATGCATGCTCCAGTGCGACAATGGCCCACGGATCCAGCGACGGCAATATCGAGAAGATATGCGGCTGATGCGGTTGCCCGACGGCTTGCTCAGCAGCTTGCAGGTTTGACCTCACCACGAACACTCCGCTTTCCGATCGATTATTTGCCATTGCCGGATGTTTTGTTAACCGCGCAGGACTCCCGGTTTACTGGATGTATTGCGTTGCGGGTGGCAGGGTATATGCCGGCTGCTGATTTTTCTCGAGCCTTTCGGCGTACCAGCCTCGCTACTGGAACCGATCTTCTTTTTCTTCGCCAAGGCCAACTCGTGGGACTGGAGCGTATGGGCTCGCCGGGGGTGGTGGGGATCAGCGAGGTCCTTAAGACCCTCGGATATTGGCGGGCGTTAATGAGTCCTATCGAAGCTGCGAGTCGAGACGGTGTCGAGTACTGTCAGCGGCTTGTGGACAGCCGAGCTTTGTCTAGAGCCCAGCTAGATGAAGTAGTGGCAGAGCATGCGAGGTGCCGACTATTTGAGCGAGCTGCTGACCGGGAGTTGATGGTGGACGTGCGGGTTGGGGCCGAAGCGTTAGTAAACAATTCCCCGGTGGTGTTGGATTTACGACCTTCGATCGCGTTTGGACTGGTGGTCCACGCTCGGCCGTCCGACCGGCGATATCAGATAAGCCGTTTTGGAGGGCAGTTTGTCGCTCTTAAGGAGCACTATGACCGGAATACAAACCCGTACCGGTTGCCTCCTCAAGTGATTAATGCCCTCGAAGCGTTGGAGGACGAGGCATGTGAGCTGGGTAACCCACCTCGGTTTCGCAGGTTGTCGATCCACGATACCGCGGGCGTATTGGTGTTTCTCGATCGTCTCGATCTGCTGCGTCGCCCGAATTGATGAGCACTCGCTACATCGCAATCGTTCCCCGCTGACGCTACCGATACGCCCTAGTTCGCGTTCTGTAGGGTATGCAGAACATGCTCGTGCACCAGACCGTTGGAGCCCACGGCGCTACCCTCGGAAATGTCCAGGGTGCCGGCATAAGTGGTCCAGCGACCGCCAGACTCCTCAATCAGGATTTTGCTGGGAGCAACATCCCATGGCTTAACGCCGTGCTCGATCCATACTTCTGCCAGCCCGTTAAGTACCATCGTAACTCCTGCGAGGTCGCCTAGGCTCCGAGTTGAGGTGGCGGTGGCAGCTAGTTCAACCACTGCTGATCGAAGAGGTGGGCGAAGCAGACGCGAGGTTTCACCTAGGCTAAGTGTGGATTGGGGCCATTCGGCTACCGAAGATACATGAAGGCGAGTGTCGTTTTTGAATGCGCCTCCCCCCTTGGATGCCCAATAAACTTCGTTACGCACCGGAAGCATCATCGCCCCAACCACAATTTCTCCGTCCTCCTCGAGAGCAATCAGTGGTCCCCAAAATTCCCCGCCTCGGGTAAATCCTCGGGTGCCATCAATCGGATCGATTATCCACCGCCGACTGCGGGAGTGGTCATGAATCCCCGACTCCTCCGCGATGATGCTCGCGGATGGATCCCGGCTACGAATGATCTCTAACATTATGTTTTCTGAGGCAATATCTGCTGCGGTGACCGGGGACTGATCCTCTTTGAGTTTCACCTCTACCCCTTGCGCGAAGTGTCTTAAGGCCTCCTGTCCTGCCGCAGTTACCGCCTGACGGGCGATTTCTAAGGCTGTTTTATGGCGTTCTGGCGCACTCATGCCTGCGTCATAGCAGAAGCCTCATAGGGAAACTTGACGGTCAGGAGTTCGAGGGCGAAATCGTGGGCGTGAGGCGGAGACTCATTGCTGCCATTGTGATGCCGGAGATGCGGCATCAAAAGGCACCATCGCCAGAGGTTTCTGGAGCTCTCCGGTTGTTGGCGGATGCGCGTTCCCTTGATCTCGAAGTTTTGACGCCGAGGTGGCGGCGTGGGGTTCTTGTGAACCCTAAAGCCAGCGATGTTTCGCTGACTGCTTTGTACCTGGCCGCTCAATGGCTTCTTAAGCCGCGAGCCTCTCGGCCGGAGTTGGTCTATGGCGTAGATCCTTTGAGTGGTGCGGTGGCGGTTCGGGTGGCACGAGTGCTAGGGGCTGCGTCTGTGGTCTGGACGGGGAGTATGATCGGGTTACTGAGCTCGGATATCATGTGCCGCGCAGATGACGTATGGGCCCTAGACGATCGATCCGCACAGAAAGCCGGGCAATGTGGAATTCGGGCCTATCGAGCTCTATTGGCACCATTAGCCTCAGCTATTGCTCCGGGCCCTCCCCATCCTGCTGAGCGAAGCATATGTGTGATTCTTGGGGAGAATGGATTAACCACAACCGTCATTCGAGGCCTGAAGCGGGCGGGTCGAGGGGTCAGGGTGGTGGTGGTGGGTTCCATCGCGCTGAAAGCTGCTGTGCAGCGCAGCTCACTCAATGCTCATTTTGTCTCGTTAGATGATGTGGAGGCACGGACTCTCGCCATCTATGAGGCGCGGGCCGTGATGGTGCCGGATCCCGAACCTGTGCATAGCCTGGTGGTTGAGGCCTTGCTTCGAGGCCGTCTTTTGATTGTACCCGTCAATCGTCCTCCACGATGTTTTACTGCCCAGATAGGCATCAGCTATGATCCGTTTAGGGCGGAGTCTGTGGCAGATGCACTAGCTGAGCTTTGGGTGACCACTGAACGCAGGCGTGTGGATGCTCACACCTTGAGAAGACGCGGGGAGGAAGCTGCGTTGGAGCATGTTATCTCTGGGTGGATAGAGAGGACGCATATGCTCCTCCAGCGCTAGGGCCTGTCTTTAACCTCGGGACCGCTTTCTGACTTGTGTCCTGCGTTTGTGAGGGTTCGGTGGCTTCGCCACCCTTTCGGGCCCTTCTGCTACATGCGTTGTCCACGCCGGTCATCGGTGGCGCTAACCCATATTACCAGCTGACCAATAAGCCGTTGATTAGGGTGTGTCTTTAATCTTCGGACCGCGTTCTGACTTTCACCAGAAATTCAGCCAAATCATGAAAGACCAGAGGCGGTAGCTGGGACGCCAGTGAGTGAGGATAATCGTCCTCTGCGTGAAAATGTAGTCACTGCAGAGATGGGGAGATTTAGCATCCGATATCAAAGCGTTATAGAATGGATGTAGACCGGGTCGCAAACCTGAGCTCATGTCGATATACTGACGGCGCTAATAAGGAGGTCGCTAAAATCGCGCGGTTGCTACCTGAAGAATGATTTCGGTGCATATCTAGGCTGTGTACTTCGAATAAGGCGAATGCGCTGCCGTTCAGGGATGACCCCGGGATCGGGCGCGTTGGAGACAACGACCCGAGAGGGTAGCGATGGAAGATAGGGAACTCGATGCCGAAGAGCGACGATGTTCGGAGCGATTGACGGCTGTAATTAAGGTTGCCTTTCGCGATCTGGGCCGTCCCGAAGAGACGTTCCAGGATGTGACCCGGAATCTGAGTGAAGGGGGCGTGTTTATCGAAACTTCGGTAGTTTTGCCGCTCGGTACGCCTCTGTTGGTTGAAGTGAGATTTGAAGGAGCCTATGCGCCAGTGGCAATCGATGGTGAGATCATTCGGGTAGAAGGAGAGATGAGTTCGCAGGATGTAGTGGCCATGCGACGGGTTGTGGGGATTGCAGTACGATTCCGTGAGGGGCAGTCACGCTCGATCAATCGCTTGATCAAGTTAGTCAAGGAGGGAGTGATATGAGCTCTAGGGACGTTTGTGGTGAGGTGCTCGACCAAACGGTGGTGCTGGAAGAAATACTCAGTGCGTTCGCATCCCGTGGAAGTTGGCCGCCAGTCGCAATAACTCATTCGATTGCCGTAGATCTATTGGACGATGTTGCAGATCCGGATTTGGGGTTTACGGAGCTGACGCCGCGAGATGTGGCTCTCGGTGTTTCCGGACAGGGACAGAGCCAGCAACCGTACGGGTGTCAGGCTATTGCCAAGCTACTCGGAGAGTTGCTGGGAGGAGACCAACACCGGTCTCAGTTGCCTGCTATGGCCCGCCCGGTCTTTGCTGTACTTGATGATGTTGCCGAGGGTGTGTTGCCCCCCGATCCTGATCGACTGCGCATCGCCTTGGCTCAACATCTTGGGCCTCCCGCACCATACACAGAGGTAGCCAATATCGTACGGGCAGTGGGGGGAGAGCATCTGCAGTCAGAGCCATTCGTGTTTGTTGAGAGATCACAGGATCCGGATTCGACCCCACTGCTGGTTCCTGAGCTCGTTTCATCCGCAGATGTTGAGTTGACGCCATTGCCGGTGGCTAAGCCCGCTTCATCTGCAGATGTTGAGTTGACTCCAGTGCCGGCGGCTGAGGTCGTTTCATCTGCAGATGCCGGGTCGGTGGCTGAGCCGGTTTCATCTGCAGATGTTGAGCCTGCTGCTGAGTCAGCCTCATCGGACCTTGTAGAGCGGCCGTTGGACGTTGAATATGCGCTTGCACCACTGGTTGTTGAGGGAGCACTGGATGTTGACCTGGGCTCATCTCCGGATGTTACACCAGTCTCACCTCTAGTTGGGCCGTTGTCGGATGTTGAGCCAGCGTCAGCCCTGGCTGGTGATCCATCGCATTTTGATGAGCTAGCGCAACCCTTGCTCGCTGAGCCGGCACCGGATGTAGAGCCGACCTCACCCCTGGTTATTGAGTCGAGCTTCCCACTCGCTGATGATCCCGTTTTGCCGTTGGCTGCTGAACCAGCGGTGCCGCTGGCCGTAGAAACGGAGCTACCCACCCTTGTTCCCAGTCGGGTTGAGGATGGGATGGAGCCGGCTGTTGATCTCCTAAACCAGCAACTTCCTGAACTACTAGATGCTTTGGATGGGGCTGACACTCGCCTTGTACCCACTGGGGATACAGAGGATGAGTCGGATGCGGAACGATATGCGGATATGCCGATTCGACCACAGGTGCTTCGGCGGATGGATCCCCCAACGACTGACGAAATGAAGACCTGGAATGATGCCTCTGGTCTTCGGCGGATGGGTCTCCCAACGAATGACGAAATGAAGACCTGGGATGATGCCTCTGGTCTTCGGCGGATGGGTCCCCAAACGACTGAAGAAATGAAGACCTGGAATGATGCCTCTGATCTACCGCGATTTGTGGTCTCCACTGATGTTGAACCGATAACCTCGGCTTTACCCCACAATGCCGGTGTCTGGGAGCAAGCACCTTCGCGTCGACGAGCTCAGGAAGCAACGAAACGTTCGCGCCCTATTTCTACTCGACTCGGGGCGCCTACCCCATCAGATGCAGGGCCACTTCAGTCAGATACACCTCGGGCAAAAAGTCGGCTGATCACCGGAAGACCAGCTACCTCCGATAGCTCTTCTATGTCTGCAAGTGATCGTGTTCGCCGGGATAGTTTATCGGTGTCTGCAAGTGATCGTGCTCGCCGGGATAGCTCATCGGTGCCACCTAATGACAGCGCACGGCGGAACCGCTCTTCAGTGTTACCTCTTAGCAATCATTCGCCGTTGGACAGTTCATCAGTGTCGCCCAGACGTCGTACTCGTCGGAATAGCTCCTCTGGTCTCCAGAGCAGTAACTGTCAGTTGAGCAGTTCTTCCGTGCCTCCGGGCGATGCTACTCAAGTTAGTCGTTCGAGGCCGGCGCGAATTGAGTCTTTACGAACGCTCGAAGTCTCTCCCAAAGACCCTGCAGGCCCCTCTGGGCAGGGGGAAAGGTCGGCCGCAGCATCGTCATCTCTTCGCCGAAGAATCGTGGATCACACCTCCCCGCAGCCACCAACAGCGGGAACACTTCGGACGATCTCCAGCAAGCCGGTTCAAGGTAATCGACCGGTGGTGCGCCACGAGTATTCTCGCACTGATCGTGCAGTATCGGTGGCCGCGGCTCCAGCTGCCCGTCACACGGCACGGGCTATTCGCGATGGAGATAGTTTGCTGGGGACGAGTGAGCGGCGAGGCTGGACGGTGTGGGTGATGATCGTAGGGATAGTGGGTTTGGCTGCCTATTTGGTTTTGAGTTGAGGCTAGGGTGTGTCTTCAAGCGCCCTAGAAAAACCGTGGGGCACCTGCGACCGGAGCGTTGCCTCGTTCCGGTCGGTCACGAACCGGTTCGCCGTACTTAGCTCGGAGTTCAGCGTGGGTTGAACCCATGACTTCATGGAGGTCACGATCAAATCGGACGCGGTCAGCAGCAATCTCTCTAAGTGCGACCACTGGGGCCTTGTTCTTGGCATTATCGACTAGAGGGGTTGCTCCTTTGAGAAGCTGTCGGGTGCGCCGCGTGGCTAAAAGCACCAATGCAAATCGGTTTTCTACGTTTTCTAGGCAGTCCTCTACGGTAACTCGAGCCATAGGCTTCTTCGCCTACTACATCTTGGATGGGTATGACCATAAGGAGATGGTCAGAGAGGAGAATTCTCTACGACACGATTTGTGTGCGGTAGTTGGATAACGTGAGGTCTCTGGTAGGTGTTGGAGGCACGCCAACGACATGAAGTCGTACAGAGTTTGTTTGACCTTTTTCACCTACTGGGGCTCCGAAGATGATTACCAAGCGATCACCGTCTCGGACCAAGTCGAAAGAGGTCAGGCGTTGTTCCACGCGGCGGACCATGGCTTCAACTTCCCCGGCGACATCAAGGGAATCGGTGCGAACCCCCCAATTTAGAGCCAAACGTCGACGCGTTTCTTCTTTTGAACAGAAAGCTATAATTGGGGCATGGGGACGGTATTTTGCTACCAAACGGGCGGTACGTCCCGATTCGGTGAAGCAAACGATCATCTTAGCTTGGGTTTGGGCGGCCGCTTCACATGCAATTCGAGCGGTTGTATGAGCAAAGCCGGCTCGAACTTCGGTGGATGTTGTGGCGAAAGGGGCCTGAATTCGCCGGAAGGGTACGCCTTCGAGTTCGGTTTCGCGCACGATCCGAGACATCATGTCCACCGCTTGGGTTGGATATTTACCGATGGCTGTCTCCGCAGATAGCAGTACGCCATCCGCTCCATCGGCGATCGCGTTGGAAACGTCCGAGGCCTCCGCCCGAGTAGGTCGGGGGTTTTCAACCATGGATCCCAGCATCTGAGTGGCGATGATTGCCGGCTTACCCGCCTGCCCGGCCAGACGAAGAATCTCTTTCTGGACGGCAGGAATCCGCGTGATTTCAATCTGAGCGCCCAAATCTCCTCGCCGGATCATGACCGCGTCAGCCCGGCGGAGAATACCATCCAAGCGACTAAACGCTTCACCACGTTCTATTTTGGCTATGATTGGGATATTACGTCCTAGGTCGGAGAGACGCTCGCGCACCTCCACCACGTCTACCGCATCGCCAACGTAGGTAAGCGCACAGTAGTCTACCCGTTCTTCAACGATCATGCGCAAAAAAGGCATGTCTCGTTCGGTTATGGCGCTACCCGTAAGGGGCATGCCCGGAGCGTGGACTCCTGTATGCTCATGAACTTCACCACCATAAATTACTTTTGCTTCGGCAGATGCTTTGCGAACACTCGTGATTTGGAGTTCAACCACGCCATCAGCGAGAAGGATGGTATCCCCCTGCATTAAGCCATCGTGAAAAAGACGAGCGTCTACTGGCAGAGCGCTTGTGTTACCGCATTGCCCATCATCTTGATCCAGCCGGATTTCAGAGCCCGTTTCAAGCATGATGCTGGTGCCCTCAAGATTTCGTACTCGAATCTTTCGGCCTGGGAGATCAGCCATGATCGCAACTGGTCGACTCTTCATACTCGCCGCGAGGGTGCGCAAATTAGCGATGCGCTCGAGATGTTCGTCTACGGTGCCGAAGCTCAAATTGAGCCGCGCAACGTCCATACCGCCACGTATTAATCCCCGAAGAACTTCTACATTGTCCGTGGAAGGGCCGAGGGTACATATAATTTTGGCGCGGCGGCCACGACTTGGTGGTCGAGGCTTTCGTTCGGTCATTTGAGAAATAGCCTTGCACGGGTCGACGTCTGTGGCGAGCAGTGGTTGCAATGACCTGAGTTCGTGGACCAAGTGTTTGGTTCTGAATGGATACTCAGCTGGTCATAAGATCCTATGGACAGGGGATTTCTAGACTATCGCCCGGCGCTACTTCAAAAATGTGTGTTTTGAGGAGCCGACCATTGCGAATCAAAGCTGCCTGGTACAAGTCTGCTTTCACCTTTTTGACAAAAGGCCCTAGAGGCAAAGAAAGCACGTAACGCTCTTTGCTGTTCAGGCGTAGCTCAGTCTCCTTTGAGCATTGAATCGATATCTGCCCCTCTCCTTGGGCCGCCAGCTTTGACCGGGCTTTCCGAGCCTTGCGATCGAGGCGTCGGCGCGGTTGTTGAGTGCGAAGCTCGGCGAGATTTCTTTTCGCTTGTTTTCTTCGTTTACGGGTCTTGCGGCGTTCAATCGGGGTGTTTGGCGGTGGAGGGGCGACTTCGATTTTTCCAACATTACGAGACTGTCTCCCCCGGTTGCCGGGGATAATCGCCGAGGACTTGTTGAGTGGGTTGATGGTACCGTCACCTGGGTTTGGGATTGGCCTGAAGGCTTGATGTGAGAGTGAGCGGAGATCACTAGCAGAAGATTGTTGAAACGACGCGGCAAAGACAGCGATCCCAATGATGCAGATCCCCAACGCCAAAAGAAGACTTATTGCGGAGGGCAGGTAAGCCTCACTTTCGTCTCTTGGAACAGAGAAAGATAACAGCTCACCGGTGAGTACCGGTGGGAGCGCGGTTAGCTTGGCCTGTAGTTCAACCTTATAGTCATCTTTATAGTCATCTGAAGAAGTAAGCCAAGATGCCGACTGGTTCTGCGGTGCGGCCGGCGGAGACTGAGAAATATCTACGGACTGGGCTATGGGTTGAGGCGTAGGGGTGACGATACTAGGATAGCTTGGCGGTGAGGCTGGGGCCTGAAGCGCAGAGGTTGAGGCACTCGGATGCTCAGCTAGCAGATCGTGCTTGATGATATCAGCATCTGTAATATGCAAATCGTACGCCTTTTGCTGGTCAACTTGCTTGGGTGCTGTGCGTGCCTTGCTGGTCGGAGGAAACCCAATACTTGTCGGTATCTCAGCCCGGTCCTCTGATGACTGCGGAGTCTCGATGTTCGGCTCAAGAACAACAGGTGGTGTCATATTAAGTTGACCAACTGAAGTTGCTGTCAATATGGGCAGGTTTGGTTGGTGGGCTGAAATATTGGTTGGTGTTGATAAAAGAGATACAACTTCTCGTGAGTTGGTAATATGTTCGTCGACAAGATAGTTGCCGAGGTCGACCGTTTGTGGGTTCGACGATAACCCAGGTGCGGAGAGCCGGTCGAAATCAAATAATTGGTGCATGAAGTTGGACAGAATTGTGGAGTCCACTTCAACCTGTGCTCGATACAAATAATTGAAGAGAGTATTGTGCAGCGCATTGGCTGTTTGAAACCGATACCTAGGGTTTCGGGCTAATGCCCGGTGGACAATATCCTCCAATTCTGTATCAACGTCGTGTAGATATTGTCGAAGGGATGGAGGTCCTACCGCGTTGCGGATATTTTCGAGAACGCTGAGTTCATCTTGTCCGGCATAGAGTCGCTGCCCAGTGAGCAACTCGAAGAGTACAACGCCAGCAGCATATACATCCGCACGATGATCAACTTCTGAACCCAGAATTTGCTCTGGTGCCATGTAACCAAACTTGCCTTTGAGAATGCCGGCGTTAGTTTTTGCTCGTGTACAAGCCTTTGCGATTCCAAAGTCGGTAAGTTTGACCTCTCCATTGAGGGAAATAAGAATATTGGAAGGAGAAAAATCTCGATGCACGATACCGTAGGGCTGTCCGTCACGATCTGTTAGTCGGTGTGCGTAGTCGAGGCCCTTAAGGGCCTCGCATATGATAAATAAGGAGATATAGGCAGGGAGCCCAATTTGTTTCTGACCGCAAGTAACGAGAGTGTGTAATAGATCGGATCCCGCTACATGTTCCATCGACATATAGTGCTTTCCATCGATCTGATCCGATTCATGAACAGCAACAATATTGGGATGTCGGAGATTTAGGCAAAGTTGTCCTTCCTCCATAAACATTCGAACGAAGTTTGCATCCGAGTTATGCGTAGGTAGGATACGTTTAAGGACCACAAGTGGCTGATCAGAGGAGGATGCGCTTCCCATTGTGGCCAGGAAGACCTCCGCCATCCCGCCAACTCCGAGACGCTTGATCAGCCGGTACTTGCCAAAGAGATTACCTCGGGGGGGGTCAGATATTTTCGCTGAGGTGACCACGGGGATTAGGCTCGTTACTTGGTTAGAAGTCTGTCCTTACCTAGTAACTTTGTCATAAGACTGTGTACCGAACAACACCGATTCCTCCTGGGATGATGATCCCTAAGGAGACACTGGTGCCAGATCTGCGATGTGCTTTGGCGTAAACCGTATGCATAGGCGGGCGCATTTGAGCTGATTTCAGTCTGAGTTAGCGAAGACGATAGCTTATAGCATGGGCTTGAGTGACGGACTTTTGTTTGTGTTCCAACTCACCATAACCGGCACTCCATGTGGAGGTATTTCTGAGCAAATGGTTTCTTCCCTGCGGGAAGAAACCCTTGCCGAAGCGTTATGGGTGATGGTGCCGTTTGCTAATTTTGACGAAACACAGACGCTATGGGCCCGGTTTCGTCAGGCGTCTGGAGATGAAGCGGTGGTACTGGGGGTGTCGGTTGGCCTAGGCAGACACCCGGGAATACTCGAAATTCTGCATCAATATGAGCCAAACGATCCGAGCCAGCGGATTGGACGTGCGCTAGGTTTGTTAGCTCTCGGTGACGGCTCAGGTATCCAATACCTACAGAATACCTTAGCGAGCAGGGATTATCCGATGCGCAGGGTAATGGTGAGTGCACTCTTGCAGATATCTTCGGCTCGTTCACAGGGGCTCGTAGACTCGCTACTGAATGAGGCAGACCCGGAGACTCGTTTGACTATTGCTGAGGCGTATATCTCATCGGGAAATCCGCGGGCACAGGCCACGTTGGTTGAATTGGTGAATACACCATCAAGCAGCGTGGTGGCTAAAGCCGCTTCGGCATTATTGAGGGGATATTCTCCAGCAGAAGATGGGCGACTATCGAATGATGGGCGGGAAGACCAACCAGAGGATACCTTATGGAGTCCGCATGAGATCATGCGTCGCTTTGTGATGAGGGGCGAAAATCATCCGGCATTAGATCTGCCGGATGGCCAATTTATTACCGAAGCTATTCATTCGATGACTTGGTACGCTAAAGAAGGAGGCAGGCTTCATCCTGAGCCAGAAGCCTTAGGGCAACTTGTTCGTAGGTGGTTTGCCTCGGGGCACATGTTGGTCAGTAGCCAGGCTGATGGTCTCAAAGCCTTGGAGCGTTTGGCTCCTAGTCAGGCTTTGGCGTTGGCCAGAACCCATCTGATGAACCCGCAGGAAAATGTTGCGAGGGCGGCGGTGATGGTCGTGTACCAACGGGGGAATGAAGATGATATCGGTGCACTGATCGAGGTCGCCAGAAGGTCTCAAGGTATGTTGCGAGCGGAATCTCTCCGAGCCGTTTATCACTTATGCCCAGTGTCATTAGATTAGGTGTGGCTCTCTTTTCTCATTCAACAGCCCCTAGACCGCCGAACAGTGCGAAAATATATATGTAGATATTTTGAACGCTTTTGGATCCCATTTGTAGAATCTATAGAACAGGGAAATGCACGTTCTTAGGGGTGGTCACGAGGTGGAGGAGGGGAGTTTGCGAATTTCGGCTTCGACTTCTTCGAGGACCCTGACCTCGTCCGTCAGACGTTCGATGGGTTCGGACAAGGCCATGGGTTCGGCATCATCTCCGTGACCGAGACGGGCACCATCAAGTACAAGGTTCTCAAGAGCAAGTAAGAAACCTTGAGCATTGGCATACATGCGGTCTTCGTCAGCCGCGAGTGCGTCGAGTTTCTCTTGGCGGGACACGAGTAGCGCGCGGTTTGAGAGTTGAACCTGTCGAAGCCGCTCGTCCGTGGTGTTCTCGATTGTGGTGTCGAGAACCTCTATATCCGTTTCCCAATCCACGCGGGACAGGTCGGCCACGGCGAGTTGAATACGCTTTGCTCCCGCCGCGAGTTTTTTGACCCGCTCAAGTCCGTCGCGGAGCCGCTCACGCACCACCTCAGTATTGCCAGGTAACCCGGAGAGTACGATTTCCGCGCGTTCCATCGCCTGGTTGCATCGGGTCATTAGCACATCCCAGCGAGGATTCTTGGGTATGGGTTTGAGCGGACGGGATCGAGTGATTACAGGCATCTCGAACGCAAACCCTAGTCTTTCAGCTGCTTGACTGAGTGCCACTCGGTTTTCTTCAACCCAGGATCGGTAGTTGATGCTGTGGATGGCTACGGCCATGCCCCACCCGAGGGCCGGGAATAAGAACCATGGGAACAATGAGCCGGTTGCGACCGCGAACAGTAGATTGAGGGCTGCTAGACCGCCAATGACGGTTAGGTAGGCATGCCAATGGGTCCGCCAAGAGTGACGTCGTTTTTTCCAGCGCTCTATGAGTCGTCGCTCGGTGGTCCGAGGGGGACGCCCCATCCATGAACCAATCCGTTCCTCGACGACTTCGCGCAGCGTCAGCTCACTTTGTTCGTGATTCGTCACCATCAAGAGGGTGCTTAATAGCGGGAACGATCGATGAGGAAAACGGTGAGTCGCTTATGAAGCGTTTGGTTCATCCACAACGAGTCGGGCGAGGTGTTGGCTAAGGGTTTCTTGGTGGATCGGTTTTCGGATGTATTCTACCGCGCCTAAGGAAAAAGCATGCACCAGATCCTCGTCCCTACGTGCGCCTGAGACTACAACAATGTGTGGGGAGATATTTGCCGACCGCTGGACAAACTCCAGGAGTTCGAATCCCGACCGGAACGGAAGATCTAGCTCAAGGGTCACAATATCGAAGTTCTCCAAGGCCAAACGTGAAAGTGCTTCGTGTCCGTCGGTAGCTTCCACCACTTCACATCCTGCTTGTCGGAAGTAAAAGGTTAAACTTTGACGGGTTAGTGGATCCTGATCGATGACAAGTACTCGACGACTAAGGTTTACGTCGATATCGATCGTGGCCGTGAATCGCTGATCAACTTCGGAAGAAACGAGGGTCTTACGACGTTGGGCCCAAGGAAGGTCCGCCAATTCTAACCGAATACGACGAAGCAGTGTTTCTGGACTACATGGAAGATGAAGAGGGCCTTTGCCCTGGCGTTGGTTACCTACCGGACCTCGACCTTCTCTAGTCACTACCACCGGCGTCATCGGGAAGCTCGAACGGAGTAGTTCCAGTGAGTCTTCCTGTAGTTCAGACTGGCAGCTCATCAAAATCAGATGGGGATCTTGGGGAAGAAGCTCAACCGACACGGAGGCAAAATCGTCAAAGCTAATGACCTCGATGCTAGCTGCTACCAGGACATTCGCTAAATCTTCGCGCAGGTTGCTGTTGGGCTCTACCAACATTACAACCGGACGCTCCGCCTGGTCAGCAAAGGTAGATGGAAGCGATGAAGTGTGAGACACCAGGTCCTCGTCGTCACCGGTGGAAAGATAGTCAGCGTAAGCCTTGAGAATGTCGGTCTGACTCAAAATACCTATCAGTGAGCCATTTTCCATCACCGGAAGAGCACCAATGCGATGTTCCAAAGTCAATTTTACCGCTTCAAGCATAGTGCTGTCCCTCTCGATCGTGAGGGGGTTTCGGGTCATGACGTCGCCGACCACAGTACGGGTCACAAATGCTTCAACCTCCTCAGCGGGTGTGTCAGGCGATGGTAATAGCCGTCGGACATCTCTGTCGGATATAATACCTGCCAGTGAGCCAATTGCGTCGACCACCGGAACGTGGCGGAACGACCCGGCTGACATGAGCTGAATCACCTCCTCCAGCGCACTGGTATCAAGCACAGTCTGAACGTTACGAGTCACATATGTCCAAATTGTCGCCACGACTTTCGCACCTCTCCCCCGCCATAGAGTGGCCGGGAACAACCAGTACCATCGGGCTGTTTACAGAATTGTTAACCGCTGATGAACATCTGCGAGTCCGATTGTGGTCTTAGCAAACGGATGGAACAAAGAGCTGTGTGATGAGCGGCAGTGTTTCGTGTAGAACCGGGACGAAGCTCGCTCTTCAGTGGTTGTTGTGAACGAGCTCAAAGGACAATCACGCCTCGAAGATGATCAACGTGGCCGATCCATTCAGCGGCGATGTCTTCCGGCACGTCATGTTCACGCATGGCTTCCACCAAAATCTGACGTCGTCGGTCAAATTGTCCCCCAAAGATGGGTTGCGAGGCTTGGTGGGCAACCCGCAGGGGACGCCCGGTGTATCTTATGTCGGCCCCCAAGAACATTGCGGTCATTTCGAATTCTTTATCGCGCAACCGGTGGACATCGGTTTCGCGGAAAAGAAAACCGATCATAGGGTCATCGAGCATGTTCTCGACAAAGTCGTTGATGATGGCTCTCAGCACCCATTCTCCGCCAAGTCGTTCGTACGTACTTTCCATCAATCCCGATCGCTTCATGGGTGCGTAGACTGGTCAACCAGCTTTAAAGTTGGCGCGGAACTATGGCTCGGCCACTGAGCGCTACCTGATCTTATGGTAGGTGGGGCGCATGCGAAAGGCTCAGCTCGAGGATGTTGATATCTTGGTGGAGGGTAATTGCGCCCTGTGCCTAGAGACAGAAACTTTTGCGCTAGATCCGGTGACCGTAAAACGCGGGGTAATGGCAGTACTGAGTGGTGAGCAGCATGGGGAGTATCGCGTGCTCGAACGAGATCAACGAGTGATCGCTCAATTAATGATAACCTACGAGTGGAGCGATTGGCGGGCAGCGATGATGTGGTGGATTCAATCGGTCTACGTGTGGCCCGAGTACCGAGGTCAAGGGGTTTTTGACGAACTCTATCAATTGGTGCGGCAAGACGCTCAGTCGCAGGGGGTTCAGGGCTTGCGGTTATACGTAGAAAAGGCGAACGATCGAGCGCTGCGAGTATATCAACGGGTGGGTATGAATGGTGATCACTACCGCATGTTTGAAGATATGTTTGCCGAGTTTTAACTGCCGACCTGGCTCCGGATGAAGATAGTTAGCGATGAGAATGTAGTTAGGTGCGACGGCGAAGCCGTGCGGCATAGAAGCCGTCGGGAGCGCCTTCTTCCTGAGGGCCGGTAGAGAGCTCCTCTTCGAGCTCAAACCCTTCCAAATTCCGGATGTGCACTGAACCTTCTGATGGAGTGACAGTGCAGACTGAGTAGACCAAGATCCCACCCGGACGCACTCGATCAGCCCCAGCCTTTAGTACCTTGGCTTGAAGAGGGGCCAGAGTTTCTAGATCGGTCTCACGAAAGCGCCACTTGATTTCTGGGTGACGACGGAGGGTCCCCAATCCGGAGCAGGGGGCGTCAACCAATACTCGGTCAAAGTGCTCAGTGGTTGGGGGTAAAATATCTATGGTTTGTATGGAAGTGAGTCCTAAACGCTCCGCATTGGCGGAAACTCGTTTGAGGCGCTCCGGGAGTCGGTCATAAGCGTATACTACACCACGGTTGGTCATTCGTTCTGCCGCATGACAGGTCTTGCCACCCGGTGCGGCACATACATCGAGCATCGTTTGCCCTGGCTCAGGATTGAGCAGCTCAACAACCCTCATTGAGGCTTCATCCTGCGGGCTTGCTCGCCCATCTTGTACCGCAGCCAGCTCAGACGGGAGTTTACCCATCGATGTCGGCAAGCGTATGGCGTACGGAAGTATGCCGAGCGTTCCCTGTACTTCATCCGCAAGTGCTTCCGGTTGAGCCCGGAGGATGTTGGCTCGTATCGTTTGGGGGGCCGGTTGAAGGCTCGCTAGTGCGAAGGCCCGAGCGGTCTCGGCCCCTAGTGCTTGAATCAGCACCCGAGCGACATCCGGGTGCACAGATCCTTCTTCAGCGATATGAGTTATGGGATTGCTTTGCAGATCGGGGACGGGAGGAAGCCGTTGGTCGGGTGAGGTGCTGGCAAGCTTGCGTAGGATCTGATTTGTTCGTCGACCTCCTACGGAACCAGCCCGGTTTTTGGCTAGCTCCACTGCGGAGTGGACTGCTGCATGGTCAGGTACTCGGGTGAGATACATGATCTGGTATGCGCCGAGTCGCAGTACGTCATGAATACGGGGATTAAGGTCTTTCAGTCTGCGCCCGGCCGCTCGTCTTAGAGCTCGATCCACGTGGCTTCGGTACCGCAGTACACCATAGACAAGCTCGGTGACCAATCTGCGGTCTACAGCCGGCAAAGTGGGGGACATCAGATTGCGAAGGGCTGCGCCGGCGAAAGCGCCTTGGGTAGACACTCGGCGAAGTACTTCCAGGGCGAGCTGACGCGGTTGGTCCATGTGAGAGGGCATAACCTTGAGGGACGGAGCAAGCTACCAGAGAAAGAACCATCGACCCTGCGATACCAACGTTATGGATGCGCCGGAGTAGGTTCATGGTGTTGATATAGATACTTTTCCAACCATAAATGAGAAAAAGTGACGGATAGAATGCGGGTTTAGCACCGGTGATGCTGGTCTCCGTCGGCATCCGCCGCTATAGCTCCCAAGTCGTGGCATTTGAGCTACTATTTCGAGGCAAGCGTTTAAACGAGCTCGCGTTTGGCACCAGCGGACTTCGGGGCTTGGTCAAGGATCTGACCGACCTAGAGGTTTATATAAACACTCGCGGTTTTATCGAGTTTCTGCGGAGTGAGGACCCGACGGTGGTGGATGCGTTGGAGGTGTTTGTCGGAGGGGATCTTCGACCCAGCACGGAGCGTATTTTGAGGGCGGTCCACCGGGCGGTTGCGGATGCGGGAGGGAAGTTTCGGTATTTTGGGCTGATCCCTTCCCCAGCCTTGGCCGCTTATGCGTTTGCCCACCAACGACCAAGTATCATGGTGACTGGCAGCCACATCCCTTTTGATCGGAATGGGCTCAAGTTCAATCTCCCGCACGGAGAAGTGCTGAAGCGCCATGAATCTCCGATTTTGGCCCATGTGAAGGAACAACGGCGTGTTGCTTATGAACAAGCACCAGATACTTCGCTGTTTGATGACAATGGCACTTTTCGGCTAGGGACTGATTTACCCTTGCCTGAAGTGGATGGCACTGCGGAGTCTGCTTACAGAGAGCGCTACACGCAGTTCTTTGGTAACTCAGCGCTGAAGGGGCTGCGACTGGCGGTCTATCAGCACTCTGCCGTCGGCAGAGATGTGTTGGTGGACATACTTAGGCGGACAGGCGCTGAGGTGTACCCAGTCGGGCGCTCGCAGACCTTTATTCCGATTGATACCGAGGCGGTGGATGCAAAACTGCTTCAGGAAATCTGTGAGTTAGCGGACGAAGCTCGTTCGGCCTTACGCGGTTTGGATGCGGTTGTTTCTACTGATGGAGATAGTGACCGGCCGTTGTTGGTAGTGTTTGATGCGGACCAGAAAGCTCATTTTGTTCGTGGTGATGTGCTGGGTACTCTAGCTTCGGAAGATCTAGACCTGGATGCGGTGGCGATTCCGGTGAGTGCTAGTGACCTCGTAGATATGCAGTTGGTTCATCTCGGCGTTTCTGTGCAGCGAACCCGTATCGGTTCGCCGTGGGTCATTGATTCTATGCACACCATGGAAGGGGTTCGCAAAGCGGGTTTTGAGGCTAATGGCGGCTTTCTACTCGCTACGGAGAATGTTCGAGACGGTCGGAGTTTGTCGCCACTGCCAACACGGGACGCGGTACTGCCATTGCTTGTGGTGTTGCAGCACGCGGTGGCCCACGAGCAATCGATATACGACCGGATTCAACGCCTACCTGCGCGCCACACAACCGCAGGAGTGATTGATGATGTGGCCAGGGAAGCCGCGCACAAGGCTATGGCGCACCTGCAACTCTCGGGGGCGCTTGAGGCGTGGTTTCGTCCATATCCGCGAGTGCGTACTGAAGAAGGTATGCCCCGCAGTGCAACATCGGACGAGGTCACTGTGCTAGAGGGGATTAAAGCGCGAGTTGAGAAGCGTTTTGGCCCTCATGGATTGACCTCTCTTGAGTACGTGAACTGGGTAGATGGCATCCGAATGCAGTTTGCAGGCGGGGACGTGCTACATCTTCGACCGTCGGGTAACGCTCCACAATTCCGTGTCTATGTTACAGCGTCTTCCCTAGCTCGAGCGGAGGAGCTGGTTGATGCGTCGGTGGCTCCGCTTGGAGCGGTATCGATGATGCTAGAAGAGGCTCAAAACCCTGGTGAGCTGCTCGCCAACGGTCCTGGGTAGGACTGCCTCCTCGTTTTAGGACTTTGAGAGCCTAGGGCGTGTCTTTACCCTCTCCGGCTGGGGAGACTAAAGACAGCCCTAGAAGAGGGACGGCGTTTTCGCTTGAGTGCCCTGGTCCTTGGCCATGCGAAGTTGCTGTATGGCGGTAGCGTAGTTGGCTTGGCCAAATACTGCGGAGCCAGCAACCAAAAGATTCGCGCCAGCAGTGATTGCCTGTGGGGCAGTTTCAGCAGTGATACCTCCGTCAACTTCAACATCTACGTCATCTAGTCGACCGATCGCATGTAGTCGGTCCCTAATTTTTGCGATTTTGGGTACAACCTGAGGGATAAAACGTTGACCGCCAAAGCCGGGATTCACCGTCATACACAAGACGAGGTCAATGTCCTCCCATAGGTAGTCAAGGACTTCAGGGGGCGTGTGCGGATTGAGTGCTACGCCAGCACGTACCCCTAGATCTTTGATTGCATGGATACATCGATGAAGGTGAGGCACCGCCTCTGCTTGTACAGTCAGACCGGTGGCTCCAGCCCTAGTGAAAACCTGTAGATATTTTTCCGGTTCCACCATCATGAGGTGAACGTCGAGTGGTTTGGTGGTAGCGCGTCGAACGGCTTCAACGACAACGGGGCCGATTGTCAGGTTTGGAACAAAACGGCCATCCATGACGTCCACGTGGATAAGATCCGCTCCAGCCTGGTCTACAGCGGCAACTTCTTCCGCCATCCTTCCAAAGTCACAGGATAAGATAGAAGGGGCGATTCGGAGCGGTTTCATAGAGGCTGTATTTGTGAAAGATATGGGTAGCGTCAAGCTTAGGTCATAGCCAGGTGTCGAGATTCTTTATTCCCGCACGGGAACACGTGCGACACGGGTGATGAGTGACTGGGAATGCCTATGTTGATTGAAGCCGCTGGCGAGCTCAACCGTTGCGTCTGTTTCTACTCGTGAATCCGCTTTAGGTACCAAGGCCTCCGGGATTGGGTTTTGCAGATCTGCTAGCGATCCAACTCCACGAAATGTGGTTCGCCAACGTTGGCTGTCCACATCACAGAGGCAGTAGCCTCGAAAGAGACCATTAAAAAACTCGATATGCTGGTTATCTTTGAGTGCGGCGCGTATCACAAAGTCCAGTGGCCGAGGATCGATACCACCAAATGTAGAGCTAATACTTGTACACACAAACTCGGCGGCAATCATATCACTAGATAGGTCAGCGATGTCTTTGAAGACGCCAGCCGCCCATGCGGAGTGGGTCCCACCGGTGAGGATCACCGGATTTCTTGGTCTTAGAGCATCTAAGAGATGAAACAATCTCTCAGGGCTGACTGCGTATTGTTCTTGGGTACGAGGAGCGTGGATGATTGAACCCACGGCCGCAAAGCTATTTAACAGCGTTGCTTTAGTACTCGGATGAATATACGGATTGTTGGCCAGCCTGAGTCGGGTGCTGTCTTTTAGTCGCCAAGGACTTACCATTGTCGTCTGGGCGATGATGTTCCATAGGGCTCGAGAACGATAGAGGTCGTGGGCAAGGCTCAGCACCGGCAGATCGTTGCTCAGTGAATGGTCTGAGGCGCTTACCATGTTCTTATTGGGCGAGGAAGTGTTAAGTACTGTTTGCAAGGCTGTGCGAACATCTTTCGGAATAGCATTAATAGCTCGGTAGCATGTACTATCGTTCACCGGCTTATTGTTTGTGGACGTAGCCAGTACATGGATATCAGCGAGCCGACCGTACGTATATTTGCGAGTTTGGTTGAAGCAACCCTGTTGAGCTGGAATGTTGGGAGTCGGGGTCAGAGGCATACTTTCATGGAATACTTGGATGGCATTTCGTCGCCGGTTTATGAGCTTATAGGTTGCAGCCGGCGAAGATGTTGATGACATGTTATCCCCCAAGTTGTCTTCATTCGGCTGGTCTGGGGTGAAGATGAACGGTAGATGAGCGTGAGCGGCTTGAAGGTTCGGGTCCAAGCGATATAGAGCGTATCGATTGCGGTAGTCCTCGACGCTGAAAAGTTCGGGGCTGTTATGGTTTCGATCCGGCCAGAGTGGTATGCTCAACGGGCCATTTTCATAGATATAGTCATCAACGTGGATGACAAAGTCGAGATTCTGCTGAACCATGTCGTGATAGGCGGTGAAGAGCCCGGCCGTATAGTTCTGGCAGGAGGCTACAGCAAATCGCATTCGCTCGGGGGTTGATCCGGGATGAGGAAAGGTGCGGGTACGCCCGAGTCTGCTTTGCTGACCAAACGCAGAAAACTGATAGTACAACCAACTGTTAGAGGGCAGTCCGTCGACAACGACCTTAACCGCATGTCCGGCATAGGGGGTTGCGGTGACCATTCCACGGCGAACCACGTCGTGGAGCTCTGGATCACGAGCCACTACCCAACCAACCGGTATATTCACGTGGCCCAAGCCACCTCCTTGCAGTGGTTGGGGTGCCAATCGAGTCCAGAGCACTATCGAGTGGTGACTAGGATCACCAGACGCAACCCCAACGGTAAAGAGACTGCCTGCCTCCTTGGTCTGGGTGATTACCGCCGGCCACATCTTGGGGCTAATAAGCAGAGCCCCACCAACACTACTGACAAAACGCCGCCTTGAAGAGCGTTGAGTGATGCGCGTTGGCTCAAAGCCCCCGTGAACTACCATAGCTTGATTGATCTAAAGTGGTGTGCCCCAATTTCCAATATCATGCGGTGTAAGGGGAGCAGAGGAGGTCGACCATAAGCAGGCTCACGCCAAATAATCGTTCCACTCTGGTTGAATTATCTCCAAAGGTGGCGGCACCTTGGTCGCGCAGTGAAGCACGGCGGAACGAAGTGACAAGAGCTTGGGCTCAGTCTAAGTAATTTCTTTGATATGGGTCACCTGGGTTTCAGGATCCCGATCCTTTGTCTGCGTAGCTAAGTGCATCAAGAAAAGCCTGAACGCCTTCTGAAGGCTTATCAGGAATTAGATCGGGGTCTATTTCGAGTCGGTGTAGCAGTTGAGCTTTAGCCTCCCGTTGGATCGCCTCTTGCGAGGCGAAAAATATTTGGATGTTACCTATGGACGATTGAGCATACAAACGATTGCACTCTTCCGGTGGCATAGGAATCTCAGTAGTGGATGATCCGACCAGTCCATGCTGACTTGCACAGAGCTTCTTTGAGAGGTCTATCTCCCTGGAGACTTTGATCGACTGAGCATAATGAAGTACGCTGTTTATGTCGGCGTCTGCAGTGTTATCAGCAAGACCGTACATGGCGCTCGCAGTGGCTGCTTGAGCTGCCGTATCTATTGCGAGGTTTGCGGTGAGTCCCCATGAGTTGTCATTGATACGGCCGTCCGTGGCCTGTCCGGCACTAGAACCAAATGACCCACCAAGTCTGGCTGCGCTTATAATCTCCTGGGTTGATGAATCGGGGTCTGCAACGAGTCGAGCGCTCATTCCAGCTGATGCGCCGAGGCTGGCACCGGTCGCCTTATAGATGGTTTTTTTCCAGCTAATATTCCTGAAACTGGGGGTGCTGTGAGATGAGCCAACGACGGAGGACAAACTCGAAAGTTGAGACAACCCAGGTGCTTCGTCCTTGAGGCTCTCAGCGACCGCATACGTACCTAGGCGAGCTCCAGCACTGACCAGGCTTGATGCGTCCATTGGAGCGCGGAGGCAGTCGGCGGTGAGTTGAAGAGCTTCGGAGACCATCTGCCGGACCGGAGCGTTGGCCTGTAGGCCGGTCGCATCCACCGCTTCGTCAGCGATTGCTTGGGCGGCACCAACGCCAAAGGCTGTGGCTGATGCCGGCGCCTGCATGACTGCTGATAACCCGGCCATACCGGTTCGAATAGATGCTTTGGTTGCGTTGTCTGCACCACAGGCGCTCAACGCGAACTCTGTCGCGCTTCCAATAACGATAGCTATGGGCTCGAGGATACTCAATATAGGCTCCTTTTAGCGAATATTGTTCAGAATATTGATTGCAGTATCGTGGCTGTTCTTTATTGCCGCGCTGGTCATTTGAGCGGAGGTTTGTTGCTGATTCATGACAAACTGAAGAAGAACAAGTTGATGAGGCGTGAGCGAAGAAAAAATAGTTGTATCCGCGATAAGTTCATCTTCATCGGATGAAGTCAGTGACGGACGAGGTGTCATTTCGAGCCGATTGGCTTCCTCGAAACTTGTTGTAGACAGGGGTGATGACGAAGTCCTCATATAGCTCCTCTTTCGTTGTTAAACGAGTCTTGGTTCGTACAGCAGAAACCACTTGGTTGAACCCAAGTTCCTGCTTCTACGCCGGGCTCTGCCCCGCTGCGCGACCCCTTGCTGGTTCTTATAGAATCAATTCAAATGGTCTTTACTGTATACCGCTCATCCAACTGATCCAGTACTTGTTGAGGATGAGAAAAGGCGGCGGAACGGAGATCGTTGATGTATGTATTGAAGTCTATCCGCTCTTGATGGCTCCAGTTCATTATATCCCTCTGTAGTGATTTTGATGTCTGAATAATAGCCAAATTAATGTCTACTTTATATTGTTCACTGTCTTCGAAGAATTCCAGATTGAGTTCGTCCGCCTGCTTTTGTAGCTGTGTAGTTCCTCGTTCAGCTAGAAGGTTGGCTGCAACCTGTGAGGCACTACCTTTAAACTCGTCAAAAAGCTTGGCGTTTCCAGGGTTAGTTTGAATGGTGTGATAAACAATGGAAAAAATCTCCTGCTCTTTTCCTAGTGTCTTCATGAAGTCACCAAAATGGTGATCATCAACTTCGCTACCTGGACTGATGGCGGCGGTCGGAGTCGTGATCTTTCGAGCTATCCAAGCGAGTTGGTCCTGAGAAGCTCCATTTGCTGCGAGGCGATTCATATGCTGGTTGATTTCAATGATAGCATCAACGAAGGTACATAGCGCACGAAAGGTATGGACTTCATGATTACCCATACCATCTTTTTGAAATAGTCTTTTGCCTTTGTCATTACTGCGGCCTCTCTGAGATTTGTATAGTTCTTTGTAATCGGTAAGTGCTAGAGTTATTCCCTCCGTTTGGGCTGCCTTCGCTTCAGTTCGATAAGTAGATAAGAAATCGCGCAAGAATTTATCACCCTTTAGCGTGGTGTGGATGAATAGATGGTCTATATCCGTGGGCAAAGGAATATAGACGCCGGAGGTTTGTGCTTGCTGATACCATTGATCGGAACCTAGTTTAGGAAAACTCTCGTCATTGGTTTGGGTTAGTACAGAGATATTTGGTGCCGGCACATCAGCTTTCTTCATGGCGTTGTATACCGCAAGATTCAGGGCCTGAATACCACCTTGAGCATCCCGTGGTCTATGAGAAGCGGACGGATCGCTAAACCCAGGGAGAGCGTTGAAGTTGATCATCTCTGATCGATATATATCTGTTTGATCATAAATCACTGCAGTAGATAATATGTTGTCTATCGCCGATTGTGTGGGGTCTATGTTCTCGAGGATTGTTGATGACGAGGATGAGACAACATCAAGATAGTGGTTCATCACCAGCTGAGAAGAGGGCGCACAATTGCTGGTACACATCGCTACACCATATTCCGAACAAAGGCTTCGCGGACGTTTTGATCGCTCTTTTGCATGTTGGTGGCGATGGTCATGAGCTGGTTGGCCTGTTCATTGAACTCATTGAAGTAGGCCATAGTTTTAGGATCCAATTCCCCAGATTTGGACTTGAGGAGTTCGATACTTTGATTTTTGAGATCTTGCCCGGCTTGCAAAAGTGCGGCGATGATTTGGAAGTTGGGACTAAGTTCGATGGCTGAGATCCAGGTGTCGCGTTTTGATTGGTCGGATGTGGGTAGGGCAGTGGACTCTAGGCCGGGGCTAGGACCTGATCTTCCCAATAAGTAAGCGGATGGAGGTTGTATGGTCATTGTTGTACCGAATACCTTCTCCCCTTGAGTGGGGGTTGCAAGGTAGTATAGCATCATGTGTGCCAACCTTGGATTCTCTCCAGGTAATGTACATTTGAGGGACCGTGCGGAACGCCGAAAGCGAACGCCGAAAGCGAACGCCGAAAGCGAATGTGAGGTACGCAAATGGAATAGCGAGCCGAATATATAGTTGACTCGCCTCTGGCGCGGCGCTCCGCTAGCCGGTGTTAGCTAAAGACCTAGCGTAATGCACCAGGCCTTTTCATGTGAATTGGTTCACGATAGTTTACTAGCTGGGCCGGGGCTTAGCAGCCGGTTGATCTGGCCCTGCACGCATCTATCGGCCGGTCTTTCCGTGAAACGTCCTGACCACGAAAAGTCTCTCCTCGGTCGCGTACCGACTGGTACGCTCGCCTCGTCGTCAGAGCGTTTCACGAAAAGCCTGGCTCGACAGCTACACACAGGGCTAGATCAACAGACTGCTAGATTCGGACCTGGAGTTGAAGCACAAAGAGCCCCAAATATTCTTCTACACGCCGAGTGGTGGGGCCTATAAGTGGGCGGATGGCGTATTCTCCGGTGAGCTTTAGACCTTGATCTAGTATGTACCAGTTAAAGCCGACCCGATAGTTGAGTGTGGGCTCCGCGAAAGCCTTCATATCTCGCCAGGTGATGCCAACAAAAGGCTGAAGTTGCAGGACGCTACCAACGAGAAACCTAGGAAGAACATAGCCGATTTCACCATGGAGCAAATGACCGGTTCCCCACGCAAAAGAAGTGTGTCCTGCACCGGGGAGGAGTGGCTCTTGGTTTGGATCAGAGACGGCATACCCTCCCATGATATTTTGGGTCCGTACGTAGTTTGGGCCAAAATCATAGATATGGTAAGATATATAGATATTGAGTAAACTATGTGCTGGCAGTGGGTACTCAAGAAAGACATCACCAGAAATCGAGAGTGATGCTTGTTGTTTGACTTCTTGTTCGGGCTCACTCCAGTAACCAATATCCTCTGGTTGATATTGAAATCCTGCCCCTAAGTTGAAGATTCGCCCTTTTTTTCCGAGGTAGGTCATTTGCCAGGCCCCCGAAGTTAGTGGGGCGTCTTTATTGAGAAATGACCAGTATCCATAGCCGTGGAGGTTGAAATTCGAGTGCCGACGTAGTCGAGCCACATGGTCTTCGGCGGCCTGAGCGATATCAGCGTCGGTGGATAACTTAGCATTTGCGTTTTCGCTCACGTTGGTCGCTAAGCTGTAACCAAAGGGTCCGATCATACCTCGAAGAAACACTCCAATTTGGCGTCCAACCCAATCGACAGTGAGACTGTTGGGAATGTTGTACCCTTCATTGTCTAGGGTGAGGTAGCTGGCGTGGGCGATTCGGGAGTCTCGAGAGAGTCCAGTCCAAAGATGAAGTCCTGCGCCGAAGTATTGGCCCGGCAGGTACTGGATTTGGCCCTGAAAATCGTGAACGTAGAAGGGGTTACGGTTTTGGGCATTGCGGGCAAAGCTGGTGATACCAATTTGTGAAAAGAGAAAGAGGCGATTTTCGAGATTGGCGAGCAGGATCCAGCGCGCTCGTCTCACGGCAAAGTCCGTGTATAGGTTGAGGGGCTCGCGAGTATTGGCGTCAATGGAACCAGGGTTGGTTTGAATGAGGCGAGCCCAAAACTGCGTGCTAAAGATAAATTTGGCGTACGAGGAGCCACTATCGGTGAGATTGACACGTATCCCTCGGCGGACGATATCGAGTGTTTCGGTCCAGGATGTTGTTTCTTCGGGCGCCTCGTTTGTATCCGAGTTGTTTTGAGGATAGGCGCTACCGCAGACGGAGACGACGAAGAAAAAAACACTCACCGAATTGGCAATATAAACAGACCTCACAAGCTTACATCGCCTCGACTCATTGTTGTATGTCGGTAATCATGGCTGGTGTAAAGTGCTGAGGGCGAGTGGGTTTCAGGCTATGAACATGAGGGCCGTGGCTGGCCTACATGGGTTTAGGTTGCTGAACGATACCTTTGGCGATGCGGGGGACGTGGATGACTCTGTGTGCAAACGTGATCATTGATTGACAGCGTCTATTTGAGCAACTACGGATCCGGTCGCTCCTAGTTCGAGTCAATCATCGGGGTGTAGCTCAGCTTGGCCAGAGCGCTTGGTTCGGGATCAAGAGGCCGGAGGTTCAAATCCTCTCACCCCGACTAGAGAAGCCTTCGAGATCATTGAGAATCTCGGGGGCTTTTCTTTTTCCAGGGCCGAGCAAAGAGAGGCCGACGGTTCGCGAGATGGCCGCGTGGCCGCATAGCTCGCGTCCACCGGGTTACTATCGTTCCAAGTGACATTACAGCCGCGGGTCCACCGGCTCGCTCTCCATAGCCAGCACACCGAATACGCATTCATGAACTCGGTAGAGAGGTTCACCTTCTACGAAACGGTGGAGGGATTCCAATCCAAGCGCAAACTCGCGCATGGCGAGAGACCGCTTGGCCTTGAGGCCGCGTGCCCGCAACCGGTCGAGGAGTTCCGGCGTGGTGTATTCAGGGCCATAGATAATCCGAAGATATTCCCGTCCTCTGCATTTGATTGCCGGTTGGACGAGCCCCCGTTTCCCTTGCGCCAGCCATTCAAGAGGTTTGATGACCATGCCTTCACCGCCACCTTCGGTGCGCTTTTCCCACCACGCGACGGCTTCCACGACCTCATCGTCATTGGTGAGGTCCACGATCTTGAAAGGCGTGGGTCGAAACACATGCGAGTCCACGTCCGCCAGGCGGTGGGAAGTCTCCATGTGCCAACGGTGATCGCGGCCCGTGTGAACCGCCCCTTCTGATGCCAAAATGTGGAACGGCGCGACCTTCAGGTCATCGATACTCTTCACCGGCCAGCAGTACTCGCGGTACGCCTCCACGTACTTATCGATCTGTTTTCTGCGACTCCGAATACGCTCGAGAAGGTCTGTATTTCCAGCATCGCGGTCGATAGCAGCCTGCACAAAGGACTCAGCCTTGGCCAGAGACGACCGGCCCGCCCTGCCGACCGCCGCGTACTGCGCTTGCAGGAGATCCTGGGCCTTCTGGGACCAAGGGAGCAACTCAGTGTCGAGGCATACCCAGTCCGACGAAAGCTCCTCCCACACTCCTGCCTTCTGCAAGCCAGCATCGATTCTGCTCAACAGCTCGGACTCAAGGCTGTGATCAGAGAAAAACCGACGACCTGTTCGTGTGTAGATGATGCCCCGTGACCCCGGCACGCCGAACCGTTTGGCGGCGCTCTCCTCGGACCGACACACTACGACGATGGCTCGCGAGCCCATGTGCTTCTCTTCGCAGATCACGAGCCCAACGTGCTGAGAGCGATAGTATCCCAGTGCCTCGGCTGGATGCTCCAAATAGGGGCCAGACTTGGCCGTTTCCGGAGGTGACATGGTGGGTGGAAGGTAGATGAGCCACCTGGGATCGACGGCAAATCGGCTCATCACCTCTAACGCCGCTGCCGCATTTTCTTCGCGAACCGTGACCCTGTGCCGGACCCGAGTCTCGATGACCCGTTTGCCGCGAACATCGTCGATATCGAGAAGGTGATGATCTCTCGTCGGCGTCACGGGCTTTAGCGGCTTGACCGGCTCGTAGTAAATCTGGGCGGCGGGCACCGACACCAAATCCTTCTCGGGGTAACGCAGGGCCGTGAGCGAGCCCCCGAACACACAGCCCGTATCGATGCAAATTGTCTTGTTAACCCAAGTCGCCTCGGGGACCGGCGTGTGCCCATAGACGACCATCGCCGGACCGCGATACTCGGATGCCCAATCGTATCTGACTGGTAAGCCGTAGTCGTCCGTCTCGCCGGTCGTCTCTCCCCACAGGGCGAATTCACGAACCGCTTTGGACGCCCGGCCTTGGAGGCGCTCCTTAAGCCCTGCGTGGGCCGCCACCAGTTTTCCATCATCAAACACTCGGTGGCTGACCAGCCCGTCGATGAACTCCGCAACTTCCGTCTTGAAGGCATCGGGCTCTTTTTCAAGCTGGTCCAGGGTCTCTTGAAGTCCGTGGGTCACCTTCACATCTCGGCCTCGGAGCTTCCGCTGGAGCTTGATGTCGTGATTTCCAGGCACGCAGTACGCACTCCCGCTCCCCACCATTGACATGACAAGACGCAAGACAGCAGGCGAGTCGGGGCCACGGTCTACCAAGTCGCCCAAGAAAACGGCCTTCCGCCCCTCGGGGTGCGATGCTGTCGGCGCATTTCGATCTGAGCCGACTTCGTAGCCCAGCTTCTTCAGGAGTTCACTTAGCTCGTCAAAACACCCGTGGACATCGCCGATGAGGTCGAAGGGGCCGGTCTCATGCTTCAGGTTCGGCCAGAGTTTCGTCCGCTCGATCTCGACGCTTTCAACATCGTCAAGCGTTTTCAACTTGTGGATGCCCCGGAACCCCTCGCGCTTGAGTCCCTTAAATGACCGTCGCAACTGCTGAATCTGCTGATCCACCACATGGGGACCGAAATTCCGGTCGTCCCGACCCTTGTTTCGGTCCTGGCATAGCCGCTCCGGCAGATCGAAGACAATGGCTACAGGGAGACAATGGCACTTACGAGCAAGCTCGACCAACGGCTTCCTAGATTCTCGCTGGACGTTGGTGGCGTCGATGACGGTAAGACGGCCTGCCTCCAATCGCTTCTTGGCAATGAACTGGACCAGTTCAAAAGCATCTTTCGTCGCGGACTGATCGTTTTCGTCGTCAGCGATAAACCCTCGACATGTATCCGAGGACACCACCTCCGTCGGTAGGAAGTGCTGACGAGCAAACGTCGATTTACCGCTGCCGGAAGGGCCTATTAGGAGCACGAGTGATAGCTCTGGGATCTCCAGTTTCATTTCTTGAAGACCCCCATCTGTGTTGGTGGCCCGGTGACGCCATCGTCAGGACCTATGGGCGCAAGCGAGACCTGGTAACCAAACTTTTCGGCGACCCGCTCGGCCCACGCTCTGAACTCTGCCCGTGTCCACTCGAAGCGGTGGTCCGCATGACGCAGCTCCCGATTTTTGAGCGAGTGGAAGTGCGTGTTGTACTCGATGTTGGGGGTTGTCACGAGCACCCTAGGCGGGGACGCAAACTCGAACACGACCTGCTCCAGGGCGGCCAGGCGTTCGGAATCGAGGTGTTCGATGACTTCAACCAGACAAGCCGCCTCATGCCCCGAGAACCTTGAGTCGCGATAAGTCAGTGAGCCTTGAATTAGATCGATGCGCTGCCTCTGTCGTGGGGGCAGTTCATCGAGGCGCAGGCGCTTCTTGGCGTACTCCAAAGATCCATAGCTCACGTCCATTCCGGTGATCTTCTGGAAGCTGTGATCTTCCATGAGTGCTCGCAGGACCTTCCCGTCGCCACATCCGAGGTCGATGACACTCGAAGCGCCCGCCTCCTTTAACGCACCCACAACCGCTTTGATGCGCAGGTCGTTTAAGCCCAGGGGCTGCTCCAACTTTGACTCCGCCTGACGCTTGGAGCTATCACTTTCCTCCAATGCGGTCTCGGGCGCACCTTCGAGTTGGGCGAGCGCCTCTCGGGTGAGGTCTCGCCGATGTTTGAGATAACGCCGGGTGATCAAGGCACGCTCAGGATGCTCGGGAAGCCAATCGCCGCCTTTGTCCAGGAGCTTCTTCAGCTCGTCGCCACTCACGAAGTAGTGCTTCGCATCGTCAAGTACCGGAATTAGAACGTAGAGGTGCGAAAGGAGCTGGCTCAGGGTGCATTTCCCCCGAAGCTGCACATCGAAATAGGGACTCGTTCCCCAATCTGGAAACCGCTCGTCGAGGGCCTGGCCTGTGACTTCCACTTCGTACCCGAGCGGCTCGAATAACCGGCGAATCATCTCCTCACCACCCGAGGCTGGCAGCGCCGCTAGATTCGCTTCCAGAGGAATAGGCGTCTTCGCCAGGTCGGGCCGCTGGCGGCTCTTGCCTTTCAGCGCCGAGCTGAAGACCTGAGCGAGCGCGACACTGAGAAAGGACGACGCCACATAGGGTCGGTCGTTAACGTACTGCGTGTGCGGGGCCGTATCTTGGCCCCGGCCTTTACCACGCACAAGTCCCACCGGGTCGATCTCAAGAAGAAGGCAGGCAGTACATCGGTCCTCAGAGACTTCGGGATAAAAGACGTGGCCCATCCCGTAGGCCAAGTCGAAGGACTGCGACCGCGCCGGGTTCTTTTCGAGCAAAAACCCGAGGTCGGTGGCGGGTCGATGCGTGGTGGAAACGGTCAAGAGCATGGCGGGCCGAGTTTTGACTACCGGGGCAGCACTTGGCCCACAAGGAAATAAACGCCTGAAAGCTCGGCAAACTCGCCCCTATTGGTCCCCGAGGGCGCGATGCTGAGCCACCAGAACAAACTCGTGCGTAGCTCAGGGAGGGATGTTTTCGATTGGCCGGAACACTTCGCTGATAAGCGCCCCGTTCTCTGACTCAATCCTGGTGGCAAAGTCCTCAGGCGATCCTTGCGACCTACCGTGAGCCCAGCAAAAATGACAAGCTACGCAATGTACTCGGGCACCCTCGTTCGGGCCAAGTAACCGAAATGAAGGGAGTGAAAGCGGAGCAATGATGTCTCCCATGTTTCGGGATAAAGAGGTCGAAGGTTCAAACCCTTTCACCCCGACTCGCGACCGACAAACAGAAGCACGACGCCGAACTCGCGTTGGCGCGAGGCCAGGTCGAACTTGAGGAGCGCCGCCGTGGATCACGCCAGACGCGGCCGGTCGACGTTCGGCTGAGTGATGTCTGGACGGTGTGGCGGTGAGAGGTCGGCGATCACAAACGGAGTGCGGGTCACTGACGAGAGCTTCTGGAAGCATCACCTCGGGCCAGAACTTGGTGTACCTTCGGCGTCGGCACGATCGAGAGTGCCCACATCGCTCCCGAGAATGAAGCCGGTCCTTTCAGTCTCACCGATTCGACCCTACATCACTCACTGCTTGATCT